>JAWVZK010000029.1:0-20207 GCA_033722275.1 Longimicrobiales bacterium | reverse complement strand
GGCTGGGAGATGGTCTGCCCTTCCTCGATGGGTAGCGGCGTGTCTTCGTACGCGAAGGACGCGTATCCCGGCTGGACGAAGCGCTCCCGGGGGACCTCCAGCATCGCGGTCAGGACGGACTCGTCCTTCACGCCCCTGCTTCGGATCTGCCGATCCACCATCTGTCGCCGGGCGTGGTCGAGATGTCCTGGAATCCGCTTTTCGGACATGGCACACGCTCCCATGAAAAAGGTGGTCGGGACACCCGTGGCCGGGGAGTCGGCGGACCCCTGATCCGCCTGTCGGGAGAGTCCCCATGCGAATCACACGGAGGATTGACATGGATTCCGCGCCGCCCGAGGATGGGCCTCCATGAACACGTCCGAAGGGGCCGTCGCCGAAGGCGCATCCGTCTCGCTCCGAACCGTCGCCCTCGGGTGGGGCCCGGCCGCCCATGCCCCTGTCTGAGGCGGCGAGGGAGCGGGCGGAGCGGTGGCGGCGCTACCTCGACGACTTCGTCCCCTCGCCGAAGCACAGGCACGAGACGTACGCCCTCGAGGCATGTCGCCTCGCCCTCGACGCGGTGGAGGCCGGCACCTACGGCGTGGGAGCGGTCCTCCTGGACCCGGACGGTCGCGTGCTCGTGGCGGGCCACAACCGGGTTCATGCCGAGAGCTTCCGCTCCGATCTCCATGCCGAGATGGTCGTCATGAACGAGTACGAGGCCTTCGGCTGGCCCCGCAAGCAGGCCCGGGATCACACGCTCATCACCTCCCTGGAGTCCTGTCCCATGTGCATGACGCGGCTCATCGTCGCCGGCGTCGGGAAGATCCTCCACGTGGCCGAGGACCCGGTGGGTGGCATGGTGCAGCGAAAGCAGCACCTGCCGCCCATCTTCCGGACCATCGCCGCGCATCAAGAGCAGGTGTGGGCCCCCGCGGAGTGCTCGGTCGAGCTCCGCGTGGCAGCCTTCAAGATCTGGATCGAGAGCCGGGACAACCTCAACCTCCAACGCCGCTGAGACGCCTTCACGGGCGCCGAGGGGGGACCTCGCAGCGTCGTACCCGGCTCAGCGCATGCCTTCGAAGAGATCCGTCTCCACCACGGGGCCTCCGTTGACCAAGCTCAGGGCCCGATAGAAGAACTCGGTCCCCCAGAGCGCCTGGTGGAGGTGTTGGGGGAGCTCCTTGAGCTTCCGATACCCTTCCACCTGGGAGCGATGGGCCGACACGGCCTTCCACACGGTCCGCCACGTCTCGCGGGTGTCCAGGACGGTCGTCAGCGCCCACTCGGGCCACGGTTGGGCTTGGCGGACCTGATCGCCCACACGAGAGACCAACTCCTTCAGCGCGGCTTGATACGCGTCCCACTTCGACTGGGGCCACGCCAGGTAGTAGAGCTTCGGCACGGCGTATCCGCGGGCGGCCGCCTGGGTGACCGCCGCCGTGGTGAACTGAGAGATGGCGATGTGGTCCGGGTGTCCGTAGAAGCCGTCGTGGGCGAAGGTGACGACCACCTTCGGACGCACGTGGAGGATCCGCTCCGCGATCCGGCTCGTCGCCTCCTGCGCATCGACCTCCGCGAGGGCGCCGTCCAGGTAGTCGAGGAAGGTGACGCTCTCCACGCCGAGGATCTCGGCCGCCGCACGGAGCTCGGTCTCCCGGATGTGTCCCACCTCCCGATCTTCGGGACGCGGGGACACGTGATCACATCGCCCACGCTCACCCCGCGTCGCGGTGACCAGATGCACGTCCGCGCCCTCGGCGGCGTACTTGGCGATGGTGCCGCCCATGGCCAGCGATTCGTCGTCGGGGTGGGCCAGCACGGCCATGAGGCGCAGGGGAGTATCCATGGGTTCGTCTCGCGGTTGGGGTTCAACCGTGGAAGGCGCAGGACCTCCCCGGAACGGCTCGTCAGCGGCGGTCGACGTCGGTGCGGCGTCCGCCCCCGCCCTGCCCTACTCCGCGTTCAGGACGTGCCGCGGGTCCACTCCGGTCGCCTTCCGTGCAGGCAGATACGTGGCCGCGAGGGAAGCGAGGATCACCACGGCCGGTACGGCCAGCCAGGTGACAGGGTCGCTGGGCTCGATGCCATACAGGAGCGCCGAGACCATGCCGGACAGGGCCCACGCCACCGCCAGCCCCGCGCCGAGACCGACGAGGGTGGTCCGCATCCGCTGACGGAGGATCATCGACCGGATCCCCTCCGGCCGCGCACCGAGGGTGAGTCGGATCCCGATCTCGGCGAACCGGCGGCGGACGTCGAAGGCCGTGAGTCCATATACACCCACCAGAGCCATCAGGAGGCCGACGAGGGCGAAGGCCGACAGGAGCTGAAGGTTGAAGCGCGGCTCCGCCACCGCCCGGCTCAGGATCTCGTCGAGCGACGCCACCTCTCCGACGGGCAGCCCGGGCACGGTCTCGCTCACCCTCGTCCGCACGCCCGACACGACGGTGGCCGGATCGACGTCCTCGAAGCGAACGACCATCGTCATGGCCGCCCACGGGATCTGTCGGTGGGGCCGATAGACGATGGGCTGGGGGGTGGCGCCGAGCTCGACGTCCCGGAGGTCCTCCACGACCCCGACCACCGTCAACCGGCTGCCCTGGGGGTCGCCCCAGACGAGCCTCCGTCCGACGGCGCTCTCCTCGTCCCACGACCTCCGTGCCAGGGCCTCGCCGATCACCACCGGGGCGCCGCCCTCGTAGCTGTCGGATGCCCGGAACGGCCGCCCGTCGAGAAGCTCCATCCCCATGGCCTCGAAGAAGCCGGGCGTCACGACCCTCCACTGGATGGGAGTGAAGTCCGCAGCCCGGTCGGGGAGGCGGTCTTCCGGAGCCACGAAATTGGCCAGAGCGTAGCCCGAGAACGGCGTCACCGCGGTTCCCCCCACGGCCGTCACGCCGGGAACCGAGGCGATGGCCTCCCGGAGCCGCGGCACGAGCTCACGGCGTACCTGCCAGTCCCACGAGCCATCGGGCATGTCGATGGAGAAGGCCATCGTCCGTTGGGGCTCGAAGCCTGGATCCACGCGGGTGAGCTCGACGAAGGAGCGCAGCAGGAGACCGGTGCCGGTCAGCAGGACGACGGTGAGCGCCACCTGACCCGCCACGAGGAAGGATCGGATACGCCGACCTGGATCTCCCGACCGGCCGCGGCCTGCCCGGATGGAGTCTCCGAGCCGCTCCCCCCGGAGCTGGACCACGGGCGCCAACCCGCACGCGACCGTGGCGACCGCCGCCGCCGCCAAACCCACGAACACGGCCGACCCATCGAGCCCGGCCTCGTCGAGTCGAGGGATCCGGGCGGCCCCGAGCGCCTTGACGACGGGGAGGGTCAGATACGCCGACACGATCCCCAGCGTGCCGCCCAGCAGCGCCAGGAGACCCGACTCGGTGAAGAGCTGACGGACGAGCCGGCCGCGACTCGCCCCCAGCGCTGCTCTGAGCGCCATCTCCCCGCGGCGGATGGTCGCCCGGACCATGAGCAGATTCGAGACGTTGACGCACGCCATCACGAGGAGGAGGAGCGCCGCGCCCAGGAGCACCACGCCGGCGCGCTCCACGGTCGTTCCGATCAAGACCTCCCGGGCCGACCGAACCCGCGTGGTCCAGCCGAGATCGGCGCCGTGCGTCCGGCTGAGCCGGTCCTGCACGTCCGCGAGCTCGGCGGCGGCGTCTTCCAGCGCGGTTCCCGGCGCGAGACGAGCCACCACGTCCAGGTAGTGATCGTCCCGGGCGAGGGTCGGATCGGCCCCCATGGGCACGAAGAGAGGCGGCGTCTCCCCCGTGAGCACCTCCACCGCGGGGGGCATCACGCCGATGACCTGATAGCGGGTCCCGTCGAGGTCGATGATGGAGCCGATCACCTCCGGATCGGCACCGAAGTCGCTCCGCCACGTCCCCGGTGACAGAAGCGCCACCGGCGACGGCGTGGCGGGGCCATCCTCTTCCTCGGCGATGGGGCGGCCGAGCAGGGGCTCCAGTCCCAGGACGTCGAGGAGGTCGTGGCTGATGCGGGCCACCCGCACCGCACGGGGTCGGCCCGGGGCCCGGAGCGTTCCGCTCACGGTATGCAGCGCGGCCACGCCGTCGAAGGAGCCCACCTCCCGGCGCCAGTCCAGGAAGGTCGCCTCGGCCACCGAGAACGGGCGACCTTCGGGCGTCCGCATGTCGGCGAACACGACGGCGTCGGGATCTCGGAAGGGAAGCGGCTCGAACACCACGGCGTCCACCACGCTGGCGATGGTCACCGCGCCCCCGATGCCCAGGAGCAGCGTCGCCACCGCCGTCAGGCCGAACCCGGGTGCCCTCCGGAGCTGACGCAGGGCCCATCGAACATCCTCGCGGACGCCCTGGGCCGACGAGGCCCGTTGCATGGACCGGTGCCGCGCTCGCCGCACCTCTCGACTCTCCGCCTTGACGCGCTCGGCGTCTCCGAACTCGCTTCGGGCCTGCGCCCGGGCCTCGACCTCGGAGATCCCCGCGGCGACGAGGTCGTCGATCCGATGGGCCAGGTGCGCCTCGATCTCGGCGTCCAGGTCCCGCTCCCAGGCCTCCAGTCCCGCGGGTGTACCCTCCAGAGGCGAGCGGGCCGGTCGCCTGTGGGGGTCCGGGGCCGGGCGGCTCCCCTGACCCGCCGGCCGGTCTCGACCCGAGTCGGACGTGGAGCCGCTCACGACACACCTCCCGCAGCCTCGCCCATCACGCGGCCGACGGCGGCGACGTACTCGTCCCAGCTCCGGGACTGGGCCCGGAGGGCTTCCCGTCCCTCCTCGGTGAGCGCGTAGAACTTCGCCCGACGGTTGTTCTCGGAGACGCCCCAGCTGGCCTCGATCCACCCCCGACCCTCGATGCGATGCAGGGCGGGATAGAGCGCGCCCTCCTCCACCTGCAGCACGTCCCGGGAGGACTCCTTGATCTCACGCGCGATCTGATAGCCGTGCCGCGGCTCTGCGGCGAGGGTGCGCAGGATGAGAAGGTCGAGCGTGCCCTGCAGGATCTCCAGTCGCGTCATCGGCGTCCCCGCGCGTGGCAGGAGCAGAACCCGAACCCCGTCGCCCGTGGTGCGAGCAGCCAGCTCCCCTAAGATGTCGAGGGGAATTCTCGCCACCGTTCCCCTAAGATGTCAAGGGGAAGCATGGACGTCCGCCCTGCCCCGTCGTCTTGCCCGCCATCCCCCCCTTGGATACCGTGGCGTTGGCCTCGGGGGCCGCTCGGATCTTCCAACCCATCGGAATCAACCCATCGTCGTGAGCCACATGTCGGGTCACATCCAAGGGCGACGTGTGGACGGAACCCGAGGGAAGCCCTGCAGCGCTGGCCCGGGCCGGGCGGTACGTCGCCGCTCCGGGCGCGGCTGGGCCCTGGTGTGGGTCCTGGCGGGCCTCGTCCACCCGACGCTTCTTGGCGCCCAGATCCCCGAGCTTCCGACGCTTCAGGGGATGGGGCTGGAGTACATTTCGAGCTCCGGCTTCTTCCAGCTCCTTCTGTCGGGCCGTCTGGACCTCGAGGGAGCCCACGTCGTCAACGGGTGGGAGCCGTCCACGTCGCCGGACGCGTCGGTGTGCGACGCGTGTCACGTCGATCTCGGCCGGGAATTCCGGGCCGGGGAGGGCACGCTGGACCTGTTTCGGCTCCGGGTCTTCGCCGACATCTTCCTCGGCGAGCACGTCTATTCCCTGCTGGAGGTGCGGACGGATCGGGGCCGGGAGAACTTCGAGGCCCCCCAGCGTACGAGGCTCGAGCAGGCCTTCGTGCGGCTCGTGGACGGAGCGGGGCGCCTGGGGATTCAGTTCGGACGCTTCTCCAGCCCCTTCGGCTCGTACGCGCCACGACATCTGACCGTCCTCGACCCCTTCCTCCGTCCGCCCCTGGCGTACGACTATCGCACGGTCATGAATCGCTGGCGGGTGCCGGGGAGCACGGAAGCCTTCCTGCGCTGGAAGGACTCGCCCGACGACGTCGACCTCCCCGGGGCGCCACCCGTCTGGGACGTCCCCTACCAGTGGGGCGCCATGGTGTTCGGCCGTGTCGGTCCCGTGAACCTCCGCGCCGCCGCCATGAACAGCGCGCCCTCCAGCCATCCCAACGCCTGGGCACTGGACCCGGATCAATTCTCACGGCCCTCGTGGGTGTTCGGAGCCCGCTGGAAGGCGTCGGCGTCCCTCGACGTGGGCGCGTCCTACGACCGGGGGCCCTGGATGGCCCAGCCCAAGGCGGGCGCCATCCTTCCACCCGAGGGCTCGCCCCCGGGTACGCCCGCGCCAGGCTGGCGGGAGTTCGACCAGGAGCTCGTCTCCGTGGACGTCGCCTACGCCCGGGGGCCGGTCATGATCCGAGCGGAGGGCATCCGCGATCGGTGGGAGGTGCCCAACGTCGCCGGCATGCCCTCGGGGCTGAGCGGCACGCTGGAAGTGCAGAGCGATCTCGCGGCGGGGCTGTTCGTCGCCGCCCGCGGCGGGCTCATCGACTTTCGTCCGCTGAGACACGGCTCCCTCGACGGCACTCCGCCGGCGGAGGAGGATTGGGACCACGACGTGGTCCGCTTCGCGGGCTCGGTGGGGTACAGGCTCTCGGGAAACACGGGGCTCCTCCTCTCGGGTCACCGGCAGGTGCAGCGTGGAGGGCCGGAAGGGGACACCACGTTTCTGGGGCTGCGCCTCTGGTGGGCCTTCTAGGGGCACCGTGGCCGGAGGACCACCCGATCCGGCTCAAGCCCCGGCCGTCTCCACCGCCTCGAAGTCCGACACGGAGTAGACCAGCGTCTTCCGGGCGAAGCCCTTGAAGGAACGCTCTCCCACGCACGTGGCGACGAGACCCTCGGTCACCGAGCTCCGGGTCCGCTCGTTGATCAGGATCTCCCCCGCGGCGGCCTCGTCGGTGAGCCGCGCCGCCAGATTCACCGTCTCTCCGAGGACGGTGTAGTTGAGGCGGTCCGCCGAGCCCATGTTGCCGGCTACGGCGATCCCGGTCGCGATGCCGATGCCCACGCCCAGGGGCGCGACCCCCGCGGCAGCGCGCTCCTCGTTGATTTCCGCCATCCCGCGGCGCATCCGCAGCGCTGCCCGGAGCGCACGACGCGCGTGGTCCTCCTGGGCGACCGGAGCCCCGAAGACGGCCATGATCTCGTCTCCGATGAACTTGTCCACGACGCCGCCGGCGCCGTCCACGGCTCGGCTCAGCTGCTCCATGCAGTCGTTGAGGAGCTGGATGACCTCCTGGGGCTCCATGCCGAAGGTCATGGAGGTGAAGCCGCGGATGTCGGCGAAGAGCACGGAGATCTCGCGGTTCTCGCCTCCCAGCTCGACCTCTCCCGTCATGAGCTCCGTAGCGACGTCCTGCGACACCACCTTGTTCAGCACCGACCGATACCGCTCCCGCAGGCGGAGGCCCCGTGTCATGTCGTTGAACGCGTCGGCCAGCGTCCCGATCTCGTCCTGGGAACGCACGTCGACCTGCGTCTCGTACTCCCCCTCGGCGACGCGACCGGTGGCCGTGACCAGGTCCCGTACCGGGCGCATCAGCGAGCGACTGAGGCCGATGGCCAGCAGCGTGCAGAGGAGGAGGGCGCCACCGCCCGTCAGCAGCAGCGTCAGCTGGATGTTCTCGAAGGGCGCCCGGACCTCGTCCAGGGGGACGGCGACCACCCGGCGCCCGTGGCGAGGCTCGCCGGGCACCAGGGCTTCGTGCTGTATGGACCACTCCGTACCGCCGAGATCGGTGCGCAGGGGCTCGCTCCCGGCGACGGAAGACGCCATTCGCGCCTCCATCCGAGGGTCGACGCCCGAGCTGGCCACCAGGCAGCTCCCCTCCACCAGCAGGCATACCTCGAAGACGCCGATGTCGGCCATCCGCTCCAGGTCGTCCGGCAGAATGGGGAGACCGAAGGTGATGGTCCCGATGGGACGGTACGCGAGCTCGATGAAATGGGCCTGCAGGTTGTAGAGGCGGCCGTCCACGACCCGGTAGGCGCTCATGTCGAGGACGTCCTGGCTCTGGAGCACCGCGCGCGCGAGGGGCGCCACGTCGGCGGGATCTCCCTCGACGGTCTCCCCGCCGATCATGGAGATCACGGGGGTGCCGCGGTCGTCGGTGAGCACCACGAGGGCGTCGTCGAACTCGGCGAGTCCCGAGCGGAGCAGTTCGTACGCGGCCTCCCCGGCCAGATACTCGATGTCTCGCGTCCGGATGGCCTCGTCGAGGAGGACGAGCGTGCGCCGACTCTCGGTGAAGGGCCGGGCGAGCTGGTCGGCCTGCTGGCGCTGCAGCTCGTTGAGCTCCTGGAAGAGCTGCTCGGCGCTCCGGACCGTCCGGTCCTCCACGAGTCGGATCTCGCGGTTCGTCTGGGCTCGCACCACGACGAGGGTGATGGTGAGCAGGAGCCCCACGGTGCCGATCAACGCGGCGAAGAGCTTCGCTCCGAAGCTCCGCCGGATCCAGTTCAAGGACTCAGCTCCTCCGGGTCACGTCCTCCCCTCGCGTGCACGATCACCGGTTGTTCAGCTCCACCTCGACGCGTGTGGTCCGACCCGGGTCGACGACGACGGTGCGCTGCACCGGTCGGTGATCAGCGCTCCAGAAGGCGAGCTCGTGCTCCCCGGGGGGCAGTCCGTCGATGCGGAACGACCCGTCGTCCCCCACCACCGCGTGGAAGGGGTTGCGGGTCACGATGATGACGCCCCGCATCTTGTCGTGGACCTCGCAGAAGACGCCGACGACGCCGGGCTCGTCGAACGTCACCGACTTGGACTCCCCCTGCGGGTACCTGCCGAGATCGAAGCGGCGGGCGCTCGAGTAGGAGAAGACGTTGTGGAAGAACGGATCGGCGTTGGGAAACTCGACGGTCCCACCCACGGGCACGACCACGGCGGGAGGCGTGAAGGCCGTGTCCTGCTGGACCATCCGGGCCGCACTCGGCCGCGGTTCCGAGCTTTGCACCGCGCCGACCACGTAGACCACGGCCGGGACACGCTGCACCCGCTCCGGCGCCGCCGCCGCACCGGCGTAGCGGTCGGCGGTCCGGCGCGGTGGCGGAGGCGGCTCGAGGGCGACCGTGCCTTCGACGCTTCCGGCCTGGGCGGACGCGGATCCTCCCGGCACCCCCAGCATGGCTGCGGAGAGGACCAGCAGGCCCGGACGGAGCAGCCATCGTCGTTGCATGGGCGGGGATGCGTGAGGGGGCGTCGAGCCGGCGGGTCACCGCCGCCGGGGAACGCTCAAAGATACGCCGAGCCCGGGGCCAGGCTCAAATGATCCGTGGCGGCACCGGGAGACGCGGGGTGCGTCGCCTGATCAGCGCCATCGACGCCGGCCGCGATATTCGCCGCCCCCGCCGAGGGCGTAGGAGACGCTGACCTCGAAGCTCCGCGTCGAGGGCCGGCTGCGACCGAGGATGATGTAGTCGAGGTCCCGTAGCCGGCTCTCCGACCGCTCCAGACCGAAGGGATCGCGGAGTCGGAGCCGGAGGGACATCCGGTTCTCGAGCATCCGGTATCGCATGCCGAAATCCGCCCTGTACCGGGCGAGGACGCGTCCCTGGGGGAGGTCCCGGGGCGGCGAGTATCGGAGGTTGGCTTCGGCGCTCAGGCTCCCGGTGAGCCGGGCGTCGACGTTGGCCCGGCTCGACAGCCGCAGGGCGCTGCCCGAGTACCGCTCGTCGAGATTGCTCGCGTCCCGGTTCTCCCGCGCCGCGGATACGCTCACGTGGCCGCCCCATCGTCCGTCACGCTGCCGGAGGGAATATGTGAGAGAGGCACCGAAAGCCTCGCTCGAGGCGAGATTCTCGTACGTACGGGTGGACACGCCGTTCTCGTCCACCGTCGTGATCCGGGCCCAGCCATTCGTGGTCGCCCGGTAGTAGGGCGACAGTCGAAGGTGGCCGCGACCCACCGACCAACGGGCATGTCCGGACAGCGTGTGCGAGAATTCCGGCTCGATGTCGGGATTGCCGACACGACGATAGAGCGGGTCCGTGGACCTGTTGACCGGGTTCAGCTCGGACATCCCGGGCCGATCGACCCTCCGCGAATACGACAGCCGCAGGCTGACGTCGTCGCTGACCCTCCACGACGCGCTCGCGCTGGGGAAGAGGTTGAACCAGTCCTGTCCGAACCGGGTCCCTTCCGGAAGTCGGAACCGCAGATCCGTGTACTCGGCCCGCAGACCCACCTCCACGCTGAGGTCCCCCATGTCCTGCTCTACGGTCCCGTACGCCGAGTGGCCGACCTCCCGGTTGTCGTGTCCCCGGTCTTCGAGCTCTCCGTCCGGGGCCGCCCCGGGGTCCTCCACGAGCCGGATCAGCCGATCGTTCTCGGTGCTGGCGTGCTCCAGCTCGTAGCCCATCTCGACCTCCGTGGAGCCACCGAACGTGCGCGTGTAGTCGACCTCCATGGCCCATTCGGTCTCGAGCTCGTCCTCGTCTTCCAGGGTCAGCTCCGCGGGGATCAGGAGGTCCCGCTCCGTTTCGGTGAGGCCCTCGAGAATCTCCTCCCGGCTGTTCTGCCACTGCGTTCCGCGCTCGAGCTCCACCTCGATCTCGAGCTCGTCCTCGCTCTCGGATTCGCTCTCCCACTCGAATCCTGCCGCGGCATCGAAGGAGACCCTACGGGAGTCGGACGCCCGGGAGCGGTCGAAGGCGAGGATGGGAGACTCGAGATCGCTGAGGTGGGTCGTGGTCGTCAGCCCTTCCGTGTCGCGCTCCGTGCCCGACACACGGCTCTCCACGAAGATGCGGGTATCCTCGGTGGGGTCGTAGCGCACCTCGAAGTCGAGGTCGCCCGTGAGCCCGGAGCGCCCGGTCCAGGAGCTCTGGCGGAGGAACGCGGGATCGACGTACAGATTCTGGCGGAGGTCGAAGCCCGACTCCTCGGAGTCCGAGAAGCGACCGAAGCCGCCTCCGTTCACGGTCCACGGGCCTCGCTGCATCGTTCCGCGGCCCCCGACGCCGTATTCCCCTCGGCTGCCGGCGTTGGCGAAGACGCTGCCGCTCAGTCCGAGCTCGACCCCTTCCTTCGTGACCAGATTGACGATCCCACCGCTCCCGTCGGCGTCGTAGCGCGCCGACGGATTGTCGATGACTTCGATCTGCGCGATGTAGTCGGACGGGAACTGCTCCAGAAAGAGCGCGAGCGCCTCGCCGTCCATCGGTGCTTCACGATCGTCGATGTAGATGCGGACCGGGCTGTTGCGCAGCGTCACCCGTCCGTCGATGTCGACCTCCAGCTCGGGGATGGTGGCCAACGTCTCGGTCACCGAAGTACCCTCGGTCCCCGGCATCACGCCCACGTTGTACGTCGTCCGATCGGCTTCGTAGGTCACGGCGGTCCGTTCCGCCGAGACGGTGATCGGCTCCATCTCGACGGCTTCCACAGGCATGGCGAGGCGACCGAGGTCCCGCACTTCGGCCGCGGCGACCTCGAAGGCCTCCGTGGTCACGGTCCCGTAGCCGATGCTCGTGAGACGCACGAAGAACGTGCCCTCCGGGAGCCTCGGGATGGTGAAGCGACCTTCCTCGTCGGCCACGGAAGATCCGATCTGGACCGAATCGGACGCGTACAGGAGCTCCACGCTGACGGTGGGGAGCGGCTGGCCCGTATCCCCCACGACGACCTGTCCGGTGACCACCGCGGACCCCGAAGGAAGGGCCGGCTCGTCCTGGGCCGACAGCGGCTGGACGCCCAGCGCCGCCCACAGGGCCACGGCCGTCGGTATCCACCGGGCTGCGGTCCTCCGCCCCCCACACACCATGACTGCTGCCCCCTGCAGGGTCCCACGAGCACACGCCACCCGTACGCGGCGTCCGGCGCTCGACGCCGCCTCGGGTCTACTCCAAGGACGCGTGACGGACCCGAAGCGTTAAGAGGCGTAGGCGCCGGGCGGCACTAGGAAGGGTGCGACCGGTGAAGACGAAGACCCCGACGAGTCGGACTGCTTGCACATGCGGGGGTTCATGGTGTACGCGACGAACGACGACCGCGACCCGGCCGACCCGGAGCTCCGACCCCACGATCATGAAGCCGGCACGCCATCCACTGACGATCCTCCTCTCGCTCGGCCTCACCTTCGTCGGGTGTGTCTTCGAAGACGAAGGCGTCACCCGGGTCACGATCTCCGGGAGCGCGGTGGGAGCCGAGGCGGACATCCTCCGCCGACAGCTCGAAGCCTTTCAGGAGGAGCATCCCGACGTCCGGGTGGAGATCCGGCCCACCCCCGACGCCGCCGATCAGCGCCATCAGCTCTACGTCCAGTGGCTCGTCGCCCGGAGTCCGGACCCGGACATCCTCCAGCTCGACGTGATCTGGACCGCCGAGTTCGCCGCCGCGGGATGGATCCTCCCGCTCTCGTCCTTCGATCCCCCGACGGACGCCTTCTTCGACGCCACCATCCGGGCGAACCTCTGGCAGGACGCCCTCTACGCCGTCCCCTGGTTCGTGGACGTGGGAATGCTCTACTGGCGGAGCGATCTGCTCGACTCCCCTCCCTCCAGCTACGGAGCCCTGCTGGAGACGGCCCGTACCCGCTCGGAACGGATCCCCCACGGCTTCGTCTGGCAGGGGGCCCGGTACGAAGGACTCGTGGTGACCTTCCTCGAGCACCTCCGGGCCTTCGGCGGGCGGGTGCTGGAGCCGGACGGACGGGTCCGAGTCGACTCCGAGGAGGCCGTTCGGGCCCTCACGTTCATGCGGGACGCCATCTACGCCCACGGGGCGGTGCCGGAGGCGGCCCTCACGTGGCAAGAGGAACAGACCCGCCTCGATTTCCAGAGCGGGCGCGCGCTCTTCATGCGGAACTGGCCGTACGCCTACCCGCTCATGCAGGACTCGTCGGCCTCGGAAGTCGCCGGTCGCTTCGACGTGGCGCCCCTCCCCGCGGGTCCCGGCGCCGAGGGCGCTTCGGCGCTGGGGGGTGCGCAGCTCGCCGTCAACGCCCACAGCGACGAGCCGGCGGCCGCGTGGCGGGTGGTGGCGTTCCTCACCGGGCCCGAGCAGATGTTGGAGCGGGCCCGAGGGGCGGGCCAGTACCCCGCCCGAAGGGATCTGTACGATCGGCCCGAGCTCGCCGACGCCCTCCCCGTCGACCCGGAGCGCGCCCGCTCCATCATCGAGGCCGCGGTCCCTCGGCCGGTGACGCCCGTCTACACCCAGCTCTCGTCCATCCTCCAGATCGCGCTCCATCGGGTGCTGACCCGCCAGCGGGAGCCCGCTCCCGCGCTGAGAGAGGCGGCCGACGAGATGAGAGCGCTCCTGGAGCGGGTGGAGCTTCGTCCCGGAGCGTCCGCGGAAAGATCGGACGACGCCGTACCCCGCGCCTCCGAATCGGACGCGGCGAGGGCGGACGCTCCAGCGGCAATTGCGGACCCTCCAGCGGCAACGACGGACGCTCCAGCGGCAACGACGGACCCTCCAGCGGCAACGACGGACGCTCCAGCGCCAACGACGGACCCTCCAGCGCCAACGGCGCCGGTGTCGCCCTCCCCGGCGGCCCCCGGTGGCGGCGGGAGGATGGGTGTCTGACGGAGGCGGGACGGCCTCGCGCTCCGCGAAGCTCCGGCGTCGGGAGCGGCGCACGGCGTGGGCCATGGTGCTTCCCGCCGTGGGCGTCGTCGCCCTCGTCGCCCTTTTCCCGCTGGCGTGGACCGCCTGGGAGTCGATGCACCTCCACGACCTCCGGATGCCGTGGCGTGGTCGGCCCTTCGTGGGGCTGGCCAACTACGTCGAGCTCTTCTCCGATTCCCGGTTCCGGGAGGCCGTCGGACACACCGCCTTCTTCGTGGCGGTGACGGTGCCACTGGAGCTCGGCCTGGGTCTGGTCCTGGCCTTGGGGCTGGACCAGATCCGTCGAGGACGCGGCCTGGCCCGTGTCCTCGTCCTCCTTCCGTGGGCCGTCCCCACGGCGGTGGCCGCCCTCGTGTGGCGCTTCATGTTCGAGGGAGAGGGAGGCGTGGCCAACCAGCTGCTCCTGGGCGTCGGGCTCCTCGGCGATCCCCTCGTCTGGTTCGCCGACTCGGTGATGGCGTGGGTCCCGGTCCTCCTGGCCGACGTATGGAAGATGACCCCCTTCGTGACGCTCCTTCTTCTGGCGGGGCTCCAGAATATCCCCCAGGCCCTCTACGAAGCCGCCCGCATGGACGGCGCGGGAGGGTGGCAGCGCTTCCGCGAGATCACCCTTCCCCTTCTCCGCCCTGCCCTCCTCGTGACGCTCCTCTTCCGCACGCTGGACGCTCTCCGGGTCTTCGACCTCGTCTACGTCCTCACCGGCGGTGGGCCGGGCACGGCCACCGAGCCTCTGTCCCTCTTCGCCTTCGACGCCCTGCTCCAGGGTCTGCGCTTCGGATACGGATCGGCGATCTCCATGACCGTCTTCCTCATCGCCTTCCTCTTCGCCTTGGCCTACGTGCGATTCCTCGGTCACGCCGACCTGATGGAGCGCGGGTGAAGGGCGCCCGCCGCCGGCTCGGTCTCTCCGTCGTCGTCCTGCTCCTCGCCGCGGCGGCCTTTCCCCTCTACTGGACGGTGCGGTCGTCCCTGGTGTCCGAAGCGAGCCTCTTCCAGCATCCGTCGCTCCTTCCGTCGCCCCTCACCCTGGAGCACTACCGGGCTCTCTTCCAGGTCCGACGCTTCTGGCTCCCGATCCGGAACTCCCTGGTCGTCGCGGGCGCCACCACCCTCCTCTCGGTGACGCTGGGCTCGGTCTGTGCCTACGCCCTCGCCCGGCTCCGTTTCCGGGGCAGAGCGCTGCTCCTCTCCTTCTTGCTCGCCGTGGCCATGTTCCCCCAGATCTCCATCGTCTCTCCGCTCTACCTCCTCCTCCGCGAGGTCGGGCTGATCGACAGCTACCCGGGACTGGTGATGCCCTACCTGACCTTCGCCATGCCCCTGACGGTGTGGCTGCTCGTCGGCTACTTCCGACAGCTCCCTCCGGACCTGGAGGAGGCGGCCTACGTGGACGGCGCGGGTCGGTTCCGGACGTTCTGGGAGATCATCCTCCCTCTTTCCCTCCCGGGCCTGGCCACGACGGCGATCCTCACCTTCCTCTACTCCTGGAACGAGTTCCTCTTCGCCCTCTCCTTCACGGTGGGCCCCGAGCGACAGACCGTCCCCGTGGCCATCGCCCTCTTCCGCGGACGGTACCAGGTCCCCTGGGGCGAGATTCTCGCCGGAGTCGTCGTGGCAACCCTCCCCGTCGCGCTCCTGGTGGTAATGTTTCAGCGCGGGATCGTCAGCGGTCTCACCGCCGGCGCCGTGAAAGGATGAGGAGGCGTCCATGGCCGAGTTGAGGTTCGAAGGGGTCCGGAAGGTCTTCGCCGGAGGGACCGTGGCCGTGGACGACGTGACCCTCGAGGTGCGGGACGGAGAGTTCATGGTCTTCGTCGGACCGTCGGGATCGGGCAAGAGCACGCTGCTACGGGTGATGGCCGGCCTCGAAGCGCCCACCGGGGGTACGGTGCGGGTGGACGGCGAGGACGTCACGGTTGCGGAGCCCCGGGAGCGGGACCTGGCCATGGTCTTCCAGGCCTATGCCCTCTACCCCCACAAGACCGTGCGCGAGAACCTGGAGTTCGGGCTCCGGATGCGCGGCGTGAAGGCTTCGGAGCGCCGAGAGCGGGCCGAAGCCATCGCACGTACGCTGGGCATCGCTCCCCTCCTCCATCGCAAGCCCGCCGAGCTCTCCGGCGGGCAGCGTCAGAGGGTGGCCCTGGGCCGCGCGCTGGTCCGCGAGCCGAAGGCCTTCCTGCTGGACGAGCCGCTCTCCAACCTCGATCCAGGCCTTCGCCTGGACGCCCGCGCGGAGCTCGCCAGACTCCACAGGAAGACGGCCACCACCTTCCTGTACGTGACGCACGACCAGGAGGAGGCGATGAGCCTGGGGGACCGGGTGGCGGTGCTCAGGGAAGGGCGCGTCCAGCAGGTGGCGCCCCCCATGGAACTGTACCGGAAGCCGGCCAACCGATTCGTCGCCGAATTCATCGGATCGCCTTCGATGAACATCCGACGCTGTACGGCGACCGCCCGGGGAACCGGCGGCGGGGTCCGCATCGAGGGACCGGGATTCGATCTCCATCTCGACGACGGCAGAGCCCATGAGCTGCCCCACGAGATCCTCCTGGGCATCCGGCCCCACGACGTCCTCCCCGTGGACGGTGACGAAGCGCCGAGAGACGCCGACGGTGAGATCGAGCTCGTGGAGCCTCGGGGAAGCGACCTCCTCGTCCGACTCCGCCTCACGCCCGAGGCGGTCCTCAGCGTCGTCGCGCCTCCGGACCTCGGCGCCGCGGAAGGCGATCGGATGGCCGTGCGCCTCCCCCCGGACCGTCTCCATTTCTTCGACCCCCGCGACGGAACCAGGGTCGGTCCAGACGGCGCCTCCTGACGGACCGGGGGCCGCGTGGGATCTCCCGGACGTCCGACGTCGCCGCCGTCGGAGCGCGTGGGCTCGCGGCGGACGTGCTCGGAAGGCATCTTGATGCGGAACGAAGCACGAGCCGTCGGGAGGCCGCGTGCGCGCAATGGAGGAACGGCCATGGAGATGACGTCGCGTCTGGCTCTACTCGGTGTCTCCGCATTCCTCGCATGTGGTCCGCCCTCTGTGGAGGAGCGTCCCAGAGCTTCGGGCGAGGTGCCCGAGGAGCTCGCCCTGGTCCTCCTCGGTATCCAGGAGCCCGAAGACCGGATCTTCGTCGGAAGCCCACCGGCCGAGGTTCTGGCAGTCGTACCGATCCTCCCAGGGGGGAGCGTCGTCGGCGGTGTGACTCGCGAAGGTGGTGGCACCCTCGTCCTGGAGGTCGACGATGGCATCGAGGCCGCACTGTCCGCGTACGCGGCCGCGATGGAGGACGCCGGTTGGGAATACGAGACCGGGCCGGGGTTTCGGGGCGGATTCGTCGCGAGCCGGCGATCCACCAGCGGTGTCTGGTGCGGGAGCACGCATTCCCTCCGAACGTCGGCGCTCACCCGGAACGACGTCGACTACCTGAGCATCCGCTTCTACAGGCTGGAGCCGGGTCCCACGCCGTGCGAGAATGCTCGTCTCAGAGGGCAGCGGGGTCCCGGGCACGCCCTGACCGTGCCGACGCTTCAGCCTCCTACCGGGGCCGAGGTATCCATCAGGGGTGGAGGAGGATCATCCCATAGGATCGACATGGAGGTCCTCGTCAGGACGTCGCTCGGGGCGAGTGAGCTCTTCGAGCATTATGCGAGGCAGCTCGGGCGGTCAGGCTGGACCTCCACCGCGGAATCATCGGACCGGCAGGTATCCATCGGTCTATGGTCGACTCAGGACGACCTGGGCAACCCCGCAGTGGGAGTGTTCGCCACGTGGGCGTTTCCCGGCGACGACGAGTATTGGGCCTGGATCCGGTTGGAGCGGACCGAGCAGGCGAGGTAAGCCACCCGGTCCAGTCTCCGTACATGTGCTCGCGAGGCGTTGGATCGTGCCCGTCGAAGGTGGGACCGTTGGATCTCTGCAAGCGAACAAAGATCGCTCTCCGAGCCGTGTCGGCAGGCGTCGTGGCCGTGTTGGCTCTGCCCGGGTCGGGGGTCGGGCAGGATCTCGGCGGAGTGGTTCTGGAGCGCGGAACCGAGAGACGCGTCTCCGGTGCGCTGGTCCGACTCATCGACGACGACGATGCGGTCCAGGACGTGTCCGTATCAGACTCGGTGGGCGCCTACCGCCTGTCCACCGATGGGCCGGGGGAGTATCGCATCACGGTCGAGGCCTACGGGTACGAGCCGTTCCGCTCGCACCTCCTTTCCGTGGGCGAGCGAGAGCGGTACGGCATCGACGTGGAGCTGGTCTCCACTCCCGTCCCCATCTCCGGTCTTCGTGTTTCTGCCGACCGCTTCGAAGAGCTGGAAGACGGCCTGCGCCTCGTCATCGGGAGACATCCGCGATCTCTGCGCTTCGAGCCGATCCTGCGTCCCGAGATCGAGGACCATCTCCGCCGGGCGCACGGCCTCACTGAGCTCGTTCGCTGGTCCAACCTTCCCGCCATCGTGACCCGGGAGACGCGCGATGGACCCTGTTTCCAGTGGCGGAATCGTCAATGTCTTCCCGTCTACCTGAACGGAGCGGAGATCTCACCGGAGATCATCCCCGTCCTCTCGCTGGAGATGCTCGAGATGATCGTGATCATCACGCCCGCTGAATCGGCCTCCTACGCCCGGGGTGCGGTTCTTCTCTACACGCCCGGGTGGATCGGCTAGCTCTCCCGGCAGCGACATCGGGGAACGCCTCTTCCCCGCCCTGGATCACGTCCTCCAGCGTCGCCTCGGTCGAGGGGTCGCACACAGAGGGGTTGTCGGAACCGACATTCCAGAGCTAGGCACCTCTTGCGTCGGTCGGAGGGCCCCTGGCGGCACCGCAGACTTCTCTCACGTCCCGATCCGGTGGGACACCCGGTTCCCATGCGGGCTCGGTCGCCTGATCCAGCCGCCACTTCTCGTCACCGACGGAGCGAACTCCCCATTCAACATCTGACCGATCGCGCCCACTCTGCCTCATGTCGGGCAGGCCAAGGCTCCGATGGAAGCTGACGGAGCCAGCTCTCCGAAACGTCCTCCTCGAGCAAGCCCGCCCGATGCTGCAGGCACGCCTACTCAAAGACTCTCGTGACCTGGACCATAGCGATCCCGCCGGCCGCACGCTCATCGGGCGTCCCCTGATCCCAGTGCCCTCCGATCATGCATTGGTAGACCTTGGCCCCGTGGGGGGGCTCCCCTCTCAGCGCGGACCACGTATCGCCGACTACTCCGCCCGAAGGGTCGCGACAGGATCGGACTGCAGCGCCGCTCTCGCCGGGGCTACGCAGGCCAACACGGCAACCAAGACAACCAGACTCACCGCTGCCAGATACGACGACGCATCTAGCACGCCCACACCGAAGAGTCGGTTCTGGAGTACCCGAGACAGCCAATAGGCGGCAAGAAGTCCGACCACGGCACCTCCCAAAGTGATGGCCAAAGCCGATCGAGCGACCAGCTGCAGTATCCGTTTCCTATCAGCACCCAGGGCGAGACGGATGCCAAACTCCCGTCTTCGGTTCACGACTACGAAGTAGATGGCACCATAGAGGCCGACGGCCGACATCAGCAGCCCGAACACCGAAAGGATCCACAGAAACTGACCGAGCATTCGCTCCTCCTGATGGATCTCCTCGACGGTATCGGTGAGGTACACGGGGTCGGGAACGGCGACATCCGGGAAGGACGACTCCACCACGTTTCGGATCGCCTCGGCTGCCGTTCCATCCCGGGACTCGGTCTTCGCGAAGAGGGTGAGATACGAACGCCGGACGTCCCCGTAGGGCACGAAGTAGGCGTCCTGGGGCTCGGAGGGGCTGTATAGCGAGCGATAATCCTCCACGACGCCAACGATCCGCCGCTCCACCAGGTCGCGAGCACCAGCCATGACGATCTGACCGACGACGTCGGTTCGACCGAAGAGTCGACGCGCCAGGGAGGCGGTGAGGATGACCGGGTCGGCCGACGGGACACGCCAATCGGAGTCTTCGAACGTGCGGCCGGCGATGGTCTCCATGCCGAACAGCTCGAACCAACCGGGTGTCACCTGCCAGATCATCGGGAGGGATTCGCGCGGCTCCTCATCGTCGACATTCGCCCCCGGGAGCCCGATCCGGCCGAGGGTCCTGGCCCCATGCGGGCCATATACGTCCAAGGCGGCGTGCTCGACTCCAGGGAGGCTGCTCACCTCGCCGAGGAGCTGACGCTGGAGGAGATGAAGCTCGGCCGGCTCCAACTCCATGGACAGGTCGACCGTGACTCGGACGACGCGCTCCACATCCACCCCGGTCTCGACGCTGCGTAGATTCGCGACTGTTCGCAGCAGCAGGACCGCGCCCACCACCAGCGCAAGCGTCATCGCGATCTGGCTTGCCGACAGGGCCGTGCGAAGGGACCCCAACCTCCCTGTTTCGCGGGCTCCGGAGCTGCGAAGCGCGGCACCCAAGTCGAATCTACTCGCCAACAAGGCAGGCACCGTTCCGAAGAGGAGCGCAGCCCCCAAGGCGGAGACGACGCCGAGCCGGAGGATTTCGGGACCGATGGTGAAGCCTTCGAATGCCGGCATTCTCACCAGGCTCTGTCCTCTGAACGGGATCATGATCAACCAAGCCACGACCAGCCCCATCGCGCCTCCGAGCAGAGCGAGGAACACACTCTCGGCCAGAAACTGGCGCGCGATCCTCATCCGTGAAGCTCCAAAGGCGCGGAG
>JAWVZK010000028.1:0-20284 GCA_033722275.1 Longimicrobiales bacterium | reverse complement strand
TCCCGTACGCCCATGCCACGGCCCCGGACGGCCTCCGACCTTGAGGCATGCTCCTCCGATCATACCCGGGATACAGCCTCGTGGAGATGGCCACGTTGCTGGTGGTCGTCGCCATCGGCACCTCGGTCCTCGCGTCCTACGGGCGGCGGCTGGTGGACCGGGCCGAGGCTGTAGCGGCGCGGGAGGAGGTGGTCCGGGGCGTGGCCCGTGCCCGGGCGTTCGCGGTGGCGAGGGGTGGGGCGTCGGTGACGCTGGTGGCCCAGCCTCCGGCGCTCCGGATCGAGGCGGGCTCGGAGGTGGTCCGAGCCGTCCTCCTCGGCGGCGGAGACCGACGGCTGTCCATGGCGCTCACCGCCGGACGGGACTCCCTGACGCTGCGCTTCGATCGCCTGGGTATCGGACGTTTCGCCAACGGGACGATCCTCCTGCGGAGGGGTGACGCGACCCGCGGGCTCGTCATTTCCAGCTACGGCAGGGTCAGGAGGCGGTGACGCCGGGTCCGGAGGCTCGAATGCCCCCTCGGGAGCTCCCGTCCGGGCGCGGACCGAGGGTCCGCGCGGGCGCCGGCCTCACCCTCGTGGAAGTGGTGGTGGCCCTGCTGATCCTCCACACGGGCGTGATGGCCGTACTGGGGACTCTGGTGCTCTCGTCCGGGACCCTTCGACGGGCGGAGCGTCTGGAGCGCGCCACCGGGGCGGCGGAGGCCATTCTCGACTCCCTCTGGGTGGGTGCGCGCCCCGACACCTCCTCTCGCGAGCTCGGGGACGTGGCTCTGGAGTGGCGGGTCGGGGTCGACGGCGAGGTGACCATCGAAGCTCGCGACGAGCGGGGCGGCGAGCTCCTCGTCCTCCGATCCACGGTTCCGGTTCCGTGAGGGGCGCCGGAGGCTTCTCCCTCGTGGAGGCGGTGGTGGCCCTCCTGCTGGGAGGGTTTCTGCTCCACCTCGGCCTGACGACGATGCACCGGCTCCAGCTCCACGAGGCCCGGACCCGACACCGCCAGGACGCCCTTCTGGCAGAGCGGATCGCGCGCGTCGTCCTTCGAGGTGAGCTCGCGCGCGCAGACGGCACGTGGCGGGTGGGGGAGGACTCCGTCGCCCTGCGGTCGTATCGCGGCACGGGCATCGTGTGCGGCCCCGGTCCGGCGACCGACGAGTTCACCGTCGCCTACAGGGGGGACCGGCTCCCCGATCCGCGCAAGGATTCCGTCGAGCTGACCACGGAAACGGGTGTCGTGAGCGTCTTCGCCCTGCGTTCCACGGAGCCCGGGACCGGGGCATGCCCCGGCGCCGCCGCGGGCGAGGAGACCATGCGATGGTCGGTGGACGGTCTCGTGCCCCTGGACGTGGTGATGGCCCGGGTGTTCGAGTCGGGCACGTATCACCTGGTAGGATCGGCGCTGCGCTACCGTATCGGCCGGGGTGGGCGTCAGCCGCTCACCCCCCGGGTCTGGGAGGACGAGCGAACCGGCTTCGGCGTCGGTGATGCAGCGGTGCGCCTCGAGCTTCATCGTCGCGCCGGCTACGGAGCGGGATCCTCGACCGAGTTCCTCGTCTGGCGACGACGATGAGCCGAGGCGATCGAGGCGCCGTGCTCGTCGTAACGCTCCTCCTGGTGTTGGCCTTGCTCGGTCTCGCCCACGCTCTGCTGGTGTCGGCGGAGGCGGCCTACACGGTGTCGCGGGCGCACGCCCGCGTCGCGACGCTGGACGCCGCGGCTTCCGGCCTCCTGGAGCGGGGCCGTGCGGAAGGATGGTCGCCGTGGATGGACGCGATCGTCGTGGGTCAGACGCGCGTGGAGCCCCGGGACGTCGCACCCGGGCTCGCGGGAGTGATTCGCTGGCGGCGGCTCGGAGCCGAAGGGTGGATCTTGAGAGCCGATGTCGCCGACGGGAGCGGCTCCGCCGCCTGGTGGCGGCGGTTGGTCTGGATCTATCACCCCGATCGACGCGTGGCGTCGTTTCCGGGCGTGGTCTCCGTGGGGTCCGGCGCGATGAGCTCCATACTTGGCTCGGTGGTGCCCGATGTGGTCCCGACGGTGGGCACCGTGGCGGCTCCCGGACTCGGGCCCTCCGACCTGGGGCATCTCCTGGCCGCCTCCGACACGCTGGAGGAGGCGGGAACGCCGGGCCCCGTGGCGGTGGCGGGAGTCTGCGTGGTCGATGCCCCGTGGAATTGGGGGGAGCCCCGCGATTCCACGGCGCCGTGTGGCGCGTACTTCGCGGCGGCGGGCCGATCGGGAGACCTGACCGTGGAGGGGGGTGTGGGGCAGGGCGTCTGGATCGTGGATGGAGACGTGGTCGTCCAGGACGGCGCCGAGCTCTCGGGCGTGCTCATCGTCTCGGGACGCCTGGACGTGCGGGGAGGCTCCACCCTGAGGGGGAGGGTCGTCGCCTACGGGGGCCTGGACTTGGGGGTGGCATCCGTCATCGTAGGGTCGCCCTCGGAAGCGGAGCGGGCGCTGGCGGCGGTGAGGGACCGGCTGGGGGTGGCCGTGCCCGTGCATCCCGCCCGGAGATTGGGGCCGGGCTGAGCGCCTGGAGCGCATGGAGCCGGGACGACTGCCGGCCCCGCCCCGACTCGGGGCGAAATCCTTTCCAGTCTCGGCAAAAAGTGCGGCCACGAATCCTTTGCAGCCGCGGGGGACAGCGTCAATATTGCGCTGACCCGTGGCACGGAACTTGGTACGTCACATGCGCGACGCCCTACGCCCCCCTGCAGAACGGTATTCATGAAGCCCAAACGAGCGGGGTTCACCCTCATCGAGCTCGTGGTCGTGATCCTGGTCGGCAGCATCTTGACCAGCATCGCGCTCTCGAGCTTTCAGAACGTCCAGAACCGCTTCGCCGTGCAGGGCGCCAAGGAGATGTACATGACGCTCCACCAACGGGCCCGCTCGAAGGCGGTGGAGATGGGTGAGACCGTCCTCCTCCTCGTGTACGTGCAGGGGGACTCGGCGCTCATCTTCAGCCAGAGCGAGGGCATCTCCGATGTCACGCGGTTCGACGATCAGCTCGACGTCGACCTCCGGACGGAGGGGAACTACTCGTACCTCCTCTGCATGACGCCCCGGGGGTACGCCGACTACAACTGCGGCTCGTACACGAATTTCGGATTCACACAGACCTTCGCCGACACGGTTCGCCTGCAGTTCTGGCTCAATGCCGATTCGGCGAGCGTGCTGGTGCTGCCCATGGGGCAGCTGGTGGGATAGCGTCCATGATCGCGCGATCACCACGGCGACGCGGAGACGCCGGAGCCCCACCGAGGCGAGCCCGGGCCAGGAGCGGCTTCTCCATGGTCGAGGTGGTCATCGCCATCGTGATCCTCGCCATCGGTGTGCTGGGCCTGGCGGGCTCCACCGCCTACATCGTGCGGCAGGTCACGTTCTCCGATCTGCTCACCGAGCGCAGCGTCGCCTTCCAGACGGTCATCGACCGGCTCCAGTCCTTGCCCTACGACAGCGTCCAGGACGGCGACGACTCCATCGGCGTCTTCTATATCCGCTGGAGCGTGACCCCCGACGGAGCGCAGTCGAAGATGGTGCGCCTCTGGACCCGGGGCCCCGGCATGGCCAACGCTCCCGTACCGACGAACAACCCCCAGCACGTCGATTCCTTCGACTTCCGGGTGCTGAGGCGATGAGCGGGAAGAGCAGGGGCTTCACCCTGGTGGAGATCCTCGTGGTGACGATCCTGGGCGCCCTCGTCGTGGGGGCGGCGCTGCAGGTCCTCATCACGAACCGCCGGGCCTACACGGCCCAGTCGGCCACCATCTCGGGACAGCAGAGCACCCGGATGGCCGTGGAGGTCCTCTTCGCGGAGCTGAGGGAGATCAGCCCGTCGGGTGGGGATATCCTGGAGATGTCCTCCGACTCGCTCCGCGTCCGTCTCATGCGGAAGTTCTCCATCGTCTGCGAGCAGGACGACCTCTTCCTGGGACTGAGTCCGCGCATGCTCGTGGTCGATTCCCTGTTCGGGGCGCTGATGCTCATGGGCGGGGCCAACGCCTTCCAGGCCGGTGACTCCGTCTTCATCTTCGCCGACAACGACGAGGACATCGACACCGACGACGTCTGGATCCCCGCCGAGGTGACCCAGGTCTCGACAGGGTTCGCGTGTCCCCAGGACGGCCAGGCGGCGACGGAGGTCAGCTTCGACGCTCAGGGGTCGCTCTTCACCGCCGACTCCATCGGCATCGGAGCGCCCGTGCGCAGTTATGGAGCGTACACCTTCGGAACCACGACGCTCAATGGCGACGTGTACCTGGGGAGACGGGAAGGCGGGGGCCGCATGATCCCGGTCACGGGTCCTCTGGAGGCCGGGGGATCGGGCCTCGAGTTCATCTATCGCGATTCCGTGGGGACGGTGACCACCGACCCGCTCGGGGTCTCGCAGATCGAGGTCGTGGTGCGGACGGGGTCCGAGGTTCTGGGGCCGCTGGGGCGGATGGTGCAGGACTCGGTGCGCGTCTGGATCCACACGAGAGGCTAGGACCGTGGCGAGCGTCGTCGACGGACCCGGCGGAAACCGGAGTGAGAACAGGATGGACAGGATGGATATCGGAGATCGAGACGGATTCGCCCTGCCGGCGGCCCTCGGCGCGCTGGTGATCATCGGCGTGCTCATCACCGCCGGCTTCTTCATGGCGCAGCAGGAGCTCCGCATCGGCGTTGCGAGCAAGCACGCCAACATGGCGGTGAACATCGCCCAGGCCGGCGCCAACGAGATCCTGGCCAACTGGAACGGATACGAGCTGGGCAGCATCCCCCTCTGGTCCGACACCACCATCAGCGGCACGTTGGAGCGGGGCGACTGGGAGGTCACGATCCACAACGCCAACAACTTCGTCTACATGCTCACGGCCACGGGACAGGTGACCGAGGGCGGGCCCCGGTGGGCTGGCGCGAAGAGGACGATCGGGATCGCGACCAAGATGATCTTCGCGGACATCGAGCCCCCGGCGGCCCTCACGACACGCGGTGCCGTGACGCTCAGCGGTGGCGCCTACGTCGATGGAACGGACACCGACCCTCCGGGCTGGAGCCCGTACTGCGACGGCTTCGCCGCCAACGACACCACGGGCGTCCTCTCCAACGACACGTCGGCGATCTCCACCGTGGGAGCCTCCGACATCTACGGATCCCCCGAGTACGACCAGGACTCGACCATCGTCGACTCCACGTTCACGACCTTCGGGAACATGGATTGGGCGGAGCTCTCCGCCTTGGCCCAGGCCGAGGGCAAGGACGTCACGTCCCTGGGCGGCACGATCACCGTCATCGAGCCGGCCCTCACGGGGTCGGGGGAATGCGATGAAGCCGTGCTGACCAACTGGGGCGATACCATCCCCACCGAGCCGTGCGGATCGTACTTCCCCCTGGTCTATCACGGGGGGAGCGTGACCATGCAGTCCGGCGGCTTCGGGCAGGGCATCCTCCTGGTGGAGGGAGACCTGGAGCTCCGGGGTAACTTCCTCTTCTACGGCATCATCGTCGTGCAGGGGGAGTTCCAGACGCAGGGCTCGGGGAACCGGATCGTCGGCGCGGTGATGGCCTCGAACTCCAACATCGACAACCAGTCCGTGACCGGGAGCTCGGCGGTGACGTACTCGAGTTGCGCCATCCAGCGGGCCATCCTCAACAACGCCTCGCTCTCCCGCGCACGACCCGTCATGGAGCGGAGTTGGATCGATCTGACTTCGGTGGCAAATTGACCTGGGCAAGACACCCGGAGGACGCGATGCGAGGCCGTTTTTTCCATTTATTTGCGTCAAATGTTTACCAATTTTTCGCCTTGACCAGGAAGGGAGTTTCTTCTTGACAAGGCGCGCGAAACGGTAGTAAGGTGGACCCGGATCTTCCCGGAAAAATGTGTTTCCATCCCCACGGCTGAAGGCGGAGCATGGCTCTGTTCGGACGAAGGCGTACCAGCATCGGCCTGGACATCGGCTCCGGGTTCGTGAAGGCCGTGGAGGTGGACCACTCGGGCGACCAGCCCGAAGTGTCCCGCGTCGCCATGCGTCCTCTTCTTCCGGATGCCATCGTGGAGGGCGAGATCATGGATTACGGTCTCGTCTCGGATGCCGTCATGGGTCTCTTCGAGGACATGGGCATCAAGAAGCCCGAGGTCGTGACGGCCGTGGGGGGGCACGACGTGATCATCAAGAAGATCCAGATGGATCGGATGAAGGAGGCCGACGCTCGTGACATGATCCGATGGGAGGCCGAGCAGCACGTCCCCTTCGACATCAAGAGCGTGGAGCTCGATTTCCAGATCCTCGACCCCGAGGGGGACGGGGTCCAGATGGAGGTCCTCCTGGTGGCGGCGAAGCGGGAGCTCATCGACAACAAGGTGGGTCTCCTGCAGGACGCCGGCGTGGAGCCGGTGATCATCGACGTCGACGCCTTCGCGCTCCACAACGCCTTCGAGCACAACTACCCCGATCATCTCTATGGAATCGTGGCCCTGGTGAACATCGGCCACGAGACGACCAACGTGAGCATCCTCGAAGACGGGGTTCCCATCCTCACCCGCGAGATCCCGTTCGGCTCCCGGAAGATCCGCGAGGATCTGCAGCGCGAGCGCGGCCTCACGGCCGAGCAGGCCGAGGACGTGGTTCAGGGGCGCGAGCCCGTGACCGGTCTCGAGAACTTCGTGGCGAGCTCGGCGGACGAGGTGGCCGTGGGGATCGAGCGTGCGAGCGCGTTCCTCATGACCCGGGAGAAGGGGGACTCGGTGGGGCGCATTTATCTCAGCGGCGGAGGAGCGCGCATTCCGGGAATGAGCCGGAGCCTGGCCCAGCGCATGAACGTCGAGACCGAGCTGGTGAACCCGTTCGAGCGGGTTCCGGTGCGCCCGGGCGCCGCGGCGGGCATCGGCATCGACGAGGCCGCTCCCATGCTGCTGCTGCCCCTCGGACTGGCTCTCCGGTCCTAGGGACGAGGACGACGATACCGTGATCGAGGTCAATCTTCTTCCAGGCGGAAAGAAGGGGTCCTCCGGTGGCCTGACCTTCGACCTGAGCACCATCAGGGACAGGCTCTCGGGCGGAGGCGGTAGGGGCACGTCCACCGACCCGTACCAGATCTTCTTCGCCGTCGCAGCCGCCGTCGCCCTCGGCTACATGGGATACTCCTTTATGGACCTCCGCTCGGAGACGGAGGAGCTTCAGGTCCGCCTGGAGGCGGCCATCCAGGATTCGATCCGGAACGCGGCCATCATCCAGCGCACCAACGAGCTCCGTGCCCGGGCCGACTCCATCCAGCAGCGGGTCGCCATCATCCAGGAGATCGACGCCCATCGGTACACCTGGCCGCACGTCCTGGACGAGGTGGCGGCGGCGGTCCCGGACTTCACCTGGCTGCGGGAAGTCCTCTACGCCGGGGACAACCCCCTGCAGGTCCGCGTCACCGGGCGGGCAGGCTCCATCTTCGCCATCACGAACTTCATGCGCCGACTCGAGGCCTCCCGGTTCTTCCGGCAGGTGGATCCCGAAACGATCCAGCAGCAGCCTTCGGAGCTCAACCCCGAGGACATGGTGTACATGTTCGAGCTCGTGATGACGTACGAGTCGCCGCCTCTGGACGAGCTCGAGACCGTGCCCCTCTTCGAAGACGGAACCACGCCGGGACAGATCTCCGGGGCGGGGGGCTGAGCCATGGCCTGGTACAATCCGAGTGATCCGACGCAGAGGAACTGGATGCTGGGGGGTGTGGTCCTCCTCCTCCTGGTCATTCCCTTCTCCATGTACTACCTGGACCCTCGACAGGCCGAGAACGACGAGGTCGCGGATCGGGTGGAGTCCCTCGACATCCAGAATCGCCAGGCGGGCGTCATCCTCGCTCGGGGCGGGGCCGACCTGGAGGAGCGCATGGCGCTCTACGAGCGTCACGTGGCGCGTCTGGAAGAGCTCATTCCCGCGCAGGAGGAGGTTCCGGTCCTCCTCGACGACATCCAGGCCCGGGCCCGGGTCCGCGACGTGCAGGTCCAGGGCCTCGAGCCCGAGCCCACCGAGTCGGCCGGACCCTACAACCAGACCGGCTACCAGATGTCCGTCGTGGGGGAGTACCACGACGTGGCGCGATTCCTCACCGACATCGCCAGTCTGTCTCGCATCGTCACGCCGGTGCAGGTGGAGATCGAGCCTTATGCCCAAGCGCAGAACTTCCCCGAGATGGAGTCCCCGGTCCTGGCGACCTTCCGTATCGAGACCTACGTGCTGCCGGATCAGGCCGCGCTGCCGCCGGCCGAGCTACCCGGAGGTTGACATGCATCGCCCGAGCGTCCTCCGTGGAGCACTCCTGGTCGTGCTCGCCTCGCTGGCGGCGACCGCCGTGCAAGCACAGACGCCTCCCAACGAGCAACAGCCCCCACCGGCCCAGCCGGGCCCCACGGGGGACACGGAGCTCGTCTTCGAACGGGAGGTCTTCGAATATCCCTCCTTCACCCGGCGGAATCCCTTCGAGCCCCTGCTGGGACCGGGAGGCGGGGGTCCGCGATTCGAGCAGCTCAGCCTCATCGGCATCATGTACTCCACCGATCCTTCGGCCAGCGTCGCCGTCCTCACCACCGGCGGAGTCCAGGTGGCCGAGGACGGGACCATGAGCCCCATCGAAGGGGACGCGTACTACCTGAGGGTGGGCGAGAGCATCGGCAACACGACGGTGGTCGAGATCCGTCGCGATGCCGTCATCGTCGACGTGGAAGTCTTCGACTCCGTTGAACGTGAGACCATGAACTTCGTTTCCAGGCGCCAGGGAGGCTCCTCATGACGTCGCTGTTCGCTCTTTGGGCGGGCACGCTCCTGGCCCTCGGAGGGGCCGTCACCGAGCTGACGATCACCCCGATGGCATCGCAGACGAGCGTCCTCATCTCCGTCGACGGAGAGGTCGAGTTCCGCGACTTCCAGATGGAGGGCCCGCACCGCTTGGTCGTGGATCTGATGGGTGCCACCCACGCATTGCCCCGGGACGAGTTCGACTCCGTGCATCGGGGAGGAATCGTCTCCGTACGCACGAGCCAGTATTCCGAGGACGTCGTCCGCGTCGTCTTCGTCCTCGACCGTCGGCTCGGGTACAGCGTGCTGCCCGATTCTCGGGGAATCCGGATCTCGCTGGAGAACCCCACCGGGGATTTCGAGCCCTGGTCTTCGGGGGCGACCGTGCCACCGCCCGCCTTCGACCCCAGCAGCCTGACCCCCGTGGTGGAGGCCACGACCCAGGCCCAGGAGGCCCGTCGTATCTCCGTCACGTGGACCGAGGCGCCCATCGACGACGTCCTTCTCGCGTTCGCCGCCTTCTCGGGGCGCTCCATCGTTCCGGGTTCCAACGTCGAGGGCTTCGTCACGGCCGATATCAACAACCAGCCCTGGGACGTGGCCCTGCGCACCATCCTCCAGGGCCAGGGTCTGGTGGCCGAGGAGGACGAGTACGGGATCATCCGGGTGGACAACATCACGGATCTGGCCGAGCGGGAGAACATCGAGCCCATCCTGACACGGACGCACCGCATCTCCTTCGCCACGGCCTCGGAGCTCCAGGCGATGGTGGAGCCGCTCCTCACCGAGCGCGGCAACGTGGCGGTGGGTCAGGGCACGAATACGCTCATCGTCTCCGACATCAACCGTGTCCAGGAGCAGATCGCCTCCCTCCTCACGCAGGTCGACATCGAGACGCCGCAGGTGACCATTCAGGCGAAGATCATCTTCGTGAACCGCACCGATCTCGACGAGTTCGGCGTCACCTACGAGCTGAAGGACTCCCGGGGCAACCAGTTCGACACACTGTCGTCCGGCGCCGCGGACCTGGACGGCGACGGCACCCTGGAGCCCGTACGCCAGGGCGAGGCCGTGGTGGCGCTGGGCGGAAATTCGGTGGCGGCGCTGGGTAATGCGACGCAGCGCGTCATCTCGCCGACGTTGCAGATCCTCACGTCCCTGGTGATTGGACGGCATCAGCTCGTCTCCTTCATCGACGCCCTGGAGTCGGTCCAGCTCAGTGACATCGAGGCCGCGCCCCAGGTGACGGTGCTGGACAATCAGGAAGCCGAGATCCTGGTGGGTGAGCTGACCCCCATCCGGACCATCGATGCGGGGGCGGGTGGCGCCGCCGGTGCCGGGGGCCAGGGCGGCGGACCCGCGTTCCCCACGGCCCAGGTGGAGCAGCAGGAGACCGGCATCATCTTGCGAACCACGCCGCACGTGACACCCGACGGGCTCATCCTTCTGGAGGTGGAGGCGGAGCGCTCGGCGGCCGAGCTCGCGGAGTCGGACGCGGGATTCATCTTCCGCACGCAGCGCGCCAGCACACGGGTCCTGGTGGACGACGGGGAGACGGTGGTGATCGCCGGTCTGACGCAGAGTGAGCGGACGACCTCCATCGCCGGCATCCCGCTCCTCAGGGACCTGCCTCTCATCGGCGCCCTCTTTCAGACGCGGAGGGAGCAGGAAATCCAGCGCGATCTCATCATCCTCGTCACCCCGTACCTCGTGCGGAACGGTCGCTAGGACGCTCGGAGGATCGATCCCATGACCCCGGACTCGAGTCGCTGGCGCCGTTCCCGTCTCGTTCTGTCGGTGCTCGGTGGCGTGGTGGTCCTTTCGGGATGCAGGGGGAGCAACCTCTTTTCTCTCGCCGGCACGGTCGGTGAGGGGAGCGACGCCGTCGTGGAGATCACCCGACCCACGTCGGGCTTCCAGGCGGAGGTCGGGGACTCGATCCTGGTGGAGGCCAACGTCGAGGCTCCCGCCGGCGCGGGCTCGGTGACCTTCATCGGAACGTACGAGGTGGAGGGCACCGCGGCGTACGTCCAGGAGCAGACGCCCGGAGACGGACGGATCACGTTCTCCCTGAGCAACCATCTCCAGGCCGTGCCGGGCCAGGTACCGGGGACCGCCTTCATCGTCGTCAGGGTGACGGAGCAGACCGGGGCCACCGCGGCGGACACGGTGACCGTGAACATCACGGCGGCCATCACGAGCTGACCGTCCTCTCGAGGGCCCTCAGGACGGCCCGAGGGTCGTGGACCCGCGCCGTCCCTTCCTTTATACATTCGCCCTCATGCGGGAGGAGCCGGCGCTCGACCCTCGCCGGGTCGGGACGCGCCGGAGCCGACCTCCCGTCCAGCGACCCTCCACCCGGCTCCACAATGAGAAGGATCTCCTTTCATACCGCGGGCGAGTCCCATGGCAGGGGCCTGACGGCCCTTCTGGAGGGCGTCCCGGCGGGTCTGGATCTGAGCATGGAGCGGGACGTGGACCCCGAGCTGAAGCGTCGCCAGGGAGGCTACGGCCGAGGTCGTCGCATGGACATCGAGTCGGATCGGGCGGAGCTTCTCAGCGGCGTGCGACTCGGCGAGACGCTGGGATCCCCCATCTCGATGCTGATCTGGAATCGGGACTGGGAGAACTGGACCACGGCGATGAGCCATGCGCCCCCCGATCCCGAGGGCAATCCGAAGGCGCTTCGGCCCCACTACCTCCCGCGACCCGGGCACGCGGACCTGGTGGGCGCCTTCAAGTACGACCGTCGGGACGTCCGTGACGTGCTCGAGCGGGCCAGCGCTCGGGAGACCGCGGCCCGCGTGGCCTGCGGCGCGGTCGTGAGGCGTCTTCTCGGTGAGCTGGGCATCTCCATCGGGAGCCATGTGATCTCCATCGGGCCCGTCGTGGCCGGCGCGCTCGACGAGCTGCCCGCCGAGCTCAACACCGTCTCCGACGCGAATCCGGTCCGATGTCTGGACGACGGCGCATCGGAGCGGATGAAGGAGGAGATCGACGCCGCCAAGGAGCGAGGAGATACCTTGGGAGGCGTCTTCGAGGTGGTGGCCACCGGGGTCCCCGTGGGTCTGGGAAGCTACGTCTCATGGGACAGGAAGCTGGACGGCCGCCTCGCTCAGGCGGTGGCCTCGATCCAGGCCATCAAGGCCGTGGAGCTGGGTACGGGCTTTGCCAACGCGCTGCGCCCCGGCTCGAGCGTGCACGATCCCATCGTGCGGGCGCCGCAGAAGCGCCGGGCGGGGGGCATCGGCCGGGCGTCCAACCGCGCGGGAGGGCTCGAGGGCGGCGTCACCACCGGCGAGCCGCTGGTGGTGCGAGGCGCCATGAAGCCGATCTCGACGCTCCGGAAGCGACTGCCCAGCGTCGACCTCCGCGACGGGAGCGCGGGCGACGCGGCCGTCGAGCGCAGCGACGTCTGTGCCGTGCCCGCGGCGGCCGTCGTCGCCGAAGCCATGGTCGCGCTGGTGCTGGGCGATGCCCTCCTCGAGAAGTTCGGTGGGGACTCGCTGGGAGAGGTCCGTCGGAACCTGGAGGGGTACGTCACGTATCTGGCCGAGCGCGGCTTCGGAGAGCGGTGAGGCCGTGTCCGTCTCCAGGATCGTGCTGGTGGGGTTCATGGGTGCGGGGAAATCCGTCGTGGGTCGACGGCTCGCTCGGGAGATCGCCTGGAGCTTCGTCGATGCCGATCGGATGGTGGAGCTGAAGGCGGGCCGGGCCGTCCAGGAGATCGTCGAGAGCGACGGGGAGGAGCACTTTCGACGCCTCGAGGACCGGGCCATGGAAGAGCTCCTGCAGGCCCGCCGCGTGGTCGTGGCCAGCGGAGGCGGCTGGGCGGCGCGCGAGGGGCGACTCGACGGCCTCCCGCCCGAAGCCGTGACGGTCTGGCTCGACGTCAGCCCCGAGGAGGCCGTCCGACGGGCGGCGCATCAGGGGGCGCCCCGGCCGCTCCTGGAGGTCCGCGACCCCGAGGCGCGGGCACGGGCGCTTCTGGAGGCCCGCCGTGAGCACTATTCCCGGGCGACCTTCAGAGTGGACACGGATGGCCGGACCGTAGAAGATGTCACCGCGAGGATCCGCCGGATGCTCGCCGAACCCGGGACAGAAATCGACGCTCCATGAGCAAACTCGTCATCGTAGAGTCCCCGGCGAAGGCCAGGACCATCGGCAAATACCTCGGCAAGGAGTACGAGGTCGCGGCCTCGGTGGGACACGTGCGCGATCTGCCGAAGAAGGAGCTCGGCGTCGACGTGGACCGTGGCTTCGAGCCCAAGTACGTGACCATCCACGGCAAAGGGAAGGTGATCTCCGACCTCAAGAAGAGGGCGCGGAACGCCGACTCGGTGATCCTGGCCACCGACCCCGACCGGGAAGGGGAGGCCATCGCCTACCACGTCGCCGAGCAGCTCGGCTACGAGAAGGACCGGGACCGGTTCCAACGGGTCATCTTCCGGGAGGTGACGAAGAGCGCCGTCCGTAATGCCCTGGACAATCCCGGAGACCTGGATCGGAAGAAGATCGAAGCGCAGCAGGCCCGGCGCATCCTGGATCGGCTCGTGGGCTACAAGGTGAGCCCGCTCCTCTGGAAGCCAATCCGCCCCGGGCTGTCCGCGGGACGGGTCCAGACGGTCGCCCTCCGCCTCATCTGCGAGCGGGAAGACGAGATCCGGGCCTTCGTCCAGGAAGAGTACTGGTCGATCCTGGCGCATCTCGAGAGAGACGATCAGCCCTTCGAGGCGAAGCTGCATCATATCGACGGGAAGTCGTTCAAGCTCGAGAACGAGGACGAGGCGAAGGCGGTGCTCCGCGCGGTGGAGGGCGTCCCGTTCGAGGTCACCACCCTCAAGCGACGGGAGCGGCGGAAGAATCCCTCGGCGCCCTTCACCACGTCGACGTTGCAGCAGGAGGCCGCGAAGCGGCTCCGCTTCTCCGCCCGTCGGACCATGTCCACCGCGCAGCGACTGTACGAGGGACAGCAGGTGGGGAGACGGGGCCAGATCGGCTTGATCACCTACATGCGCACCGACTCCACCCGCGTCGCTCCGGCGGCCGTGCATCAGGCGCGGGACTGGGTGCGGGACGAGTTCGGGAGGGACTACCTGCCGAAGTCGCCCCGTCTGTACGGTGGGAGACAGCAGGCCGCCGCCCAGGATGCACACGAGGCCATCCGCCCCACCGACGTGACCATCCTGCCCGGTGAAGTCCAGGGGCACCTCGAGCCCGACCAGGCCCGACTGTACGAGCTCATCTGGCTTCGCTTCGTCGCCAGCCAGATGGCCCCGGCGGTGTACGACACCACCACGGCGGACTTCCACCTGCCGGGCTCCGACGGTCGCGCGTACCTCTTCAGAGCCACGGGTTCCATCGTCAAGTTCCCGGGCTTCACCCGTCTTTATCTGGAGGCAACCGAGGCGGGGGACCGGAGACGCCTGGACGATCTGGAGCCCCTCCCGGAGCTGGAAGAGGGCGCCACGGCGGCCCTGGAGAAGCTCGAGCCGCGTCAGCACTTCACCCAGCCGCCTCCGCGCTACTCCGAGGCCAGCCTCGTCAAGGAGCTGGAGGAGCTCGGCATCGGGCGCCCCTCCACGTACGCGTCCATCGTCTCCGTCATCGTCGACCGCGGGTACGTGGAGCTGGAAAAGCGTCGCTTCCACCCCACGGACCTGGGAGAGGTGGTGTCGAAGCTGTTGATCCGCGTCCTGCCCAACATCTTCGACGCCGATTTCACCAGCCGTATGGAGGGCGAGCTGGACAAGGTCGAGGAAGGGGACGTGGACTGGAGGAAGCTCCTCGCCGACTTCTACCCGCGATTGATGAGCCGCATCGAGGAAGGCGAGGCCAACTCCGACGAGATCATCAAGGAGATCCTCGCCGCCGAGGGCGAGACCTGCGACAAGTGCGGTCGCCCCATGTTGGTGCGATGGAATCGATACGGGCGCTTCCTGGGCTGCTCGGGTTATCCGGAGTGCAAGAGTACCCGATCTCTGGACGGGTTCGATCCCGAGGGTCGGGAGCTCGGGGAGCATCCCGTGGAGGGGCGGAGCGTGAGGGTGAAGACGGGCCCGTACGGTCCCTACGTCGAGATGGAGTCGCCGGACGAAGGGGAGAAGCCGAAGCGGGTCAGCCTCCCCGACGGCGTGGACCCGACCCAGGTGGACCTCCCGTACGCGACCAAGCTCCTCGAGCTGCCCCGAACCGTGGGTGAGGATCCCCGGTCCGGCGCGAAGATCATGACGGGGATCGGCCGGTACGGCCCCTTCGTCCGCCGGAAGAAGACCTTCGCCAGCCTCCGAAAGATGGAGGATCTCTGGGAGATCTCCCTGGAGGACGCCGTGGCCCTGCTCGATGCGAAGGAGGCGGGGAAGCGCCTGCCCCTGAAGGAGCTCGGCGAGCACCCGGACACGGGGGCGGAGATCTCCGTCATGTCCGGCCGCTACGGCCCGTACGTCACCGACGGGAACATCAACGCCACCCTGCCCAAGGGAACCGACCCGCAGGAGGTCGATCTCCAGGCGGCCCTGGACATGCTCGCGCAAAAGGCGGTCAGGGGTGGACGACGGCGCCGGAGATCGAAGAAGGGCACGAGGAAGAAGCCCGCGAAGAAGAAGAAGTCATGAGCCACGATGTCACCGTCGTCGGGGGCGGGCTGGCCGGATGCGAGGCCGCCCTGAAGCTGGCGGAAGCCGGACGGAAGGTGAGGCTGTTGGAGATGCGGCCCGTCCGGACGACGGAGGCCCACCAGACCGATCGTCTGGGTGAGCTGGTCTGCACCAACTCCTTCAAGAGCGAGGCGCCGTGGAACGCGCACGGCCAGCTGAAGCGGGAGATGCGCATGCTGGGATCGGTCCTCCTCCGGTCGGCGGAGGCGTCCCGCGTCGCGGCCGGATCGGCGCTGGCGGTGGACCGGCACCTGTTCTCTCGCGCGATGACGGAGGCCGTCGAGGGCCATCGGCGGATCGAGGTGGTGAGAGAGGAGTGCACCGACCTCCCCGAGGGCCCGGCCGTCCTCGCCACGGGCCCCCTCACCTCCGGCGGGCTCTACGATGCCGTGGAGGACGCCCTGGGAGACGGTGGCCTCTCGTTCTTCGACGCCATCGCGCCCATCGTCGACCGGGAGAGCCTGGATGACGGCATCGTCTTCGCGGCGGGGCGGTACGACGAGGACGCCGACTACCTCAACTGCCCCATGGACCGGCAGGAATACGGAGCCTTCATCGAGGCGCTGAAGGCGGGCGAGCCGCACGAGGGACACGACTGGGACGCCGTCCCCTATTTCGAGGGATGCCTCCCCATCGAGGTCATGGCCTCCAGGGGAGACGACACGCTCCGCTTCGGCCCGATGAAGCCCATCGGCCTCACGGATCCTCGGACGGGGGAGCGCCCGTGGGCGGTGGTCCAGCTGCGCAGGGAGGACCGGGCGGGCCAGATGTGGAACATGGTGGGTTTCCAGACCCGCCTGAAGATCGGTGAGCAGCGTCGGATCTTCACCATGATCCCGGGTCTCGCCGACGCCGAGTTCCTGCGTTGGGGCTCGATCCACCGCAACAGCTATCTCGACTTCCCGGGCTGTCTGACGGCCTGGGGCGCCCCGCCGGACCGGCCCCACCTGCTCTTCGCGGGTCAGCTCACCGGTGTCGAAGGATATACCGAATCGGCGGCCAGCGGGATTCTGGCCGGGATCAACATGGAGCGCATCCTCTCCGGATACGAGCCCAGCCTCCCTCCTCCCACGACCATGATGGGAGGACTCTACCGATACCTGCGGGAGGCGTCTTCGGGTCGCTTTCAGCCCATGAACTCGAACTGGGGGCTGGTGGACCCCCTGAATCGGCGCATCAAGGACAAGCGGCGGAAGCGCGAGCTCCTGGCCGCACGGGCCCAGGACGACTTCGCGTCGTGGATGGAGGAGCACGGCATCCCGTCGGCCTCCGGTGGGGGATTCACCGACGCTCCCGGGAAGGAGCATCGGCGGCGCCCCTCCACCGCGTCCTCGTCCCGGGGTTGAGCCATGTCGGCCCGCCGGCCCGAGGTCGAGGACTTCCTCCGCCACCTGGCGGACGAGCGGCGGCTCTCCCCGAACACGGTCAAGGCGTACCGCAGGGATCTGGGTCAGCTCGAGTCCTTCCTCGGAGAGTACCTGGGTCGCGACGCCTGGTCCTGGTCCGACGCAGAGGTGGATCGACTCGCGCTGCGGGCGTTCCTCGGTTGGCTCGGACGGAGGGGGCTCGCCAAGCGGAGCGTGGCCCGCAAGCTGGCGGCTGCGCGGACTTTCTTCTCCTTCCTCCACCTCGAGGAGCGCATCCCGTCCAATCCCGGTCGAACGGTCCGGGCGCCCAAACTGGAGAAGCGGCTGCCCGGGCACCTCACCCGGAGCGACGTCGACACGGTCTTCGACTACGTGGAGTCTCGGGCGGCGGAGAACACGCTCTCGGGCACGCGAGCCCTGCTCATCCTGGAGCTCCTCTACGGCAGCGGACTCCGGTTGTCCGAGCTCCACGGTCTCGATCGATCGGCCATCGATGGGGAGAGCCGCCAGATGCGGGTCCTGGGCAAGGGCGCAAAGGAGCGGATCGTGCCCTTGACCGCGTCGGCGGTGCGCGCCATCGGCAGATACGAGCCCAGGAGGACGGAGGTGGCCGCTCCTGGCCACGACGCTCTGCTCGTGAACGCGGACGGCGGCCGCCTGTCGAGGCGCTCCATCCAGAGCGCGGTCCGGGACGCCCTCGAGCGGTCCGCCGGAGCCCGAGGCCTGTCCTCCCATGCCCTGCGACACTCCTTCGCGACCCACCTGATGGAAGCGGGCGCGGATCTCCTGGCCGTGAAGGAGCTCCTCGGCCACGTCTCCCTCTCGACGACGCAGATCTATACGCACACGAGCAAGGAGCGGCTTCTCCGGGTCTATCGCGGCGCGCATCCCCGCTCCGGATAGCCGGCCCCCGCCTGCCAGATCGGCAGCATTCTCGTTAGATTCCACGCCCGGCGAAGCCCGCGCGGCTCCATCTCCCATCTCACCCCGGAAATCCCCCCCTATGAGCCGTCCTTCATGAGCCTCTCCGACGTGAGGGCCACCACGGTCCTCGCCGTCCGCCGCGACGGAAAGGTCGCCATGGGTGGCGACGGCCAGGTCACGATGGGCGATACCGTGGTGAAGGGAAGCGCCCGCAAGGTCCGGGCCCTGAGGGACGGGGCGATTCTCGCCGGCTTCGCCGGAGCCGTCGCCGACGCCTTCACCCTCTTCGAGAAGCTGGAGGAGAAGCTGGAGCGCTATCCGGCGAATCTCCCCAAGGCCGTGGTGGAGCTGGCGAAGGATTGGCGCATGGATCGGTATCTGCGCCGCCTGGACGCCCTCCTCGCCGTCGCCGACGGAGAGCATCTCTTCCTGGTGAGCGGGACCGGGGACGTCATCGAGCCCGACGACGAGATCCTGGCGATCGGATCGGGCGGGTCCTATGCCCTGGCGGCGGCTCGAGCGCTCAAGGAGGATTCGGATCTCGATGCACCGACGATCGTGCGACGCGCGTTGGAGATCGCCGGCGACATCTGCGTCTACACGAATCGCGATATCGTGGTGCTGGAGCTCAACGACGGAGAAGAGAAGGGATGACCACCGAAGCCGTGACGCGTGCCGACCAAGCGGCGCCACCGACGTCCGACGGATCCTCGGAAGGGGCGGACGTCTGGCTCGACGAGCTCACGCCCAGGCAGATCGTGGCCGAGCTGAACAAGTACATCGTAGGGCAGGACGACGCGAAGAAGGCCGTGGCCATCGTGCTGCGGAACCGATGGCGTCGTCAGCGGGTCGACGACGAGATGCGCCCCGAGATCCTGCCGAACAACCTGATCCTCATCGGCCCCACCGGCGTGGGAAAGACGGAGATCGCGCGCCGTCTGGCCCGGCTCGCCGGCGCGCCCTTCCTGAAGGTGGAAGCGTCGAAGTTCACCGAGGTCGGGTACGTCGGCCGGGACGTGGAATCCATGATCCGCGACCTGGTGGACATCTCCATCAACCTCGTCCGGGCCGACCGCGAGTACGAGATGCAGGACGTGGCCGAGAGCCGGGTCCACGAGCGTCTTCTCGACCTCCTGCTCCCCGTCACGAACCCGGAACCGAGGACGGAGCCGAAGACGGATGCCGCCGGCGTCTTCGTCGCCGGGCCGGCGGGGGTGGAGGCCGCGGACGCGGGGGGCGACGAGCCCATCTCCGAGCGTCGCCAGAGGACGCGTGAGAAGCTGGGCAAGCTCCTCGCAGACGGGAAGTTGGAGGAGCGCGAGGTCGAGATCGAGGTCACCCAATCGGCGTCCATCGACGGGATGATGCTGCCCATGGGAGGCGGCGAGGGGATGGATTACAACTTCACCGAGATGCTCCAGGAGATGCTCCCGAAGAAGACCAAGCGACGTACGGTCTCGGTGGCCGAGGCAAGGCGGATCCTGCTCCAGGACGAGCTGGAGAAGCTGGTCGACATGGACGAGGTGGTGAACGAGGCCCCCTACCGTGCGGAGGAGATGGGGATCGTCTTCCTGGACGAGATCGACAAGGTCGCCGCCGATCGTCGAGGCCACGGCCCGGACGTCAGCCGTGAGGGTGTCCAGCGCGATCTCCTTCCCATCGTGGAGGGCTCCACGGTCGCCACCAAGTACGGGCTCGTGCGCACCGACCACATCCTCTTCATCGCGGCCGGCGCCTTCCACGTGGCCAAGCCCTCGGACCTCATCCCCGAGCTGCAGGGACGCTTCCCCGTCCGCGTCGAATTGCAGAGCCTGGGCAAGGACGAGTTCGTCCGGATCCTCCAGGAGCCGAAGAACGCGCTGCTCGAGCAGTACCGGGCGCTGGTGTCGACGGAGGACGCCCGGATCGAGTTCACCGAGGACGGGATCGACGAGATCGCCCGGATCGCCATGGAGCTCAACGACCGGATGGAGAACATCGGGGCTCGCCGACTCCAGACCGTCCTCACCACCCTCCTGGAGGAGGTGATGTACGAGCTGCCCGAGACGAAGAGCGAGGAAGTCGTGGTGGATCGGGCTTACGTTCAGGAGCGGCTCGAGGACGTGGTGGAGGACGACGACCTGAGCCGCTACATCCTCTGAAGGACGATCCCTACCGCATCGACCGAGCTGCCGGGAGAGACGCCGAATGACCGACGGTGCCAAGAAGACCTCGCTTCATGACGAGCACGTGGCCCTGGGAGGGAAGATGGTCCCCTTCGCCGGCTTCTCCATGCCGGTTCAGTACCCTACGGGGATCACCGCCGAACATACCGCCGTGCGGGAAGCCTGCGGTCTCTTCGACGTCTCCCACATGGGAGAGTTCGTCCTCCGTGGACCGGATGCGCTGGATCTGGTCCAGCGCATCTCGGTGAACGACGCCTCGAAGATGGAGGTGGGCCAGGCTCAGTACTCGGCCATGTGTCTCGAGAACGGTGGGATCATCGACGACCTCATCGTCTACCGCTTCGACGATCGCTTCATGCTCGTGGTGAACGCCGCGAACATCGACAAGGACTGGGC
>JAWVZK010000027.1:0-20462 GCA_033722275.1 Longimicrobiales bacterium | reverse complement strand
GGGGTTCACGGTGAAGACGTAGGCACGCCGCTGGTCGTCGAACGTATCGAGGATGAACCGTATGTAATCGTCGGAGAAGCCGAACGAGTCCCGCTCCGACAGCGTCGCCCGGATCCCGGAGGGGTCGTCGTCGTAGGCCCGGACCGCGAAATACAGGGCGTCGTCGTCCACCAGGACCAGGACCTCGGTCTCCTGCGACGCGGGGCTCCCCTCGATGGGATTGAACTGCGTGAAGCCGTCGAGGACGGCCGCATGCTCCCAGGACCGGTCGTCGATGAGGCCGTCGACGCGGATATCGGCCGAGGGCACGGAGGGGGTGGTGATCTCCACGTCCAGGGCGACGCCGCTGTAGCGGTGGGGCGTCCCCGATGCGGGATCGGGCTCTGGGAGGTCTCCGGTGCCGGCGAGAAGTCCCCCGGCGGCAGCGACTTGGAAGAGGATCTGGATCATCTATGGGTACGCGGTCGGAGGAAGAGCGCCGGTGGGTGGAACGTTCCCCCCTCGACCGTTCGGGGGCTGCTGACGGGTTTCCTGCGCGAGACTCGTGCGTTCTTATAGACACGCATCCAACCCTCGGTGCTGAGAATCGGTTTCAATGAGATCCCCGCCCGACGCCTATACCGAGTCCGAGCGACGCGACCTCGGTGCCGCCTTCCGAGGCAGAGAGCCCCTCTCGTGTCCCCGTTGCGGCGTGCCCCTGGACCGGAGACGTGTCCCTCCTCGTCACGACGTCTCCTACGTCCGCGACCGGATCTGGATCACGTGTCCGTCGTGTCACCGATCCGCCGTCGTGGACCGGAAGCAGCCCGAATGAGCGCGGAGATCAAGGCGCTCGCCTTCGTGGGCAGCCGCCTCGTCCTTCGGGTGGAGCGCACCGGTGTCCGACTCCCCACGGTCGCGGAGGTCGAGGACGTCTTCGGCCAGGACCGGCTCGAGACCCACCGCATCGACGTCCGCCTCCCGCCGGCGGGCACGTTCTGGCGGATCTTCGGATTCGACGAGAGCCAGGAAGTGCCGGAGGGCTACCGGGCGGATGGGCTCCGCCTGGCGTACCACGGTCTGGGGGAGGTGGACTTCCGTGCGGCAGGGGCCGCGCGCCAGAAGGTCCACTGGCATCGATCCACGCGCTTCTGCTCCAGCTGCGCGTCGCCGGTCCGACCGGCCCAGGACCACGAGGCCCTGCGCTGCACCTCGTGCGGACGCCTTCATTTCCCCCCGGTCTCTCCGGCGGTCATCGTCCTCGTCCAGAGGGGTCCGGAGATCCTCCTGGGGCGCTCGGCGCGCTTCCCCGAGGGACTCTATTCCACCCTCGCCGGCTTCGTGGAGCCCGGCGAGACCCTGGAGGAATGCGTCCACCGCGAGATCCTCGAGGAAGTCGGGGTGCGCGTGGGGAACCTCCGCTACTTCGGCAGCCAACCCCACCCCTTTCCCCACTCCCTGATGGTGGCCTTCGTCGCCGACTGGACGTCGGGCACGGTGAAGATCGACGAGGACGAGATCGAGGACGCGCGCTGGTTCCATGTCGAGCGGCTTCCGCGTCTACCGCACCCCATGTCCATCGCACGAGCCCTCATCGATGACTTCGTCGCCCGGACGTCCTCGTAGCGGGCGTGGGCATTGCCCTGGCGTCGTCCTTGGCCCGAGGTTCAGGATGCCCCCGCCGGGGTTCGGACGCCGCGAGGGCACGACGGAATCCAGCCCAACATCGCCGGACACCTCACCGAAGCATCCCATCGAAGGAGACCGCGCCCAGCCATGCCGACCGCCGATGAGAGGCCCGTGAGCCGGTGCCGACGACCCCGTCCCACCCGAGTCGACGTGCCGACGATCCTGGCGACGCTCCTCTTCTGCGTCGCCGCACCGGGATCCGGGCAGGAGACCGAGGCCCTGCCCAGGGCCGGCGCGCTGCCGGCCTCCACCCGGGCCATGGCGCTGGGAGACGCATACCAGACGGGGTCGAGGCACGCCGATGCCGTCTTCTACCACCCCGCGCTCCTGGGCCGGGCTTCCGGTTTCGGTCTGGCCTGGCAGCGCTGGAGCGCGGAGAGCTCGTCGGCCTCGGCGTCCGCCGCCGTGGAGTGGCTCGGTGGGGGCGTGGGTGTCGGCCTGCGCGCGTTCCAGTACAGTGACGAGCCCCTCTCCGGGTTTCCCTTCCCCGCGCCACCGCGCAGGGGTCAGGACGACCTCTTCGACGTCGGCTCCAGGCCCGTGTCCGAGCGGATCGCCTCACTCGGCTACGGTCGCGAGCTTCCCTGGCTGGAGCTGGACGTGGGCGCCGTGGCCGAGCTCGTGGACCAGCGGATGGGCACGTCCCAGCATACGGTTCTCCTCTTCGATCTGGGCCTCGCACGCACCGTCGGTCCCCTCACGGTCGCTCTCACGGCGCACGACCTCGGGACGAAGCCCGTCGTCGACGTCGGAGACGATCCGTCCCGATGGACGCTCGGGCTGGGAGGGTACGGTCGACCGGTCGGACCCCTGGACCTCGGGATGGCCGCACGGCTCGGACTCGATCACGAGGAGAGGGTCACCTGGGGGGGCGGACTCGAGATCGGCTACTGGCCGATCCAAGGCAGGACGTTCGTCGCCCGGATCGGCGTGCAGGACGCGCCCGACGACAGCGATGTCGGTCACCTCACCACGGGGTTCGCGTTCTGGGGCGACGACCTGACCGTGGAGTGGGCGTTCCGGCCGGTGAGCGGAGCCGACGAAGGAGGCACGCACCGTTTCGGCGTCCGCTTCCGCTGAGGGCGGAGGTCCGCCCGTCGTCTCCTTCAGCCTCCGTCCACCCTCGCCCGGAGGAAGGCGGGATCCAGATCCGGCGTGAACCCGATCTGATCGATGGCCACCTCGCCCCCGTGGACCTGGTCGAAGACGAAGGCGACGCTCCGGATCCTCCGGAGATCAAGGGACCGGTTCTCCTCGACGAAGTCCCGCAGGGGGATGGAGTAGCTCTGGAGGATCAGCTCCCAGTGACGCGGGAAACGCTGCTCCTCCAGATCGCGTCGACGCATCACGTAGGTCTGGAGCGGCCGACGTATGGCACCGTAGTGGCCGAGGGTCACCCGCGCGCGCTGCCCGGCGACATCGGTGAGCTCGACCGTCAGATCCACGGGCGGCTTCTCGTCGGCTTCTCCGGAGGACGGCGTCCGGCCATCGGCGCCCTCTCCCACGCCCCTGGGCGCCGCGGTCTCGTCTTCTTCGTCCGGGTCCGGTGCCTCCCTCGGTGAAGGCACGCGGTTCGTGGGGGCCAGCATGAAGTCGAGGCTCGAGCCGGCCCAGAGACGGAGATCGGCCCCGAGCCCCTCGGGAAGCCCCACGGTATAGCGCGCGGCCGGGCCGTGCACCGTGGTGTCGGCGCCGGCGATACGGTTGTTCCACGCCACGATCACCGCCTGATTCTCCTGCGAGGCCGACGTGTTGTTCCGGTTGCTCGACCGGAGCTCCAGCGTCTCCTCACGCCAGGTGGCCACCGAGTCGGCCCGGAGCGTCACCCCCTCCAGAGTCCCCGAGGTCACGTCGATGTCCTCCTCGAAGGTGGCCAACGGGCGGAAGTCGCTGGTCTCGTAACGGGTGATGTACATGGTCTCGGGGAGCCATTCCCCGATGACCCGATGGTCGCGGAAGATGGGCAGATACCGCTTGTCATCCCTGGCCACCACGTCCAGGAACGCCGAGATGTAGATCTCGGCGAAGCGTCGCTGATCCTCTTCCGGTATCAAGCCCCGGAGATCCAGGATGCGCGGGCTCCTCGGACCGTTGTCGTGGGGGCCCCACACGGTGTTCCACTGCCCGTGGTTCGCCCGATAGACGTAGACGGCGGACTTGAAGTTGAACGCCTCGGTGTCGCGGAAGCGCAGCCGATCGTAGATGCGGAGGCCGTGGAAGCTGGTGACGTCGCCGTCGTGGGAGCCGTGGAACGTGAGATAGCTCACGTCCTCCACCACGACCTTCCGCCCAGTGGGCAGGTACTGACCGTCCACCGGAGCGATGGAGACGATGCCCTTGATGGGATAGCCGAAGTCGAACTTCAGCGACGCATCGTCGGGATAGTGGCTCAGCCCATTGAAGGCGGCGGCGTTGGCCACGGCTTCCCCGCCCCGGGAATGACCGATGAGAACGATGTTCTCCATGTCGACCTTGCCCCGGAACGGGTTACCGTCCTCTCCGTTGAAGTCGTCGAAGAGCTGGAGGTGCCGGAGAAGGAACCATCCCCTGGCATCGTTCTCCCCCCCGATTCCCCCGTTGATGAAGTTCTCGTCGACGCTGGCCAGGATGTAGCCTCGACTCGCCAGGAGCTCACCGAGGTAGTCGTACCCCGGGTCGGAGAAGTCCCGCATGTTGTGGTTCCCGTGAACCACGAGGACCAGCGGGAAGGGACCCTCTCCGTCCGGATACCAGACCCGGGCGTTCAACGGCATGTTCTCCGGAGTGAAGCCCCAGTACTCGTTGCGCTCGTCGGCCGAGCTGCCGAGATCCACCATCTTCGAGACGTCCACCGTGGGAGTGACGATGGCCACCGAGTCCCGGTACTCGGGCCGGTTCTTGTCGGTGCCCGAGCCGTAGTAGAGGGTCAGGACCTCGTAGTCGCCCGGTCGTCCCGGGTCGGGAGCATCCAACGCCTGTCGGGAGAGTACGGCGTCGGCGTCGCTCGGCGTCAGCTCGAGCGCGGGCGTGCAGGCGGCCGAAGCCGTCGTCAGGAGCGCGAGAAGTCTCTTCGTCGTCTTCATGGATCTCGTCTCGTCGATTCGGCGGGAAACCGATCATCTCGTCGAGGCACTATCTTACGCGTCGCCTCCACCGAGGTTCTTGTCACCCATCCCACAACGTTCTTGTCACCCATCCCAGGGAGCACCATGGCGAATCCCACGGTCACCATCGAGACCAACCACGGCACCATCCAAGCGGAAATGTACACGGACAAGGCCCCGGAGACGGCCGGGAACTTCATCAAGCTGGCCAAAGACGGGTTCTACGACGGCGTCGTCTTCCACCGGGTCATCGATGGCTTCATGATCCAGGGCGGTGATCCCACCGGCACGGGCCGCGGAGGTCCGGGCTACACCATCGACGACGAGTTCGCGGACGACCTCGCCCACGAGGAGGCCGGGATCCTGTCCATGGCCAACGCCGGCCCCAACACCGGAGGATCCCAGTTCTTCATCACGCTGGCGCCCACGCCGTGGCTGGACGGCAAGCACGCGATCTTCGGGAAGGTCACCGACGGGATGGACGTGGTGAAGGAGATCGGCGAGGTGGAGACCGGGCCACAGGATCGTCCCCGGGAGGACGTCGTCATGGAGAAGGTGACCGTCAGCGAAGAGTAGCGGCCCCGCACCCGTCAGGCTTCAAGCGCAGGTCTGGGCTCCGAGCCAGGCGAGGGCCGCGTCGAGCGCGGCGTCGGTCTCCGGGGCGCCGGTCTTCTCACTCTCCACCGGCTCGTCCGGAACCAGCGTGCCGCCATAGACCGTGCCCTGCCGATCGGCCATGGTCGTGACGGTGAGGAAGAGGACGGCTCCGTCCACCAGCGGGAAGGCCGAGTTCCCGGTGGACACCCCCAGGTGGCGGCTCCGAAGGAGCGGGCGTCCTCTCGCCCCCGGAACGCCACCACCACCGCTTCCCCCGAGCTCGCCGTCAGCGAGTCGGTGAGGACGGCGACGTTGGGCAGCGCGGCCAGCTCGTAGGGAGCCGAGACGGCCGCGATGGCCCCGTCGTCGATCCTGGCCTCCCCGTCGGCGTAGACCCAGCTCTTCTTCACGGAATCCGGATCGACGAAGTAACCCAACGTCCCCTCGCCCAGGATCGGACCCACCCCCGCCAGCATGGGCCACATGTTGCCCCCCGTGTTTCCTCGTAGATCCACCACCCACCGGCAGCTGGCGCCCAGCGTGTCCACCTCCTCGATGATGCGGTGGTACCGGGTCGCGAGGGCGTCGCCCTCGGAGCCACCGCCCGAGAAGGCGGGGACGTCCAGGTAGCCGACGTCGCCCAGGAGGGTGGCCTCGGGATCCTCCCCCTCCGAAGGGGGTGCCTGCTCCACCGGAGCCCGGAAGAAGCTGTGCCCGTCTCCGATTCTTCTGAGCGCGTCCTCGATGGCGGCGTAGGTGTCGGCGGTCGTCTCGGCGCCCGCCGCGAAAGCCATCGTCTCCTCCCGGAAGACTTCCCAGTCGATCTCGTAGCGGCGGACCGAGTTGAGCTCCATGATCAGGAGGGCGCTGCTCAGGTAGTTGTGGGCGACGAGGCTCATGGCGCCGTCGGGCTCGGCCGGTCCGGCGTCGGTGCACGACGCCAGCCCGAAGACGAGCACCAGCCACCTCCAATGTCTTCGAGCCATCGCCTCTCTCATCCCGCGGGTCGCTCCAGTCGACCGATCTCGTAGCCCGCCGGGGGCTCGCCCCCCAGCAGATGTCGCACGAAGTAGTCCCATCGGCGCCTCATCATATACGACTCGTTGCCGAATCCGTGACCGCGGTTGGGAAGCATGAGGAGGTCGAAGTCCTTGTTGGCCGCGATGAGCGCGTCGACCACCAGGAGCGTGTTGTACGGTGGCACGTTCGTGTCCATGGTCCCGTGGGCGAGGAGAAGCTTGCCTCGCAGGTTCTCCGCCACCAACTGGTTCGCCTGGTTATCGTAATTGGTCGTACCGTCGGGGTACACCTCCAGGAGCCCCTGCCATTTCTCGCCCCAGTCGTCCTCGTAGTTGCGGTTGTCGTGGTTGCCGGCCTGGGAGACGGCCACGTCGTAGAACTCGGGGTAGCGCAGGATCCCCGCCGTGGATGCGAAACCGCCCCCCGAATGCCCGAAGATCCCCACCCGCTCGATGTCCATCCACGGATGTCGCTCGGCGAGCTGCCGGATACCGGTGATCTGATCCGGGAGACCGTTGTCACCCATGTTCCCGTAATACGCCTCGTGGAACGCCTTCGACCGCTTCGGCGTGCCCATGGCGTCCAGCTCCACCACGACGAAGCCCAGCTCGGCGATGGACTGGAGATCCCGGTGCGAGGCGCGGAAGGAGCGTGAGCCCACCGACCCCCTCTGTGGGCCAGGGTACAGGTAGTTCACCACGGGGTAGGTGGCGGTGGAGTCGAAGTCGACGGGACGGAACAGCAGGCCGTGGAGGTCCGTCTCTCCGTCGCGGGCCTTCACGGTGAAGGGCACGGGAGGCTTCCACCCCGAAGCGGACAACCCGGAGATGTCGGCCTCCTGGAGCGTCATCACCACGGCACCGTCGCGGTCGCGAAGCACCGTCGTCGGGGGGGTCACGGGCGTCGAGTAGCCATCGACGATATAGGCCCCGTCCGGCGAGAGAGACACCTCGTGGTTCGCGCTGTCGGGGGTCAGCAGGGTCACGTCGCCGTCGTCCAGCCCGACCCGGTACAGATACTCGAAATACGGATCTCCGGGCTCACGCTCGTTGCCCACGAAGGTCACCGATCGCCCTTCCTCGTCGACGTCCAGGATGTCGAGGGCGTTCCAGGCCCCCTCGGTGACGCGTCGCTTCAGCGCGCCGCTTCTCGAGTCGTACAGGTAGAGGTTGCCCCATCCGTCCCTCTGTGAGAACCAGAGGATCTCCTCCGAGGACTCTAGATACCGCCACCCGCTCCAGGACTCGTAGAACGTCTCCTCGATCTCCCGGAACAGATCCCGGACCGCCCCGGTCCGGGCGTCGGCCATCCGCACCTGGGCGACCTTGTGGTCTCTCGAGCTGGAGACGAACGCGAAGCGGGTGCCGTCCGCGGCCCACTCCACGTCACCCAGCCGATCGTCACACTCCACATGGTCGGAGCAGGTGGTGCGATGCTGGTCGGGGTCCATGCGAAGACGGATCACCCGGTCGTCCTGCGCACGGTCCAGGTCGATGACCACACGGTGGACCCGGAAGATCACCGAGTCCTCGGGGAGCGGGTACCGCCACGCGTCGAGCTCCGGATGGCCGACCTGTGCGCGCGTCACGTACATCATCCCCACGCCGCGGGCGTCGTGCTGGAAGGTGGCGATCTTCCTGGAATCGGGGGACCACTTCACCACCGGGTACGGACGCCGGACCCAGCCGGCGTTGTTCGTCCCGTAGCCGAAGTCCTCCTCGCCATCGAAGGTGAGCCGGGTCTCGGCACCGGTCCGCCGGTCCCGGAGCCAGAGGTCGTGTCCCCGGGAGAACACCGAGAGGCGTCCGTCCGGCGAGGGGATCTCGCCTTCCTCCAACGGGAGGAGACGAGGATGCCGCGCGTCACAACGGTACGACGTCAGATCGCAGCGCAGGACGGTGCCCCGCTCCGTATCCACCAGAAGCGCGTCTCCGTCGAACTCCAGGTCGGCGATGGGCAGGGCCAGCGCATCCAAGGCGGTCCCCAGGACGTCGGCCATCGCGTCGGAAAGCCGTTCGTGATCGAAGGCCCTCCTCTGATCCCGGGCCCGGGGGTCCACCAACAGGAACTCCGTTCCGCCCGCGATGCGGTTCTCGTACCAGAAGCGACCGTCGGCCATCCACCGAGGCTCCACGTCTCCGCGGCGGACGAGAGGTTCGGTATGCCGGCCGAGGAAGCGCTCGGCGCGTCGGTAGTCCTCGATGGTCAGGCGTGGGACCGCGTCCTGGACGCTCCCCATGCCCGCGCTCTCCTGGGCCAGGGAGCCGACGGGAAGCGCGAGGGTCAGGAGGGCGACGAGGGAGAGAGGTGAGGCGTCGACCTGAAGCTGCATGGTGGGCTCCGCGAGGCGATCCGCGGGATGGCGGAATGCGTACGATGGAAGCGGCTGCAAAAAGACGACCGCCAGCCTCGTGAATCTGCCCAGGGGCTGGGCTCCGGGCAACGTGGCCCCCCACGGCGGACTCCCGCTTCGGCCGCCTCCCTCTGGCCCGCGACGACGCACTCCCGTTACGGTTCGCGATCCCGACATCCCTCGAGGAAGACGAGATCGCGAATGAAGATACCGGAGCGCCTCCCATCGTCCCGCCCAACAGCCGTCGTCCTGGCCCTCCTCACGGCGCTCTCGCTCATGACCGCCGCGACGGCGGAGCCCGGCTACGGCCAGGTCACGGCCACCCGGTCCGCGACGGAAGACTCGGCCACACCCAGGGACAAGCGTGCCCTGCAGATCGCCGATTACCGCTTGTGGAGGAGCATCGAGGACGAGACGATCTCGGACGATGGCCGTTGGATCGCCTGGACCTACAGCCGGCCGCGCAACGACGACACGCTCCGCATCCACGATGTCGAGAGCGACGCGGACCACGTGGTGCCTCGAGCCTCGGAGCCCACCTTCTCCGACGACGGACGCTGGATCGCCTACTTCGTAGCGCCTCCGTTCGAGGAGGTGGAGACCCTGGAGCGGGAGGGCGAGCCGGTGCCGCGTCGCGTAGGACTTCTCGACCTGTACACGGGCGATACGCTGTCCTGGGGGAATGCGGAGAGCTTCGCCTTCGCCCGGAGCGCCTCGCACCTCCTCGTGAAGAAAGGAGTCCGAGACGCCGACGCGGACCATGAGGGAAGCGACCTGATCCTCCGCAACCTCACCCAGGGCTACGACGAGCTCGTCGGGAGCGTCCTCCAGGCGGCGTTCAACGAGCCCGGAACCCATCTCGCCTACACCGTCGACGCGGCGGGAGGCGACGGCAACGGTCTGTATGTCGTCGATCTGGCCACGGGGTCCCGGAGGGCCGTGGACAACGCCGAAGACCACTATGCCCGCCTCACCTGGTCCGAGGAGGGCGACGCCGTCGCCGTCCTCCGGGGCCGGAAGCCCGAGGGCATGGTCGAGCGTGAGAACCACCTCCTGGTCTTCCGGCCCGGAGAGGGAGACGCCGGATCGCGCCGCTTCCATCTCACCCCCGATGCACCGGGTCTTCGGGAGGGGTGGGTGCTCAGCGAGAAGGGCCCGATGGTCTTCGATGAAGCCGGCTCCACGGTCTTCCTCGGGACGCGCCCCCAGCGAAAGGAGCTGGAGGCGTGGCCCGAGGAACGGCTTCCGCTGGCGGACGTGAACATCTGGCACTGGCGGGACGATCGGATCCAGTCCCGGCAGGAGCGAGAGCTCGAATCCGATCGTAGCCGGACGTATGCCGCGGCGGTCCACCTGGACGAAGGCCGGCTCGTCCACCTGGCCGACGAGCGCATGCGCAGCGTGGAGATCACGCGGGACGGCGCCTGGGCCATCGGCCGAGACGATCGGGCCTACGTGTCCGACTGGAAGCCGCGCGTCGCCGACTACTACCGCGTGGACACGGAGACCGGAGCGCGAACCCCGATCCTCGAGGCCCATCTACGTACCCTGGGCCTCTCCCCCGACGGGGCGCACTACCTCTACTGGAAGGACGGTCATGTGTGGGACTACCGGATCGAGGAGGACCGGCACCGGAATCTCACGGCGTCGGCACCGGTGGACTTCACGGATCAGGAGTACGATCGGTACGGCGAGAAGCCGCCCCATGGCGTCGCCGGATGGGCCGCGGATGGCGACGCCGTGCTGCTGTACGACCGGTGGGACCTCTGGCTCCAGCCGCTGGACGGGTCCGCGGCTCGCAGTCTCACCCGAGGCTACGGCGCCGAGAACGGGATCCGGCTCCGCTACGTCCGCACCGATACCGACGAGGACGCCGTCGATCTGGAGGAGCCCCTGCTCCTCGAGGGATTCGGCGAGTGGACCAAGGCGTCGGGCTTCTTCCTCCTCGAGGGCGACGGGCTCAGAGAGCTCACCTTCGAAGATCGTCGCTTCGGGCGGCCGGAGAAGGCCGACGACGTGGAGCGTTACCTCTTCACCGTGGAGTCGTGGGAGGACTTTCCCGACCTGTGGATCAGCGATCTCGACTTCAGGGATCGCGAGCGGGTGAGCTTCGCCAACTCACAACAGGACGACTTTCTCTGGGGTCGCCGGATCCTCTTCGACTACACGCTGGACGATGGCATCCGCCTCCAGGGGACGCTGGCCATCCCCGAGACGTACGTGCCGGGACAACGCCTCCCCATGATCGTGCGCTTCTACGAGAAGTACTCGCAGGATCTCCACCGCTACCCGACACCCGTCTACCGACATCAGCCCAACTTCGCCGGTGTGGTGAGCCGGGGATACCTCCTGATGCAACCCGATGTCCACTTCCGGATCGGGAGCTCTCACTCCGACATGCTGGAAGCGGTGGAGGCAGCGACTCGCAGGGTCATCGAGCTCGGATACGCCGATCCGGAGGCCATCGGCTTGAGCGGACACTCGTACAGCGGAGGGGGGAGCGCCTACATCGCCACACGGTCCGACATGTTCGCCGCTGTCGCCCACGGGGCCGCTCCCATCAACCTGGTGAGCGAGTTCAACCAGCTCTTCGTCGGAAGCGGTCAGAACAATCACCGCTACGACATCTACGGCCAGGGGCGTTATGCCACCGACCCCTACGCCGACTTCGATCTCTACTGGGAGCAGTCCCCGATCTCGGGAGTCGAGAGCATGGACACGCCGGTGCTGTACCTGCATGGCGAGGACGATCCGACGGTGAATTGGGAGCAGGGCCTGGAGTGGTACAACGCCCTCCGTTTCCTCGGAAAGCCCATCATCTGGCTCTCCTACCCCGGCGAGGGGCACGGCCTGCGGAAGCTGGAGAACCGCATCGACTTCCAGTACCGGCTCCAGGACTTCTTCGGCCACCATCTCCGCGGGGAGCCCGCCCCGGGGTGGATGACCGAGGGTGTGCCCCGGACGGAGAAGGAGAGACACCTGCGCGAGTACGCTCCGCGGATCTTCCGAAGCGGAGAGGAGCCCGGGGGCTGATGGCCCAGGAGCGGCCGGCTTCGGCGTGACGGCCGGCTGGCGGGACGGCGAGATGGAGATGGTCGTCGCCGACGGGCGTCGCCCCGCGCGCATGCGGGTCGACGTTCCGGCCGACTCCACGAGATAGCTCCGGCCGACTCGACGAGGCACCCGCCCACTCCACCGAACGCCTGTCGCCGACTCAATCCGCCGGAGCGGCTGCGGTCTCGACCTCCTCTTCACCCGACTCGAGCGTCCGGTCCAGGAGCGTGTCCACGTCGTCGAGACGTGTGGCCTCCACCAGGATCTGGTACGCGAAGAGACGGGGCCATACCCGGGCCAGCCAGCCGGCGGCGCCATTCAGGAGCCTCAGGACCCACGACCGTCCAACCATGTCGACGATGGGGGGACCGAATCCCCGGACCGCATCGACGCGAAAGCCCGCTCCCTCCAGCGTCCGACAGAAGGAGCGGACCGTGAAGAGGCGGGTGTGTGTCAGGTCCAGGATGCCCTTCTTCCCGTAGTTGAACTGGCCGAGGAGCAGCATCAGACGCACCAGGATGAAGGCGACGTTGCCCGTGCTGGCCACCAACCTGCCCCCGGGCTTCATCACCCTCCTGATCTCCTGGAGGCTCTCTTCCGGCCGGGGCAGATGCTCGAGGACGTCGAGGGCGAGCACCGCGTCCGCGGGACCACCCAGCGCCGCCGTGGCTTCGTCGGCGAAGGGCTCGGCCAGGTCCGCCTCCAGGTACGGGAAGGGGACCTCGGTCTCGGGGCTCTCCAGGTCCAACGCCACCACGCGCAATCCACGGACGTGGAGCCGCCTTCCCACCTCGCCATGCCCCGCGCCCACCTCCAGAACCCTTTGATCCGCCGTCCACGCCCGGTCGAGGACGTGCTGATGGACGGTGTTGGGGGCTTCCTTGAAGACGTACTCGTCGTTGCCGAAGACGTCGAACTTCGGATGGTAGACGAGGTGGTACCGGTTGGCCCGTGAGCGCAGGACCGTCCCGATGCAGTGCGCGGCGTAAGGGATCCCCTCGACGTGGCAGATCTCATCGCCGTAGTACGTGGGGATCGGGACCTCGACGATCTTCATCCCGCGCGCGAGCAGCTGGATGATGATCTCCGTGTCGAAGTGGAAGTCGTCGGTGTTGTACTGGTAGGGGACCTGTTCCAGAGCCGAGACGCGGTACGCCCGATACCCGGAGTGGAACTCCGACAGATCCGCGTCGAGAAGACGATTCTCCGCCATCGTCAGCACCCGGTTCCCCAGGTATTTGTACAGGGGCATCCCTCCCCTGCGGGCCGCGCCGGGGACCATCATCCGGGATCCGAACACGGCTGCCGTCTCCCGATCGTCGAAAGGCGCCAGGATCCGCGGAAGGTACTCCGGAGCGTACTGGCCATCGCCGTGGAGGAGGACGACGACGTCGAATCCTCGACGCGAGGCGTACTCGTACCCCAGCTTCTGATTTCCACCGTATCCCTGGTTGTACGGTGTGGTGAAGACCTCCAGCACGCCGATCTCCTCCTGGAGAGATCGGGCGAGGCGGGTGGTCTCGTCGCTGCTGGAATCGTCGATGACGTAGATGCTGGCGAGCAGCTCGAGAAGCGGCTCGGGAATCCTCCGCAGCGTTTCCCGGATGTGGCTTTCGGCGTTGTACGCGACGACGAACACGGCCACCCGCCGGTGGCGGGCGACCTTCAGCCCCCGGGCGAGCTCGTCGCCGGAGGGCCCTTCGACCTCGGGAGCGTTCGAAGGCACCATGCGGCCAAGTTGAGCCACCCGGTGCGCCTCGCCAAGTGGATTGCCCCCGTTTCGAAGGCGTACCTACCTTCGAACCGTGAAACGCTCCCCGGTAGCCGCTCCCTCCTGCAGCCCTTCATCGCTCCTGGAGGCCCTCTGGCGACACCGCCGCCCCGCCGGCCTCGTGGGTCTCCTCGTCGTCGCCACCGTCGTCCGGTCCACGGACCTGTCGGGCTGGTGGCTGAATCCCGACGAAGGCATCTATTACTCCATCCTCACCAGGGCCGATTTCGGGGGATTCTGGGAGGAGGTCACGGCCAACGCGCACCCTCCGCTGTACTACCTCCTCCTCCGCGGGCTGGGCCTTTTCACCTGGGACTTCCTCTGGCTCAGGGCCTTCTCCGTGCTCTGCGGCGTCGCCGCGGTCGCGGCCATGTGGGCCGCGGGCCGCAAGCTCGCCGGAGGCGGGCTTCCCGGAGAGGTCGCGGGGCTGACGGCGGGCCTCGTGCTCGCCCTCGCGCCGGGAGCCGTGGAGCTGTCCCAGGTCATGCGGCCGTACATGCTCCAGTTGGCGCTCCTGTCGTGGGCGCTCGTCTTCTTCCTCCGCTACGGCGACTCGGGCGCACCCGGGGATCTGGCGGCCCACGTCTCCCTCCTGAGTCTCGCCCTCCTCACCCACTACAGCTCAGCCCTCGCCCTCGGGGTCTTCCTCGGCGGGGTCGCCCTGGGCGCCCTCGAGACATACGGCGAGGAGAGCGTCCCCGAGATCGACCGGGCGGGAGGTCGTCGACCGTGGCTCGCGGGCCGCTGGAGGCGCCGGGCAGCGGGCTATGCCGTGCCCCTGGTCGTCCTCCTGGCCCTCTACGTCTTCCACATGCGTCCGTTGGCCACCAGCGACCTGGCCGATGAGGCTCTGGGTGGATGGCTGAGCTTCTACATGATCCGCTCCCCGGAAGACGTCTGGCGCTCGTTCCTGGGCTTCCAGCACCTGGTCGCCACCCCCTGGTTCCGAGGCCCTTCGGCGCTTCTCCTCCTGACGGCCCTCGTCCTCGCCGGGACCAGGCGCCATCGGCGCCTCGTCGTTCTGACCGGAGGGAGTCTGCTCGTGGCCGTGGTGGGCGCTGCCGCGGGACTGTACCCCTTCGGCTCCACCCGGCACTCGGCATGGCTCCTCGTCTTCGCCGTGCCGGCGCTGGGTTGGCTCGCCTCGTGGCTCCTCGACGCCGACACCATCCGAGAGCGATCGCTTCGGCTCGCTCTCCCGCTGCTCCTGCTCCTCCTGGGCGGCCCCGTGGGCGACGGGCTCGGTGCGACGAGGGTCCCGTGGGCACCCACCGACCGGGTCCTGCGACAGGACGATCTGGCACGGATGATCGACGTGCTGGATCCCGGGAGCGAGCCGGAGCTCCTGGTCATGAGCGCCCAGACATTCTATCTCCTGGTGCCGTTCTACCCCGTGCAACGGGAGGCTGCCACCTTCTCCGCCGACAGCGCGGCCTTTCACTTCCCGTATGGTGCGCGCCGGATCCTGGTCGGCTCGGCCTGGGACTTCACCGTCGGCGGTCCACCGGTGTCGGACACCGGCCAGAGCCGTGGCTTCGTGTCCTTCCTTCGCAGCGCCGCCCGGAGCTTCCCGATCCTGGGCTTGACCCGTCGAGATCGCGCCACCCTCCTCGTCGGGGGCTGGCGGCCGGCCTTCGTCGACGACGTGGGCACGCTCCCCCAGGTCACGCCGACGCGGGGTACGCCGGGACTTCAGGCGTTCCGCGTGGACGCGGCCGCCCTCCTCCGTGACCGATGAGCCGTGGCGTCGGCGCCCGACCGCTCAAGGCTCGGTGAGGATCACCTCCGATTCGTCGGGAAGTCGCATCCGGACCCAGCTGTTCGTCGTCTCGCAGATGGTGCAGAGCGCGTAGTTCTCGTCCAGGACCTCCAGGTCGGAGAGCTGCCCGCACGCCCCGCACCGGGCGTGGACGGTCTCGAACGAGTCGTCCGCGAGATGGCTCTTCGCCAACCGCACCCCCATGACGATGCCGGGCGTGCCCGTCATCGGACACGTGCCTCCCGTGCAGCCTTCCTGATAGTCCAGACACACGATTTCTGCGCCGTCCTTCAGGTTGGCATGGCCGTCGTGGGGAGGCGGATCGGTGAACACCAGGCGGACCTTGTGCCCGCATCCCCCGCAGTAGGCGATTTCGGTCTTCATGTCGTCACCTCCGTGATATGGTGTGCAACGCGGACGGCGACCGGGACACTCCGGATCGCGCGTCGCATCTCGAGCGCGGACACGCCGAAGAAGCCGGTGGCCGCCGCGTCGGCGTCGATACAGCGCCGGGCCGTGACCGTGATGGACCGCATCGGCGTCCGGTGCGGTCTGCCGCTGGTGGTGTCCAGCAGGTGGTGGTAGCGCGTCCCCCGGTGCTCGAAGAAGCGCAGATAGTCCCCCGAGGTGGCGATGGCCCCGTCGGTGACGTGGAGCTCGTCGGCGAGACGTCCGGGATCATCGGCCGCGCGGACGCCGACGACCCAGGGGTCGCCTCCGGGGTCGGCTCCCATCGCGAGGAGGTCGCCGCCGACATTGACCAACCCATCGACGACCCCGAAGCTCCTCAACGCCTCACCCGCGACGTCCACCGCGAAGCCCTTGCCGATGCCCCCCAGATCCACTCCGGCGAGGGACGACGTCAGTCGGGCGCGGGCGTCGACGTGCGTCGCCTCCACCTCCAGGGCCCGCCACAGGTCCACCCCAGCGAAGGGACGCAACGCGTCGTCCTCCGGAGGAACCTCTCTACGGGAGACGTCCCAGACCCGGGACATCCGCTCGAGGCACGGGTCGAATCTGCCGCGGGTGCTCTCCGCCCACCGCAGCGCATGGGCGAGCACCGTCGCCGTGTCTGCCGAGACAGCGGTCCAGGCGCCCTCGGCGGCATTCAAACGTCCCACCTCCGACTCCCGGCGGAAGCGGGACATGCTCTGGTCGATCCTCCTGAGCTCGGCGAAGGCCGCGTCGATGGCTCGCTGGGCCCACACCTCGTTCCGGGTGGGGATGGCCACCTCCGCCACGGTCCCCATGACGGGAATTCTCCGCCTGACCAGCGTGGGCCGGGGACGGAGCGCAGCCGGGGTCGTCGCCACCACCAGCGCACCGATCCCCATGGAAAGAAACCTCCGGCGATCGAGCTGCGCCGGTCTCGTGGGCCGTCTCATCGTCCATCTCCTTCGCCATGGTCCGAACATGTGCCGGCACACCCGGCACAGCCTCCGTCGCACCTCCTGCCGTCCGCGAGCCGGAGGGCGCCGAAGACGATGAAGAGCCCCGCCACCACCGCCATGGCCACCGTCGCCTCGATCATGACGAGAAGAGGCCGGCGAAGCCCATGAACGCCAACGACAGACTGCCTGCCACGATGAGGACGAGTCCCATTCCGCGGGCCATCGCCGGCACGTCCGCGATCTCGATCTGCTCCCGGATGGACGCCATCAGGATCAGGGCGAGGGTGAGGCCCAGCCCGGCTCCCAGCGCGTAGAAGAGTCCCTCCAGGAAGCCGTAGCCCCGGTTGGTCTGGAAGATGGCCAGGCCGAGAATCGCGCAGTTGGTCGTGATGAGCGGGAGGAAGATCCCCAGCTCCCTGAAGAGCGTCGGGCTCACCTTCTTGATCACCGTCTCCACGATCTGGACGAGAGAGGCGATGACGACGATGAAGGAGATGAGACGCAGGTACGGAGCGTAGGGAAGGACGAACGCATTCAGGATCGAGACGACCATGGAGGTGATGATCAGCACGAAGATGTTCGCTCCCCCCATGCGCAGCGCCGTGGACACCCGAGCCGACACTCCCATGAAGGGACAGAGCCCCAGGAAGAGCATGAGGGTGAAATTGTTCACCAGCATCGCCGCCACGAGGATCCAGATCAGCTCGCCCATCAGCCCGCCCCCGTCCCCGTCGAGGCGAACTCGCCTTCCGACACCCTCGAGCGGACACCGTGAGGCCAGCGCCGGGGACGCACGGAGACCCGCTCCCGCTCCTCCCACCATCCGAACGCGAGCAGGATGAAGCCCAGAGCGAAGAAGCCGCCGGCGGGCAGAATCATGACGATCCACGGCTGGAAGTCGGGGCCGAAGAGGGAAAAGCCGAGGAACGAGCCGTACCCCAGGATCTCCCGGAGGCCTCCCATGAGAACGAGCGCGACGATGAAGCCCAGGCCGGTCCCCACCGCGTCGAGGACCGCCCGACCCACGGGCTGCTTCGAGGCGAAGGCCTCCTGGCGTCCGAGGATCATGCAGTTCACCACGATGAGCGCGATGAACGCGCCCAGGGCCCGATGGATCTCCGGCACCACCGCGTTCAGCACCAGGTCGGCGATGGTGACGAAGGTCGCGATGACCAGGATGTACGCGCTGATCCGTACTTCCTTCGGGATGAAGCGCTTGAACGTGGAGATCAGGGTGGACGAGCCGACGAGGACGAAGAAGGTGGCCAGGCCCATGGCCAGGCTGTTGGCCACCGTGTTCGTCACCGCCAGCGCGGGACAGAGCCCGAGGAGCTGGACCAGGACCGGATTCTCCCGCCACACGCCCCGGAGGAGGACCTCCTGCGCCGTCGTCTCCCTCGGGCTCATGGGATGCCTCCCGGAGGGCGGGGGCTCGCGTCCGCGACGCCCGCCGGTCCACCATCGCCCCCCTTCGGAGGCGGGGTCCGGACGGCCGATCTCAGCGCCGTGGACCCCCAGTACGCCTCGACCTCCCGACCGACCTCCGAGACGCGGGCGTTGATGATGTCGACGACGGTCTGGGAGGAGATGGTGGCTCCGGTGATCATCACCACCTCGTCCTCCTCTCCCGTCTCCCGCCCCGCCTTCAGGCCCACGAGGGGGGTCTCGACGCCGTGGAACTCACGGACGAACGCGGAGTCCTTCTCGATCTTGTCCCCCAGACCCGGCGTCTCCTTGCTCTCCAGGACCTGCATCCCGATGACCTCCGCGGCGGCGGGGTCGTAACCGAAGATCACCCGTATGACGTCCTGGAAGCCCGCGGCGGCGCCGACCATCGCCACCCCCACGGGCGTGCCGTCGGCGTCGTAGCCGACGTAGACGCGATCCAGCGCGGAGGTGTCGGCCGTGGGAACGGAAGTGAAGCCGTTCTCCTCCAGGAACACGGTCTCGTACCGATCCGCGCCGGCCAGCACTTCGGTCACCGCGGCCGCGAGGACCTCGGCCCGCCACGCCTCGATACGGGGATTCGCCCACTGATACACGAGAACGATGGCCAGCCCCGCCAACGCTCCCGCGACGGCCAACGTGGCCACCAGACGCACCGACGAGCTCTCCACCTGGCGGGGAGGAGACGGCCCTCCGTCTCCCTCCCGATGCACTCCCCCCCCGCGTTCGGGGGTGGGCCCGGGGCCCTCGCTCGATACCGTGGGCAGACGCTCCTCCGTCACGACGCCACCACCTCCCCGCCGGTGCCGAAGACCCGGGGCTGGGTGGCCCGGTTGATGAAGGGTACCAGGGCGTTCATGAAGAGGATGGCGTACATCACCCCCTCGGGCAGGCCGCCCCACAGACGGATCAGCACCACCATGGCGCCGATGCCCGCGCCGAAGATCCAGCATCCCAGGTTCGTGGTGGGCGAGGTCACCATGTCGGTGGCCATGTACCACGCTCCCAGCATCAGCCCGCCGCTGAAGAGCATGAACAACGCCCCGGGGTACCGGTCGGGAGCCACGACGTGGAGGACCTCCGACAGGATCGCCACCGTCGCGAGCACGGCGACGGGGATCCTCCAGTTCAAGTACTTCCGCGCCGCCAGGTAGAGCCCTCCCACGAGGATGGCCACCGCCGCGGTCTCCCCGGTGGAGCCGGACGTGGCCCCCATGAACAGATCCAGGGTCGGACTGGGGATCTGCTCGAACTTCATCTGCCCCAGCGGCGTGGCGCCGGTCACCATAAGCCCCAAGTCCGGCGCCAAGAGAGGCCCCGCGAGGTTGTCTCCGCGAAGCTGCCACCAGGAAGACGCGGGTGCGGGCCAGGTCGTCATGGCCTCCGGGAAGGCCGCTTGGAGCATGGCCCGACCCAGGAGCGCCGGATTGAAGACGTTCTGCCCCAGCCCGCCGAAGACGAGCTTGCCCAGGCCGATGGCGATGGCGCCCCCGACGAACGCCATCCAGAGGGGAAGACCGGCGGGAAGGGTGAGACCCAGGAGGATCCCCGTGATGGCCGCGGAGCCGTCCCGGAGGGTGCCCCCGGGCCCCAGGAAGCGCTCCGTGACGACGCACCCGAGCATCGCCGCGGCGATGACCAGCGCGGCGCTGGGTCCGAACCAGTAGATGGCCGCCGCCACCACCGGCACGAGACTGGCCACCACCGACCACATGATGCGCGGCGTGGAGTCGGGGCCCTTGATGTGCGGCGACGCGGTGAGCTCGAAGGACCGGCTGTCCATCACGCCGCCTCGGACCTGCGGAGCGCGTTCTTCGAGAGCGAGAACATCTGGGACAGTGGGATGTTGGACGGGCACACGTAGGAGCAACAGCCACAGAGCATGCAGTCCATGACGTGCCGATCCACCATCTCCTCGTAGCGCCCCGCCTGGGCCAGCAGACCGAGCTCGCTGGGATTGAGGAAGACCGGACACGCGTCCAGGCAGTGGCCGCACTTGATGCACGGATACGTGCGCTTCGGCTTGACGTGGGCTCGCGTGAGGACCACGACCCCCGTGGTCCCCTTGACGAGGGGCGTCCGCATGTCGGGTTGGGACGTTCCCATCATCGGTCCGCCGAACACGATCTCCGCCGCGTCTTCGGTCACGCCACCGCAGAAGTCGAGGACATCGCCCAGCATGCTGCCCACGGGCACGATGAGATTGGACGGCTTCCGGACGCCGGGACCCGTCACCGTCACCACACGCTCGATGAGGGGCAGCCCCGTCTCGAACACCTCGGCGATGGTGGCGATGGAGCCCACGTTCTGTACCACCGTG
>JAWVZK010000026.1:0-20610 GCA_033722275.1 Longimicrobiales bacterium | reverse complement strand
GAGACCGCCGGCCTCGTCCGAATCGTAGAGCGGCAGGATGTGGGGGTGGCGCAGACGGGCGGTGGTCTCGATCTCACGCAGGAACCGATCCGCGCCGACAGCGTCAGCCAGCTCCGGGCGGAGCACCTTGACCGCGACGCTCCGATCGTGCTTCAACTCGCGCGCCAGATAGACCATCGCCATGCCGCCTTCACCGAGCGTGCGCTCGATGCGGTAGCGGCCCTCGAGCGCTGCGTTGAGGCGCGGGACAGGGGGCAACATCACGGTGACTTCGGAGAGTAACGCAGTGTAACATCCCATCCGAGCCCCGGGTCTGGCAACCCGCGGGCTTCTGGGTGCTCGGACAGCGGGTTCACATCGGAGATCGGGCTCACAATCGATGATCCAGGAGGCGGCTGAGGGCGTGGATCCGGCCGGATCGGGGCTACGGAAGGCCAGGCCCCGATCGACGATGCAGTTCAGAGCGAGCCTCTCGTCGCCATTCGCGGAGGACGCTACGCTGGAGCACATCTTCCACGTCGATGGCGATGGGGTCGATGGGTCGCTCGCTCATTCGCCGACCTTCGTCGGAAGGATGATGCTGATCTGCGCGCCGGGCAGCGGGGCCATTCCCTCGACCAACGGCGGCGTGTCGTCCCAATCGGGGACCTGACCGATCCGCGCCGTCCCGCTCCGGATGGTGATGGCGGCCCGGGTGCTCGTCGGTGAGGGATCCACGGAAACCGTGACCGACGTCCATGACGGAGATCACCACCACGAAGCGGCCCAGACGGCGCGCCCAGTACGCCGGGACGGCCACCCACCCGGGAGCATTGGTGCTCGATGATGTTCCGGCAGATATCGGAGAGGATGACCGAGAACTGCACGACGGTCGTCGCGGGGTAGCCGAGCCTGGAGGAGAGGATGCACCAGCCTGGCTCTGGAGCCGATGGGGCCTCCCTCCGCCTATACCGACCGCGGTGACGAGATTCCAACGCCTCCTCGACAGGCCCTCCGTCCATGGGAGGAGAATCGACCGGCCCCCGAGGCCCACGAGCCAACGATGAAGCGTCGCATCCTTCGACTCGCCCTCATCGTCTTGTCCGCCTGTGAGCCGTCATCGACGGTGATCCCCTCGGTGGATGAGGAGGCTACATCGGATTCTATCCCGACTCCTGCATCACAACTCGCTGCCATCCTCGATGGCACGAGCGCGGGAGGCAATCCAGGGTTCTTCTGGCTGCCACCTACGGTTCCGACCAAAGCCGGAGATCGAAGGGGAGCTCGATTCCGAGCTTCTCCCATTGCTTTCGGTCGAGATCTGTGAGTGGGACGGGACCTTGTGCCTCGGTGAGCCGATCCGGACCTTCACCTTGGAGGGGAATGAGAGCGAGCGACTCGGAATCTCGGCGGACCACGATGGCTCGCCGCCGTACATCTGAGGTAACCCCCGGATCTCAGTACCCGGCCCTTTTGTCCACCACGTTCTCCCACTCCTCCAGGGGATCGCCCTTCATGTAGCGTTCCAGATTCCGGAGGATCAGGTCGGTCTCGCGCCGCCAGAAGCCCCCGGTGACGGCCGAGACGTGCGGTGTGAGGAGCACGTTGGGCAGCTCCCACAGCGGGTGGTCCGGCGGAAGGGGCTCTTCATGGAAGACGTCGAGGCCCGCGCCGCGGATGCGGTTGTCCGCGAGCGCCCGCACCAGAGCATCCTCGTCCACGAGACGTCCCCGGGCGACGTTCACGAAGACCGCGCCCCCCTTCATCCTCCGGAACGCGGACTCGTCCACCATGCCGCGGGTCTCGGGGGTATCGGGCGCCGCCACGACGATGACGTCACTCTCCCGGTAGACCGCGTCGAGTCCCGACGCTCCCCAGACCATCTCGATCCGTGAGCCCAGGATCCCGCCCCCCGCCACCGGCTTCAGGTTGGCCTCGCCCGGCCTCGCGGGTCTGCGCTTCACGGCGATGACGCGCGCCCCCAGGCTCGCGACCCGTCGGGCGACCTCGCGACCGACGCCACCGAAGCCGATGATGCCCACCGTCGCCTGGGAGAGCTCCGTGAGTGGCGCACCCTCCGCGTAATACGGCTCTTTCCGCCACTCCGACCGGCTCTTCGCTTCCACGGCGAAGTCCAGCCCGCGACCGAAATGGAGCATCATGGCGAGAACGGTCTCGGCCATGGGCGGCGCGTGCACGCCCGCGGAGTTCGTGAAGATCACCGGGCTCTCGAGCATGGTAGGGGTCAGCGAGCCTCCCACCCCCGCCGCCCCGGAGTGCACCCACTTCAAGCTCGAGCCTCCCTCGAGGAGCTCGGGGGGGATCCCGTATCCCAGATAGATCTCGGCCTCGTCGACGGCGTCGAGCACCTCCGGCGCCACGCGTGCGGCCCCGTCGCCGGAGCCATCGGTGGGCACGTCGATGACCACCAGCTCCCAGTCCGACGGGAGCCGGTCTCGGAGCTCGGCCGGGACCCATTCGGGCATGGCCCAGACGGGCCGACGATCGTTCATGTCGAGGACGATCCGCGGCATGGTCATCCCTCCTGGATCGCTCGGTCCCGTGTCGAGAGGACCCCGGGGGCTCGGCTCACGTCCTCGGCCCGCCTACGGGTACAGGCGGTTCATGAGCCGCGGAAACGGGATCATCTCCCGGATGTGGTGCCGGCCCGTGATCCAGGCCACGGTACGCTCGATGCCCAGCCCGAAGCCCGAGTGGGGGAAGGTGCCGTAGCGTCGAAGGTCCAGATACCAGTCGTACGCGTCTTCGGGGAGGCCCTCGTCCCGGATCCGCCCGCGCAAGCGCTCCAGATCGTCCTCTCGCTGGCTTCCGCCGATGATTTCGCCGTAGCCTTCGGGGGCCAGGAGATCGTCGCACAGCACCGTGCGGGGGTCATCGGGATTCTCCTTCATGTAGAAGGCCTTGGCCTCCTTCGGGTAGTCATGGACGAAGAGGGGCAGCTCCCGGCCCTCCATGAGGAGGGTCTCGTCGGTGGCGCCCAGATCCTGGCCCCACTCGACCTCGCTCCCCTTCCCCTGCAAGAGCTCGACGGCGTCGGTGTAGCTGATGCGGGGGAAGGGCGGCGCCACCCGCTCCAGCATGGTGGTGTCCCGCTCCAGCGCCTCCAGCTCGTCGGCGCACCGCTCCAGGGCGCGCTCCACGATGTAGGAGACGAACTCCTCCTGGAGGCGCATGTTGTCGTCGGAGTCGGCGAAGGCCACCTCGGGCTCCACCATCCAGAACTCGGTGAGGTGACGGCGCGTCTTGGACTTCTCGGCGCGGAAGGTGGGGCCGAAACAATAGACCTTCCTGAACGCCGGGCAGGCCGCCTCGACATAGAGCTGGCCGGTCTGGGCCATGTAGGCCGACTCTCCGAAGTAGTCCGTCTCGAAGAGGGTGCCGGCATGCTCCCCGATCGCCCCCGTGAGGATGGGGGTGTCGATCCGTACGAAGTCGCGCTCGTAGAAGAAGTCGTGGATGGCCTGCTCCACCTCCGCCCGGATGCGGAGTCCGGCTCGCTGCTGGGAGGACCGGAGCCAGAGGTGGCGGTTGTCCAGGAGGAAGTCCACCCCGTGCTCCTTCGGCTGGATGGGGTACTCCTCGGCCGGCGAGAGGACCTCCAGGTGCGTGAGGCCCAGCTCGTAGCCCCCGGGAGCCCGATCGTCGGCTTTCACCCTCCCCGTGAGGGCCACGAGGGACTCCTGGGTCAGGGACTGCTGGGCCTCCCACGTCTCCCCGTCCGCCTGGCTCTTCACCAGCACGCCCTGGACGATGCCCGTTCCGTCGCGGACGACGGTGAACGAGACCTTCCCGTGCCCGCGGGTCGTCTCGACCCATCCGGCGACGGTGACCTCCTCGCCCACATGTCCGTTCAGCTGCTTGATCTCGACCATGTCCAGACGATGCGAAGATCGGTGCCGAAGGGGAAGCGGGACGCCTCATCCCACCCGGTACATCTCGAGCCGATGACGGTACCGCTCCTCCAGATGCTCGCCGATCTTCCGATGCTCGGGACGCTCGAGGTCCGGGTCCTTCGATACGAGCGCCCGTGCGTCGCGCTGGGCGACGGCCAGCAGGTCCTCGTCCGCCATGAGGTCGGCGAACCGCAGCACCGGATCCTTCCCGTGCTGCTGACTCCCGAAGAGGTCGCCCTGACCCCGGATCCTCAGGTCGGCCCGGGCGATGGCGAAGCCGTCGGTGGTGTCTCGGAAGATCTTCAAGCGCTCCGACGCGTCCTCCCCGGGCTCGGCGACCAGGATGCAGTGGCTCTCGGCCGCACCCCGGCCCACGCGGCCGCGGAGCTGATGCAGCTGTGAGAGGCCGAAGCGCTCCGCGTGCTCGATGATCATCACGCTGGCGTTGGGCACGTCGATGCCCACCTCGACGACGGTGGTGGACACCAGGATGTCGACGGCTCCGTCGGCGAACGCGCGCATGACCCGGTCCTTCTCCTCGGCGGAGAGCTGTCCGTGGAGGAGACCCACCCGCGCCTCGGGGAACACCGAATCCTTCAGTCGCTCGTACTCCTGGGTGGCGGAGAGGAGATCCACCTTCTCCGACTCCTCCACGAGAGGATATACGACGTACACCTGCCGTCCCTGGGCGACCTGCTCGCGTACGAAATCGTAGACCGCCTCCCTCCGGGACGGCGCCCGCAGAGCCGTCTTCACCGGTGTCCGACCCGGCGGCATCTCGTCCAGGACGCTGAGATCGAGGTCCCCATACAGCGCCATGGCCAGAGATCGGGGGATGGGCGTCGCCGACATCACCAGGACGTCGGGCCGGCTGTCGTCCCGTTCGTACAACGCCATCCGCTGCTTCACTCCGAAGCGGTGCTGCTCGTCGATGACCACTAGGCCCAGGTCATGGAACCGCACCGCCTCCTGGATCAGCGCGTGCGTCCCCACCACCACCTCGGCGGCGCCCGACGCGATGTCGTCGAGGGCCTCGCGCCGACCCTCGGCCGCCAGGCGCCCCGTGAGGAGGGTGACGTGGACGCCCAAGGGGTCCAGCATGGCCCGGATGCCCCGGGCATGCTGCTCGGCCAGGATCTCGGTAGGCGCCATGAGCGCGGCCTGTCGTCCTCCCTCCACCGCCAGGAGCATGGCGAAGACGGCGACGGCGGTCTTTCCCGATCCCACGTCGCCCTGCAGCATCCGGTTCATCCGCCGCTCCGACTGCATGTCGGCGTAGATCTCCCTGAGGGCACCGGCCTGGGCCTCGGTGAGGGCGAACGGGAGGGCCTCATGGAGGGGGCGGACCAGCAGATTGGACCGGGCGTGAGCGATCCCCGGAAGGAGCTCGGTCGCGCGTCGACGGGCCTGCGCCTGGACCAGCTGAAGGAAGAAGAGCTCGTCGAACGCGAGTCTCCGCCGACCACGCTCGGCCTCGCGGAGCGCGCCGGGACGGTGCATCCACTCGAGCGCCTGGCGCAGGGAGGGCAGCCCCAGCGTGTCCCGCGCTTCGGACGACAGGTATTCGTCCGCCTCCACCCACTCCAGGAGGTCGTCCAGGTTCTTGTCGTAGATGGACCGCAGCACCCACTGGGGCAGGTCCTCCGTCGCGGGATACGTGACGAAGATCACGCCGGACGTCCGATCGCTCCCTTCCCCGCCGGCACGGCCGAGGACGGTGTACTCCCTGGGTTGGATCTGGCGTCCGTGGAAGAACTTCACCTTCCCCGTCACCAGCAGCGTGTCCCCCTCCCGGAGCTTCCGGTCCAGCCACGGCTGGCCGGGCCAGGCCACGGTGATCATTCCGGTTTCGTCCTCCAGCACGGCCTGGAAGATCCTCAGCCGCCGACGGGTGGGTAAGATCCCCTTGCTCCGGATCCGTCCCACCGCGCTGGCGTCCATCCCCACCTCCAGGCGTCCGATGGGCTGGACCGTGGAGGCGTCGTCGTAGCGCCGCGGCACGTGGTACAGGAGGTCGCGGGCCGTCGTCACCCCCAGCTTCACGAACGCGTCCGCCCGCTTGGGACCCACGCCCTTGAGGAACTGGACCGGGCGGTCGAGCCGGGAATAGCTCACCGAAGCCTCGCCACAGCCGGACTCCCCGTCGCCGGAAGCCTCCGGCCCTGTCCCGTCTCCCGTCTCGTCACGACCTCTTCATTCCATCCGCGGTCCGTCCCCGAAGATGCCGTCGATGAAGGCATCGACGTCGAACGATTCCAGGTCGTCCAGCCCCTCCCCCGTGCCGACCAGCTTCACCGGGATCCCGTACTCCTCCTGGAGCGCCAGAACGATGCCTCCCCGGGCCGAGGAGTCCAGTTTGGCGAGGATGATCCCCGTCGGGTCGACGGCCCTGGAGAACGCCTCCACCTGGCGTACCGCGTTCTGACCGACGGTGGCGTCGAGGACCATGAGGGTCTCGTGGGGAGCCCGTCCCAGACGGCGCCGGACCACGCGGTCGATCTTCTCGAGCTGCGCCATCAGGTCGCGGTTGGTGTGGAGCCGTCCCGCGGTGTCGATGAGGAGGACGTCGGTTCCCCGGGCCTCCGCCGCCTCCAGGGCATCGTACGCCACCGCGGCCGGATCCCCGCCCTGCTGTCCACGAAGGAAGTCGGCACCGATCCGCTCCGCCCACATCTCGAGCTGAGCCACGGCCCCCGCCCGGAAGGTGTCCGCCGCCGCCACCATGACGCTCCGTCCCTCGTCCACGAGGTGATGGGCCAGCTTCGCCACCGACGTGGTCTTGCCGACCCCGTTGACTCCGACGATGAGGTACACGGTAAGCCCGGACTCGGCGGCCTCCAGGCCCTCGCCGGACCCTTGCCGGAGGATCGCGCCGATCTCCTCCCGGAGCACGCCCACCAGGTCCTGCTGGCTCCTGGCCCTTCCGCGGCGCAGGGCCTCCTCGGCGCGATCGGTGAGTCGCAGCGTCACGGGGACCCCGAAATCCGAGGCGAGAAGACGCTCCTCCAACGCTTCGAGGGATTCGGCGTCGATCCCGCCGGCCACCACCCGCACGTCCGTGAGGGCCAGGTCCACGACCCTCTTCCACAGTCCCTTCTTCCGCTCCGGCTTCTTCTTGAACAGCCTTGCCATGGAATCCCGTGTCTATCGGTGTGCGCTCCGGACCCCCTCCTCTCTCAGCGGAGTCCGCTCCTCCGACGTACGACCCATTCGCCGCAGAGGAGTAGGATCACGAGAAGATAGGGCCACGGAGACGTCCGGAGGGGGCGACCGGACGCCACCTCGCTCTCTCGTTCTCCGTCTGCCTGCTCCGCCACGGGCTTCTCGCTCCGAGGGATCATCTCCCGGGTCGTGGAGGCCACGTCGAGACGGCCCTGCGTGAGCGTGTCCCCTCCGGGGCCGGAGACCGTGTAGTCGTAGGGTCCCGGTGGGAGCCTCCCCACGCTGACCTCTCTTCCCGTCACCACGGTGTCCACCACGGCGCCCCGGTCCTTTCGCAGGACGATCCGCACGGAGGAGGTGTCACCAGGGATGGACCAGCGGACGGGCTCGTCCCGCGGGAACACCCATCGTACAGGTCGGGGCCGGGCCGACGCGATGCCGCGTTCGGCGAGCAGCCATCCTGCGACGCCGGACCAGAGCCGACGATATGCGTCCCGGCCCTGCTCCCGCATGGCCCATCGCCAGAACCCCGAAGCCAGGACCACCGCGCGCCGTCCCTCCGGTCGCTGGAGGAGGGCGACGGCGCTCTCGGGCGCGCCGGCGCCACGAAGCTGGAGATGGAGGGGCGGATTGACCAGGGCATCCACGGGCACGAGAACGTCGGTGAGGGGCGGAAGGCCCTCCAGAGATGCCCCCGTGAGGGCACCGGCGACCGGCGAGGCGGGCACGTCGGGAGAGACGTACCACTCTCCGTCTCGGGGCTCCGACGCGGGCACGCCGGACAACTCGGCGGCCGCTGCGTCCGCGGGAAACAGAAGAGCTCGACCGGAGCCCGCGACTCGGTCCCGGATCCAGGCGTCGGCCTCCCCCGTGAAGCCGTGCAGCACCAGGAAGACCGCCTCCCCCGCCGCTCGTCGCACGAGCGTGGAGTCCACCGTCCCTCTCCGCCCCACGGCACGACCGAGCGGGACGAATCGGTTCGGCCCGGCCCGCAGATATCCGCTGGCCTCGAGGCCCGTCACCTCCTCCAGGACCGGCAGCAGGAAGCGGGGCTCCCAGTCCGGACGGACGGAGAGGAGGAGGAGTCCTCCGGACTGGAACCCCACGTTGGCGTACGCCACCGCCCTGTCGTCCTCGGGGAAATCGTCGCCGGCCTCCGTCGAGACCGACGCCGTGTAGCGGATCCGCCCGTCGCCCTCGGGCGCTGGCAGCTCGACGCGCGCCGTCGTCGTCCGGCCCGGCGACGGGGTGGCCACGGTGGCGGAGGCCACGGGTCGCCCGTCCTCGCGGACCTCCACCGTCAGCGAGTCCCCGACCCCCTGGCCGAAGAGCTCCACCACCGCCGTGGGAGCGTCCTCCGCGGAGACCACGTCGGGCACCTGGAGGCTCACCACGCCCGCGTTGGACACGGCGTCCTCGAAGGTCTCGAAGATCACCTCGAGAGGCAGGGTCCGGAGGGCGGACCGGACGGCCACCATGTCCTCCAGCCGAGCGTCGGAGAGGACGCGCACCTCCCGCGCTCCGGCCTCGGCCGCCGCGGAGAGCGCCGGAGCCAACCTGCTCTCGAGACCCTCCGGAGGCACGGTCAAGGCCGAGTCCCGGACGAGGCCACCGCCCCCGAAGCGCATGATCCGCCACCCCTGCTCCGCCAGGCCTTCGGCTCGAGCCCGAGCCTCCGACCACGCCGACGTACCTCCCTCCGCCCCCGCCTGCATGCTCATGGATCCGTCGAGGAGAACCCACCGCGGCGCGCCCGCACCTCCGTCGGACCGGGGAAGAGAAGGGTTGAAGAGGAGGAGGAGGACCAGGACGAGGGCGCCGGCCCTCACCCCGGCCAGCCAGGGGCCGGAGGGCACCGGAAGCTCGACCCTCAGGTAGACCCAGAAGGCGTAGGCGACGAGTCCCGCCGCCATGGCGACGAAGACGAGAATCCCCGTCACGAGACTGGCGGGATCAAGCTACCGCTGGTCTCCCCCGGCCGTCTGCTGCACGTCCTCGACCTCGACGGGCGAGGAGGCCTCCGCGACGAAGCTTCGGACCGGTCCGGCGGGAGGGATGAGATCGAGGAGCGCCATCCGCGCCGTCCTCTCCGAGCTCCAGCGAACCCGATCCTCCGAGGGCACCGGATCTCCCGCGGGAAGATCCACGGACAGAGGATCCATGTGGCGTCCGCTCCGGAGCATCTCGTAGTGCAGGTGCGGCCCGGTGGCCAGACCGGTCATGCCCACGTAGCCGATCACGTCACTCTGCTTCACCCGGCTGCCCACGGAGATGCCGCCGCGGAATCCGGTGAGATGCCCGTACCGAGTCACGAAGCCGTTGGGGTGACGGATCTCCACGGCATTTCCGAGCCCTCCCTTGGGCCCCCGATGGATCACGACGCCGTCGGAGGTCGCCATCACCGGCGTGCCGGCGTCGGCGGCGTAGTCGACACCCCGGTGCGATCGCCACCGCTTGAGGATCGGATGGAATCGGGCGTTGGTGAATCGACTGGAGATCCGCCGGTAGGAGAGAGGCTTGAGGAGGAAGGCCCTCCGGACCGACTGGCCTTCCAGATCGAAGTACGAGCCCCGGCCGTCTCCGTTGGGGTCGAAGTAGACGGCGTGGTAGGACGTGCCACTGTTGACGAACTCCGCGGCGAGCAGCCGTCCCGCCCTCATCGATCCGTCCGGACGGACCTCTCTCTCGAAGACGAAGCGGTACGTGTCGCCGACGCGGATCTGCCGCGAGAAATCCACTTGCCACTGAAAGACCCGGTCCAGATGGTCGATGAGGAGGTTCCGATCCTCGTAGGTGAGATCCGAGAGCACGGGATTCTCCACGACCGCGCTCCAGAGGACCGTCTCGATCTCACCGCTGGCGAAGAGCGTGTCGACATAGACCGGGGTCTCGATGAGGTCCGACTGCCATCCCAGCGGAGAGCGATCGAGTCGGACCGTCTCGTCCGGGCTGATGGCGACGTCCACCCTTCGGAGCCAGTCGTCTTCCTGGCGATAGCGAAGGGTGATCTCCGTCCCCTGGCGCATCCGACGAGGGCTGGCATGCTCCTGAAAGGCCAGCAGGAGGGACGCCTGCTCGGTGGCGTCGATGGCCCCGTGGAGAAGCTCGCCGAAGGTCTGACCACGGCCGAGCGATACGATCTCGACATGCTCCGCCGGCGTCGCGTAGACCGGATCGAGCCGGCCTGCGTCCGGCACTTCGGTGACGCACGCCGACAGCGCCATGGCCGATACGGTCAGGGCGGCGCGTCGAGTCGTCCGGGTCCAGTCGCTGCTCTTCATGGCTCCCAATGTAAAAGAGGCGCCTGGGCTCGCCAGCACGACGATGGCCGAGCCTGCCCCAAAGCCTGGGTGATCCGGCGGAGAGCGCTCCGCCGGATCACCCGTCGCGGGGACCTCCCCGGCGAGCCCGGGCGGTCGAGACCGCGCGCGGGCTCCTAGGGAGCCGGTTCGGTCCGTCCGACGACGTCAATCCATCTGGCGACGGATGAAGGTGGGGATGTCCAGGCCTTCGATCTGCTGTCTGGAGACACTCCGCTCCGGGAACCTGCTGAGCGGCACGACCGGCTTGGTCGATCCACCGCCGGCGGCGAGCCGTACCTCCTCTTCTTCCTCGGCTACCGTCCGGTGCGGAGGCGGCTGAAGCACCGGCTGGGGCTCGCTCTCGTCGGTCCAGCGGGCTGCAGCCGGCTCCGCCGGACGTGCCCTCTGAGGCTCGGTCTTGGCCCTCGCCACCACCTCGGTCTGTGGCGGTGTCTGCGGCGGTGTCTGTGTCTGACGCTGAGGACGCGGACGGCGGAAGTCGGGGGACAGAACGTTCTCCTCGTCCTGGGCGTCGAAGCCCGTGGCGATGACGGTGACCCGGATCTTGCCCTCCAGCGCCGAGTCGTGAACGGCCCCGAAGATGATCTCCGCTTCGTCGCCCGCCTCCTCCTGGATGATGGAGGAGATGGTCGTGACCTCGTCGATGGCCAGATCCATCCCGCCGCTGATGTTGATCAGAACGCCGCGTGCGCCGGAGATGGACACGTCGTCGAGGAGGGGCGACGAGATGGCTTCCTGGGCGGCCTCCTGAGCCCGATTGTCCCCCTCGCCGAAGCCCGAGCCCATGAGGGCCGGTCCCCGCGCGGACATGACGGTCCGCACGTCGGCGAAGTCGACGTTCACCTCACCGGTGACGCGGATGAGGTCGGAGATGCCCTTGGTGGCGTTGAGCAACACCTCGTCCGCTTTCTTCAGGGCATCCTTGAAGGAGGTTCCCTTGGGCACCACCGCCATGAGACGATCGTTGGGCACGAGGATCATGGTATCGACGGAGCGGCGAAGCTCGGCGAGCCCCTGCATGGCCTGCCGCTCGCGCTTCTTCCCCTCGAAGGAGAAGGGCTTCGTCACCACGCCGATGGTGAGCGCTCCGAGGTCCCGGGCAATCTCGCCGACGAGCGGGGCGGCGCCGGTCCCGGTCCCTCCGCCCATGCCGGCGGTGACGAAGACCAGGTCGGCCCCCTCCAGCGCCCTGCGGACCTCGTCCTCGCTCTCGGCCAGCGCCTGACGTCCCACCTCGGGTCGGGCGCCGGCGCCCAGCCCCCGGGTGAGCTTCTTCCCGATCTGGAGCGTCACCTGCGCCCGGCTGTGCTTCAACGCCTGGGCGTCGGTGTTCATGGAGATGAACTCCACGCCTTCCAGCTCCTCGTCGATCATGCGGTTGACGGCGTTCCCGCCGGCGCCCCCGACGCCCACCACTTTCATGTGGGCGTTCGCGATGGGGGTTTCTTCGAATTCGAAGATCATCATATCTCTCCTCCCTAGCGGAGATGGTCATTAGGCCCGCTGTCGCGGACCATCAAAAGAATTCCTTCAGCCAGATGCCGATCTTGGTCACGAGGCCCGACGCCTTCGTGGACGCGCCGCGACCGGTCTCGGCGAAGCGGTCTGCACCCCAGAGAGCAAGTCCCGCGCCGACTGCGAAGCGGGGTCGGCGAACCCGGTCGGCCAGTCCGCCCAGCCCCTCGCTGGGCACGCCCAGCCGGACGGGAGAGGCGAAGATCTGCTGCGCCAGCTCGACGACCCCGGGGATGGCGGCGCTCCCACCCGTGAGGACGATCCCGGCGCCCAGCTTCTCCAGCACGCCGTGGTTCTGCAGCTCGCCCTGGACGATCCCGAACATCTCGTCGAGTCGTTGCTCGACGATGTGGGCGATGAGCTCGCACGCCACGGAGCGCATCTGACCCGGTGAGGGACCCGGCAGATCGACGGTGTCCCGAGGATCGACCATCTGGGCGAAGGCGTGGGCGTGCCGCTCCTTCGCCAGCTGCGCCTCCTTGTACGGCACCGACAGGCCCCGCATGAGATCGGCGGTGAGGGTGGCCCCCCCGAAGGGGAGGATCACCACGTGGTGGATCTTGCCTTCGTAGTAGGCGGCGACGTTCGTCGTGTGGGCTCCCACCTCGACCATCGCCACCCCCACCTCCTTCTCGTCTTCGGTGAGGACGGCCCGGGCTCCCGCCAGCGGTTCCAGGACCAGCTCCTGCACCCGGTATCCCGCCTTGTTCACAGACTTGATGATGTTGCTCGAGGCGGTGACCTGGCAGGTGACCAGGAAGACCTCCGACTCGAGGCGGACACCGCTCATTCCGATGGGGTCCTTGATCCCCGCCTGGTGGTCTACGCGATACTCCTGCGGGATGGCGTGGATCATCTCCCGGTCGGGGGGCAGGGCCACGGCGCGAGCCACGATGTGGACCCGCTCCACGTCGTCCGTGGTCACCTCGTCGTCGGAGATGGCCACGACGCCCATGGAGTTGGTGGCCCGGACGTGATCCCCTCCGATGCCGGCGTAGACCCGGTCCACGGTGGTGCCCGCCATGAGCTCCGCCTCGTTCATCGCATTCCGGACGGACGAGGTCATCTCGTCGATGTTGGTCACCATGTCGCCCCGGAGGCCACCGGTCTGGGCCTGACCCACACCAAGCACCGTAAGCCCCGGCCGACGGGCATCTTCGTGTATCTCACCGATGACGGCGCAGGTGTGCGTCGTGCCGATGTCGAGGCCTGCGATGAGGTTGGCGCGCATGGTCTACTCTCGGGGGCTGCGGCGGACCACGACCTGGTCCGCGAATCTCAGGTCAACGACGGTGGGAATGCGTCCCGGGGTGCGGGAGATGGCGTCGGTGAGCGCCGCCTCCGCCTCGCGGAGGCGGGCCACCGAGACGTCGGGCTCGACGAGAAGCGTCACGTCCGGGCTCACGAGATGGAGCTCCAGGGCTCCGTCGTTCCGGAGGGCCAGCGTGGAGATCCTGCGGACCAGCTCCTCGTCGACCCTGCGCAGATGCTCGACCTGCGCCGCCAGGGCCCGGACCTCCTCGGGGAACACCGACGCCCCCGCCGGCGGTGCCGCCTCGATGGCGAGGATGGGCAGGTCGAGGGCGTGTCGGGAGGGGTCGATGGGTAGCCGGCGACCTTCCCGGTCTACGGGCTCCAGGACGGGGGTGCCGGCCAGGGCCACCGGGGTCCGCTCCTGCACGGCGACGACCAGTCCGTCGGGCAGGCGCCGGCGGATCTCGGCGCGCTGGACCAGGGGATGAGCTTCCACCCGCTCCCGCAAGACCTCCGTGTCCCCCCAGACCGAGGCCCTGCCCGAGAGGGCCAGACGGGCCACCACCGTATCCTCGGCCAGAAACCGTGCGCCCTGGACCTGGACGTCGTCGACCTCGAAGGTCTCCATGCGCGAAAGGGCGTCGGTGACCTGGGGACCCCAGAGAAGCACGGGACCCAGGGCCAGCGTCGCCAGGAGCACCTTGCCTTCGCTACGCATGGACGGGCTCCTCGAGCCGTTGGAGCAGTCCGTGCCCAACCCGTTCGATGGAGCCGGCGCCGAGGGTGATCACCACGTCGCCTCCGCTCAGGACGCGAGCCAGACGCCCGGGAAGGTCGTCGAGATCCGGCACGTACGTCACCGATCCGGCACCCGCCGCCACCGCCGCGTCCACGACGTTCTCACCGCTGATTCCCGGAATTGATTTCTCCCGGGCTGCAAAGATTTCCGTGATCCAGACGGCGTCGGCGATGGAGAGCGCTTCGCCGAACTGTCTCGCGAAATCCCGCGTCCGCGTATACAGGTGGGGCTGGAAGACCGCCACGATCCGCCGCCCCGGGAAGACGTCCCGGGCCGCGCGAAGCGTGGCCGCGACCTCCGTGGGATGGTGCCCGTAGTCGTCGACCACGGTGATCCCCGCCGTCTCTCCGAGTCGCTGGAAGCGTCGTCCGATTCCCTCGAAGTCGGAGAGGCCCCGGGCGACGGCGTCCCAGTCGGCGTCGAGCGTCCGGGCAGCCGCGGCGGCCGCCAGCGCATTGAGGAGGTTGTGTCGACCCGCCATCGGCACGCTGAGCTCGCCGACCTTGCGACCTTCCTCCCAGACCGTGGCCCGCGTCCCCGTCGCCTCGGTGCGAAGTTCCGTGGCGCGCAGCATGGAGCCGGCGGAGGTTCCGTAGGTGTACGCGGCGGGACCCACGAGGGGGAGCAGGGAGGAGGCCCCGTGGTCGTCGGCGCAGACCACGACGCGTCCTCCTCCGCGTACACCGGCGAGAAAGTCCAGGAAACCGCGGCGGACGCCGTCCAGATCGCCGTAGACCTCCAGGTGATCGGCCTCCAGGTTCGTCACCACGGCGACGTCCGGAGAGAGCGTCAGGAAGGACCGGTCGTACTCGTCGGCCTCGACGACGAAGAGATCCCCGGAGCCGAGGCGGAGATGGCCGCCCCAGGACGGGACGCTCCCCCCGACGAGGCCCGTGGGGTCCGCCCCGGCCTCGACGAGGATCTCGGTGGCGAGGGCCGTCGTCGTGGTCTTCCCGTGCGTGCCGGCCACCGCCACCACGGTTCCGGGGGAAACCCACGCGCCCAGCGCCTGCGCCCGCTTCATCACGGGAGTCCCGGCTTCACGCGCCGCCTCGAGCTCCGGGTGGCTCGCCGGGACCGCCGCCGTCACCACCACCGCGCCGGCTCCCTGCACGTGGGCGGGATCGTGACCCACCGATACCGATGCTCCCAGCCCCTCCAGGCGCCGCAGGGCGGGGCTGTCCTTGGCATCGCATCCGCTGACCTGTCCGCCGCTGCGCAGGAGAAGCTCGGCCAGGGGATACATTCCGGCGCCGCCCACGCCCATGAAGTGCACAGGGCGCTCCCCCGCCAGAGCCCGGAGCTCGATGGATCCTCGATGTGTCGACGCGGGGCTCATGCGGCCCTCCTCGCCGACGGCAGGAAGCGGGCGATGTCCTCGGCGATGTCCTCCGTGGCTCGGGGGCGCGCCCGCGCCAGTGCCCGGGCACGCATCAGCTTCAGCTCGTCGGGACGGCTGGTCACGTCTCGCAGCTCCCGGGCCAGTCGCTCTCCCGACAGCTCCGACTCCGGCAGCAGGCGCGCAGCCCCCGCCGACTCGAGCGCCCGCGCGTTGTAGGTCTGGTGACGCTCCGCCGCGGTGGGGAGGGGCACGAGGATCGACGGCAGCCCCTGGTTGACGAGCTCGGCCGTGGTCATCGCTCCGGCGCGACTCACGGCCAGATCACTGGCGGAGAGCGCCGCCGGCATGTCGTCCACGTACGGAAGGGCATGCACCCAGGCCGGATCCCCCATGTCGTCCAAAGCGGCCTCCACGGTGTCGAAGTGGGCCCGTCCCGTCGACCACAGGACATGCAGAGCGGGGGGACGCACGAGGCGGCCCCGAGAGACGCCTTCGACGAAGGCGGTGACCCCCTGGTTGATGGCCGCCGAGCCCTGGCTTCCTCCCGTGACGAAGACGAGGATCACGTCGTCCGGGATCCCGAAGGCCTCCCGGGCCCTCCTCCGATCCATGGACGAGGGCGGGCGAACCGGATTGCCCGTCACCACGCACCGGCCCCTGGCCGCGGGAAGACGCTGGACGGCTTCGGGATAGGCGATATGGATCCTCGCGGCGAACCGGGTCAGCAGCCGGGTCACCGCGCCAGGGACCGAGTTCTGCTCCTGCAGGATCAAGGGGATCCCCATGAGCCCGGCGACGATGCCTCCCGGCGCACCGGCGTACCCTCCCGTGACGACGACGACGTCGGGCCGACGACTCGAGAAGAGCCGCACCACCCGCGCCATGCCGGAGATCAGACCGGTCACGGCCCGCCAGCTCGCGAGAGGCCGCCGCCGGTCGATGCCGTGGACCGACAGCAGGAGATGCTCCTCTCCTCGTTCCGGGAGCACACGGGCCTCCAGACCTCTTCGCGCGCCCAGGAAGAGGACCCGTACGTCCGGGCGAGCCTCCCGCAGCGCGTCGGCGATGGCCAGCGCGGGATAAAGGTGTCCGCCGGTCCCACCGCCCGACATGACCACGAAGGGAGCGTCAGCCACGGGCAGCCTTCCCTCCCGGCGCGGCTCGCGCGACGGAGATGAGGATCCCGATGGCGACGAGGGTCACCAGGAGATTCGACCGCCCGTACGACACCAGCGGCAGAGCCAACCCGGTGGCCGGAGCCAGCGCCAGGCCCACCGCCATGTGGAGGAGCGCCTGCACGGCGATCATGCTGGCACAACCCACCGCCAGAAGCTCCCCGAAGAGGTCCGGGGCCCGGCTGGCGATGCGGAAGCCGATGAGCACCACCGACACGTAGAGGAGGACCAGCACGAGGACGCCGACGAAGCCCCACTCCTCGCCGATCATGGCGAAGATGAAGTCGTTGTGGGCTTCCGGCAGGAAGCCGTACTTCTGCCTGCCCTCGCCGATACCCACGCCCGAGATCCCCCCGGAGCCGAACGCCACCAGAGACTGCTTCACCTGATAGCCGGCTCCGGCGGGATCGGAGATCTGCGCCAGGAAGACCTTCATCCGCTCCAGGCGGTAGCCCACGCGGAGCTGCCAGTAGACCAGAGGCGACAGCAGGAGGCCCAGGAAGACGAAGTGGGCGATCCGCGCTCCGGCGGCGAAGACCACGACGGCCCCCAGGAGGGCGAGGACCATGGCGGTGGAGAGGTCCGGCTCGGCGGCCACCAGCGTGACGAGCACGGCCCACACCACCAGGAAGGGAGCCAGACCCCGACGGAGCGAACGGAAGTGCTCGACCTTCCGCACCGCCGTGGCCGCGGTCCAGACGATGACCGCGATCTTGGCGATCTCCGAGGGCTGGATCGTCACGCCCAGACGAAGCCAACGCCGGGCACCGTTGATCTCGGGGGCGATGGCGTGCGTCCAGGGCAGGACGCACAGGAGGAGGAGGACCCCCGCAGCCGACAACAGCGGCCACGACACGAGGGACCAGAGTCTGTAGGGCACGTACGCGCACGCCACCAGGAGCAGCAGCCCGACCCCGGCCCCCATGGCCTGCCGAAGGACGAAGTAGTGGTCGGGCTCTCCCTGCCGGATGGCGTATACGGAGGACGCGCTGTACAGCGTCACGAGGCCCAGAGAGAGGATGAGGAGCGTGAGCCCCATGAGCGTCGCGCCCTCCCAACCACGGCCGAGCCCCGAATCGGGGAAACGGACCGGCGCCGGCGGGGCCAGATCGACGGGGCGCACCGTCACGTGGACGCCCTCACGAGCGCGGCGAAGTGGCGGCCCCGGTGCTCGTAGCTCTCGTACATGTCGAAGCTCGAGCACGCGGGAGAGAGGAGGACGACGTCTCCGTCCCTTGCCACCTCCGCCGCGCGACGGACGACCCGTTCCAGGCCACCCTCCACCCTCTCGACGGAAGGAGGGTCCCCACCGAGCGCCCGGCTCAGCTCGCGGGCCGCACGGGAGGCCACCGCTCCGTAGACGAGGACGGCGCGCGCCCGTCGGCGAACGGCCGGAGCGAGCCGGGAGAAGCTCTCCCCTTTGTCCTTCCCCCCGAGCAGGAGCACGACGTCCCGGTCGAGGCTCTCCAGGGCGCTCCGCGCCGCCGCCACGTTCGTGGCCTTCGAGTCGTTGACCCAGAGGATGCCGTCCCGCTCCAGGATCGGCTCCAGTCGGTGGGGAAGCGCCCTGGCGGAGCTCAGGCCCGCCACGAGACCACCCTCCGCGGCCCCCGCCAGGCGGGCGGTGAGGGCCGCCGCCAACCCGTTCAGAACGTTGTGTCGGCCGAGGAGGGGGAAGTCGGTCCGGGGCAGGAGCGGCTCCACCTCCCCGAAGATCCGGAGCGTGAGCACGCCCCCGTCCACCAGCGCCTCGCCGTCGTCGAGCCCGAAATGATAGCGGCGCCCCGAGGCCTCGCCGACCAGAGCCTCCACCTCGGGATCTCCCACGGGGAGCACCCACACCGAGTCGTCGTCGGCCCGCTCGAAGAGCCGTGCCTTGTCGGCGTAGTAGGCGTCCACGCTACCGTACCGATCCAGATGGTCGGGGGAGAGGTTGGTCACGACCCCGACGTCGGGGTGGAACGTCTCCACGCCGGCGAGCTGGAAGGAGCTCATCTCGAGGACGACCCAAGAGGGCTGGGGCTCACGGAGAGCGACCTCCGCCGCCGGGGGCGCCAGGCCTCCCCCCACGTTGCCTCCCGCCGCGGCGTCGATTCCCGACGCCCGGAGGAGGCGCTCCACCAGAAGCGTGGTCGTGGTCTTTCCATTGGTCCCGGTGACGGCGATCAGTGAACCCGTGTAGAACCGTGCGGCAAGCTCCGGCTCGCTGATCCAACGGACTCCCCGCGCCCGGAGGCCCCGGAGCACCGGAGCGTCCGGCGGGATCCCCGGGCTGGCCACGACGACGGTGGCCTGCGCCATCCGCTGGAGGTCGTGTCCTCCCAGCTCCACGTCGACTCCCCTCTTTCGCAGATCGGCTCCACGAGCTGCAACTGCATCATCCGTGCGCGTATCCGAGACATAGACGTCTCCTCCCTTTTCGACGGCCAGAAGGGCAGCGGCGACACCGCTCGCCCCCAGGCCAATGACAGCCACGTTCGCTCCCTGCAGGTCCATCGAATCCCGTCCGGCCATGTGGCGACCTCACCTCCCGATCACCGGATCTTGAGCGTGCTGAACGCGATCATCGCGAACAGGACGCCGAGGATCCAAAAGCGGATCACCACCTTCGGCTCGGACCATCCGAGCTGCTCGAAGTGGTGGTGGACGGGTGCCATCCTGAAGACACGGCGACCCTCGCCGTACCGGTGCTTCGTGTACTTGAACCAACCCCGCTGGATGATCACCGAGAGGGTCTCGAGCACGAACACGCCCCCGACGATGACGAGGAGGAACTCGGCCTTGAGGAGGATGGCCATGACCCCCAGCGCGCCCCCGAGCGCCAGGGACCCGGTGTCCCCCATGAAGACTTCGGCCGGGTGCGAGTTGAACCAGAGGAATCCCAACGCCGCGCCGGCCAGCGCGAAGGCGAAGATCGTGAGCTCTCCGGCCCCGCTCAGGTGGAAGAAGCCCAGATAGCCCGCCATGTCGAAGCGTCCCGCCACGTACGCGAAGATCCCCAGGGTCGCGGCGGCGATGCCGGTGAGCCCGGCGGCCAGGCCGTCCAGACCGTCCGTCAGATTCACGGCGTTGGACGACCCCGAGACCACGGCCCCGGTGAAGAGCACGAAGACGGGGGCGCTGAACGCCGCCGCCACGTCGACGAAGAAGGGGACCGTCGTCCATGTGGTGGGATGGTCGGAGACGGGCTGCCAGAGGAGGTATCCGCCCAGGGCCAGCCCGAAGCTCCACTGCCCCACCATCTTGTACCGGGCGACCAGGCCCCGGGTCTTGCCCTGCACCACCTTCAGGTAGTCGTCCAGCAGGCCGATTCCGCCCATCCAGAGGAGGGAGACGACGGCCAGGACCGTGTACGGGTTGTTCAGCTCGGCCCACAGGAGCGTGGAGACCGTGGCCGCGGTGATGATGATGAGCCCACCCATGGTGGGCGTGCCCGACTTGACCAGATGGCTGTCGGGTCCGGCGTCGCGGACGACCTGTCCCACCTCGGCCCTCTGGAGCCTCCGGATGATGGGCGGCCCGAACACGAAGGCGATGATCAAGGAAGTGACGACGGCGCCCGCCGTCCGGAAGGAGATGTAGATGAAGACGTTGAAGACCCCGTGGATGTCCGAGAGACCGGGCATGACGTGGTAGAGCATCAGCCCTGCCCCCCGGTCCCGGTGTCGTCCTCGGTGGCTACGGGTCCGCCGAAGTCGGCTTCGAGGAGGGGCAGGATCCCCTCCAGCGCGACGCCCCGGGACGCCTTGAGCAGGACGACCTCGTTCCCGTAGAGGTGGTCCCGGACGTCGGGGTACGCCTCGCTCCAATCCGCTCCCACCACGAGCCGGGACGCGAAAGGCGGGGCGGCGGGGGCGTACGGCGTGGCGCCCGCCGTCGACTCGGCCGCCACCCGGGCCAGAGCGTCCTCGGCCGCTTCGGCGAAGAGACCGGTCGCGGCCACCAGGTCGATGTCCCGGAGCAGCGCGTCGGCCAGGACCGCCACGTGGAGCTCGCGGGAAGCGTCTCCGAGCTCGAGCATGCTTCCGAGAACGGCGACCTTCCGGGCGGCCATGCCCTGGGCCTCGAGCACGTCGAGCGAGGCGCGGACGCTCTGGGGGTTCGCGTTGTAGCAGTCGACGATGAGGGTGAGGTCCCCGATCCGCCG
>JAWVZK010000025.1:0-21564 GCA_033722275.1 Longimicrobiales bacterium | reverse complement strand
CCACGGCCGTCGCCCTCCTCACGATCTCCGTCTCTCTCGCCGGATCCGTCGCCAGGATGCCTTCCCGGCCCTTGAGCCGGCCAACGGTTTCCGCCGCGCGGAATCGTGCGGCGAGGATGTCGGCCAGTGCGGAGTCGAGGGCGTCGATCTCGGCCCTCAAAGCCTCGAGGTCCGGTTCACCGTCTCGCGGGTGCTCACTTCGTAGGGTGTCCATCGGATGGTTCTCCAGAGGGCAAGAAAGAAGCCCTCATCCTCGTTAGAGGAGAGGGCCTTCGGGGCTTGTTCAGCTCGTCTACGCTTAGCTCACCGCGTCACCATGGTTCGTCACGGTGCGCACCTCTCCCGGGGAGGGGGAGGCTAAATCGCCGCGCCATTCGCGTCAGGGGTGTGTGCATTCGCCGAGCTTCCTAATCTTGGAACGATCCCGGCACCATACCCTGGGGCCGAACACCCGTCAAGCGGCGGGATGATGTCTCCGGAGCTCGTCCCTCAGCAAGTAGCGCTGGGATCCTTTTTTCGTTGACGCCTTCGAATTCATCGGACCCCAATCGACACCCGAGCCATCCGGGAACCGGAACGCTCGGACAGCAGAAAGCCGGGAGCCCGCGTCATACACGGACTCCCGGCGAGTGCCCCGCCAGGGACTCGAACCCCGAACCTACTGATTAAGAGTCAGTTGCTCTGCCAGTTGAGCTAGCGAGGCGGTGGCCGACCGCACGTGGCTGGTCGGGAGCCTTGAAAACTACTTCGAGCGTGTCCTGGGTCAACCTGGTGCCCAAACGGCCCGGCAGCGTTCCCTCGCCCGGTTCAGTTCACGAGCGGTGGGACCAGCCGTCGCGTCAGCCCGCGGCGCCGACCATCTCGCGCGACTCCGACTCCGAATCGGCGACGAACTCCGGATCCACCGTCACCTGGACGTCGATGCCCTCACGGACGCTCTGGGTGACGATGCAGAAGTCCTCGAAGATGTCCAGGCAGCGAGCGAACCGGGGGCTCGACTCGTGACCCTCGACGAAGGGGCGCAGCGTCACGTCGAGATGCGCGACACGGAAGCGTCCCTTCTCGTTGCGCTCCATCGTCCCCTCGACGGTGGCGCGGAGGTCCCGTACCTCGATGCGGGACTTGTCCAGACAGAGGAGCAGGCTGGCGGCCAGACAGTTACCCACTGCTGCGGCCAGCAGGCGGGCGGCGTTGGGGCCAGCGCCCTCGCCCAGCGGCTCGGGCTCGTCGACGACCACCGGTGCCCACGTCTCGTCGTCGAAGAGGACGTCGAAGCGGAAGTGATCACGCTGCACTACGTCGACTCGGAACGGACCGGGTGCCATGCACTCTCTCCCATCTGGCGGACTCGGCTGCCCAACGCAGCCTACCTCATCGAAAGGTCGCTCCGGCGGGCAACGCCGGCTGCCCGGTACTTCCCTACGCGTCCCGTGGGAAAGTTCCCTCTCGCCGTTTGTCGGTTCGCACCCGACATTGGTGCAGGCTCCGAGGGTCGGATTCCCTCGGGCCACTCCACCGACGATGTCGTCTCCAAGCCTCGGGGAACGCTGATGAGCATGCTCCTTGAATACCTGCCCTGGATCGTCGTGGGAATCGCGGCGTTCCTCTTGATCGTGCCTCCGGGCGTGCGGGTGGTCCGCCAGTACGAGAAGGCCGTCCAGCTGCGGTTCGGGCGGTACATCAAGACCAAGGAGCCGGGCCTCCGCTTCATGATTCCGTGGGTCGACAGCATGATCAAGGTCGACATGCGGACCCTGACCTGGATCATGAAGGAGCGCCAGGAGATCATCACCCGGGACGGCGTCACGGTCCACGTCGACGCCGTGGTCTACTTCAACGTCATCGACCCGGTGAAGGCCGTCATGGAGGTCGAGGACTACAAGCTCGCCACCGAGCAGCTGGCGCTGACCTCCCTTCGGAGCGTCCTGGGCCAGTCGGACCTCGACGAGCTCCTCTCCCAGCGGGACAGGGTGAACGAGCGGCTCCGTACGATCATCGACGAGCACACCGAAGAGCCCTGGGGCATCCGGATCAGCCTGGTGGAGGTGAAGGACGCCCTGCTCCCCGACAGCATGCAGCGGATCATGGCCCGGCAGGCCGAGGCGGAGCGGGAGAAGAGGGCGAAGATCATCCATGCGGAGGGTGAATACCAGGCGGCGGAGACGCTGAAGCAGGCCGCCGACGTCATCGCCTCGGAGCCCATCACCCTTCAGCTACGCTACCTCCAGACCCTCGTCGAGATCGCCGACGACAAGAGCTCGACCATCATCCCGCTCCCGTTGGACGTGCTGAACGGCACGCTGGGCAAGCTCGTCGGCCAGACCAGCCAGGCCAGCCGGTCCGAGACCGATCGACGTTAGCTCTCCACGGATCTACGCCCGCGCTTCGAGGCGACGACGACTCAGCTCCGTGTGCCGCGGAGGGGGGACGGTGGCGTCCGGATGGCGGGTCGTAGCCGTGAGAGGGACGGGCTCCTCAACGCCCCCATCTCGATGGGAAGGGCCACCTTCACCAGAACGGTGAGGATGAACAGCCCCATCGCCCAGATCCCCAGCGTGACGGTGATCTCGACCCAGGTGGGCGTGTACTCGACGATCTCTCCGAGGGGTGACGGCACGAACCCGGGCACCACGAGGCCCATCCCTTTCTCGATCCAGACGGCGACGAAGAGGACGACGCAGGCACCGAGAAGCCAGTAGCGCCTCCTTCGGAGAGGGTGGATGGTCAGCACGACGGTGGCGCCCACGTTCATGACGAGCGCCGTCCAGATCCAGGGAACCAGGGCGTCGTGCCCCTCCATCCCGAAGAAGAGGTACTGGGCGCTCTGGACGTGGTGCGTGGGGAAGTAGAACTCGGTGAAGATCTCCGAGCCGAGCATGATCAGGTTCACCTGGGCCGCCACCGTCGTGATCATCGCCAGCTTCCGAAAGGCGTGGGCCTGGATGTCGTACTCCGTCTGGCTGTCGACGAACCAGAGGAGGAGGATCATGAACGCGGTGCCCGCGGTGAAGGCCGAGGCGAGGAAACGCGGCCCCAGCAGAGCGTTGTGCCAGAACGGCCGCGCCGGCAGCCCGGCCATCAGGAAGGCCGTGACCAGGTGGATGCTCACCGCCCAGAACACCGAGAGGTAGACGAAGGGTACGTACTTCGACTTGTCGGGCGTCTCTCCCCGATAATGGTTGTAGAGGATGTAGAAGGGGATGAAGAGGTTCAGGGCGAGATAGCCGTTGAGGACGATCACGTCCCACGCCAGCATCGACCGGGGCCAGTTCAGGATCCCGATCCCCGGCGTGAGGTGCCAGGAAGCGAGGGGGTTTCCCAGGTCCACGACCACGAAAGCCAGACACATGAGGAGAGCGGAGACAGCCACACCTTCGGCGATGAGGACGGCCCTCCGGAAGTCCACGTCCTCCAGGACGTAGGCGGGAAGAACCAGCATCACGGCGGCCGCGGCCATCCCCACGAGGAAGGTGAAGTTGGAGATGTAGAGGCCCCAGCTCGTGTGGTCGTTCATCCCCGTGGCCGCCAGCCCGTCTCGGAGCTGGACGTAGTAACCGTACGCGCCGAAGAGCATCACCAGGGTGAGCACACCCATCCAGAGGTGGTACCGACGCCCCCCGGACGTGGCGGACTTCAAGGCGTCGACGAAGAAGTGCTTGAGGTGCATGGCGCTCGCCTACTCCCCCTAATCCATGAAGTACCAGAAGCGCGGCTCGGTCCCCAGGTCCTCCTTCAGCCGGAAGACCTGCTTGTTCTCCAGGACCCAGCGGATCTCCGAATCGGGATCCAGGAGATTCCCGAAGACACGAGCCCCGGTGGGACAAGACTCTGCGCACGCCGGCAGCCGACCCTCACGACTCCGTTGGATGCAGAAGGTGCACTTCTCCACCACACCCTTCTTCCGAAGCCGATTGCCCAGATAGTGCTGTCTGGGGTTCAGCTCCTCGGCGGGGACCTCGGGCTCGGCCCAGTTGAACCGGCGGGCCCAGTAGGGACAGGCCGCCATGCAGTACCGGCAGCCGATGCACCAGTCGTAGTCCACGACGACGATGCCGTCGGGTTCCTGCCACGTGGCCTGGACGGGGCATACGTACACGCACGGTGGATTCGCGCACTGGAAGCACTGGGTCCCGAGGTAATGGTGGCCCTCGGCGGGGACCGCGTGGCTGTACGTGGCGTCGGCGTGCTCGATGTCGTCGATGGATTCGCCGTCCGGCTTCTCGAAGATCCGGATGTACTGGTCCCCGCTGGCACGGTCGAGGTTGTTCTCCTGGATGCACGCCTCGACGCAGTTCCGGTAGCCCTTGCACTTGGAGATGTTGAAGGCGTAGCCGTACATCACGTTCGGCCGGGCTTCGTCGGTCCGGATCCGTACGTCTCCGTACCCCCGGAGCTCGGCGAGCCGCTCCAGGCGTCGCACCGTCGCGGCCCGCTCCTCTTCCGTCATCAGACGGTAGTTCCCCTTGAAGAACTCCTCTTGCTTCAGGAGCTTCGCCTCGCGCTCCTCCTCCGTCTCGAGGCTGGGCGCGCACGCGCTCACCGCCTGGGTGGTGACGGTCAGAGCGCCGAACAACGTCCCCAGGGCCCGTCGGCGATCCAGCGGCTTCTCCATGAGCGTGTTCGACGAACCGCTCCCCCCACAACCGCAGGCGCCCGACGAGCAGCCTCCCCCCGAACCCTCTCCAGAACCCGGGCGTCCGTGGGACTCCACGGAGCCTCCGCTTCCCGAGGGCGCTCCGGGCAAGGTCGCGGGATCCGGAGCGAGGCGCTGCAGTCGCTCCTGAGCCTCCCGCATCCCGGCGTTGCGGAGGAGGTCGTCGAAGGTGAGCTCCCGCCGCTCAGTCATGAGCCTCTCCTTCGTCGTCCGTCCCGTCATGGGTGGCGCCCTCGTCGTCCGTCCCGTCTCCGGTACCGCCGTGGTCGTCCGTCCCGTCGTGGGAGCCGCTTCCGCTCATCTCCTCGCCGTGGCCAGCTCCCCCCACACCCGGAACTCCGTGCGCTCCCTCCTCTCCTCGTCCGCGCAGCTCGCCGGGGAGACTCAATCCAGCCATGGGAATCCGCTTCTCCGCCGCGGGATCGTGGGGGTCGTGACAGTCGGCGCATCCCATCACCACCCTCCGGCCGCGCCACCCTGCGAGGCGCTTTCCGTGGGCGCCCTTGGCCCACGACTCGACCTGCGAATAGTGGCACTGCGCGCAGAGCTCGTAGGCGTGATCCAGGGGAACCGTTTCACCCCGCTGCAGGGCGAGGCGGGACGGATCCTCAGCGACGTGACAGCTGAGGCAGCGCGCACCCGTCGTCTCCGGGTGCACGGGCCGGATGTTCTGATGGACGTCCCCCGAATCGTCAAGAGAGCGTCCATCGACGACGCCCTGGGCCTGGTGGCACGAGCTGCAGGGATCGTGCGTGATCCGGACATCGTCGAGCCGCAGGGGAAGGTAGAACGTCTCTGTCCCGATGCGCCGGTACCGGTAGTCCGTCCCCGACCCCCGGCCGGACCGCACCGTCACGTGGAAGGGCTGTCCGCCGGGCCCGGTCCACGTCCCCTGCACGACGTCCGTCCGAACCCCGGCGAGCGCCGTGGGGAGGGTATCCTCGGTTTCGAAGCTGGCCGAAGGCCGCAGGCCCGGCCGAAGCGTGGGGAGGGCTTCGGCGCCCACGTCGGGCTCCGGGGTCCGCCGGGCGAAGGTGCTCGCCACGGCCACGACGGCCGCAACCAGCCAGATCGCCACGACCACCGGATAGATCCGGGAGCTCATGACCCCTCCCCTCCGGGATACCAGGCTTCCCCGATCCCTTCTCCGGCGGCCCACCCGTCCTCGTCCGCCAGGGAGACATGACATTGTCGACAGTTGCTGTGCTCCGGGTGATCGACCCGCAGGGCCGCGATGGCCGCCGGACCGGCGTGACAGGCCAGGCAGTTGCTTCGCCCCCGGATCGCGTGGGGGATGGCATGGGGGCTGCCCTCCATGGCCTGGATGTCGGTCTGCGGCCACGGCGCTCCGATCCAGTCGCTCTCGCTGAAGAGCCTCGGTGGGGCGTCGGGGTCGACATGGCATTGGCCACAGACGAGGGGTGCGCCCGGCTCGGGAAGAGGTAGCCCCACGAGCTCGTCCCGCGGCATGTGGCACTGGAGGCAGGCGCCGTACTCGGGATGGGGGGTCACCGGCGCGAAGGTGCCGAAGCGCGCCACCCATCCGCCCTTCTCATGGCAGGCGCTGCAGCTCCCCTGCCGGAACTCTTCGTCGGTCAGCCCATGGGGAATCCTGGGCGGCGCGCCCGGATATGCCCGCAACCGACGGTAGATCGCCAACGATCTGGGGTGGGCTCCGCGATCCTCCACGTAGTCCGGGGCGACCGCGAGGTCCTTCGCCTGGAGCCGGAAGACCCCGGCTTCGGTCTCGATGGGCCCACCGCCGTCCCCGCTGGGACTCGGCTCCGGATGGGCCGAGGCGCGGCCCCGGCTCTCCAGCGCGACGCCCACGAAGAGGACGAAAGCCACCATCAGCGCCACCGCCCGGGCGATATCGAGACGCGAGAAGCCGGAGTCTTCGGCGGAGCGTCCGTTCATGGGCCGAGGCGCTCGACGCGGACCGCACACTTCTTGTAGTCGGGCTGCGCCGAGATCGGACAGTACGCGTCGAGGGTCAGCTCGTTCACCAGGAGCGCTTCATCGAAGAAGGGAACGAAGACCTGTCCCCTCGCCGGGCGGGCCCGGTAGTCGATGCGCGCCGGGATCTCCATGGAGCCCCGGCGGGTCACCAACCGCACCCGATCCCGGTCCCGGATGTTCAGCGCTTCCGCGTCGCGAGGATGGAGCTCGACGTAGGCCGCCGGGACGGCCTGGTGCAGGAGCGGGATCCGTCGGGTCATGGAGCCCGTGTGCCAGTGCTCCAGGACCCGTCCCGTGTCGAGCCAGAAGGGGAACGCCTCGTCCGGAACCTCGGGCGGGGGCTCGTACGGGCGAAGCCAGATCCAAGCCCGGTGGTCGGGATGGCCGTAGAAGTCGAAGGCCCCGTGCTCCGGATCGGCGGCGGGATCGGTCCGCGTGTTGTATCGCCACTTGGTCTCCTGTCCGTCGACGAAGGGCCACATGACCCCCGGCCGTTCGCGGAGCAGGGAAAGAGGCGCCATCCTGTGCTCGGGAGAGTCGTGGAAGCGGACGTATTCGTTCCAGATCTCCTCGATATGCCCCTCCCGCTGCTGGGGAAACAGCTCACCGTAGCCCAGTCGGCGGGCGATCTCGACGAGCTGCCACGTGTCGCTCATGGCGTCTCCGGGGGGATCGAGGAGCTGTTCGAAGTGCTGCGTGCGACGCTCCGAGTTCCCGTAGAGGCCCTCCCGCTCGATCCACATCGCCGCGGGAAGCACGACGTCCGCCACCTCCGTCGTCGGAGTGGGATAGACGTCCGAGACGACCAGGAAGCGTCCCTCGGCCTCCGCAGCCGCCCGATATCGGTTCAAGTCCGGAAGCGTCACCATGGGATTGGTGACCTGAACCCACATGAAGCGGATCTCTCCGGCATCCAGCGCCCGGAACATGGAGACGGTGTGATGCGTCGGCGTGTCGGCGATGTTCTCCAGGGGTACGTTCCAGATCTCCGCCGCCCGCCGTCGGGCTTCGGGATCGGTGACCCTCCCTCCAGGAAGCGCGTGGGTCAACGTCCCGACCTCCCGCACCGTCCCGCAGGCGCTGGGCTGACCCGTGAGGGAGAAGGGGCTGTTCCCGGGCGTGGCGATCTTCCCCACCAGGAGATGGATGTTGTAGATGAGGTTGTTCATCCAGGTGCCCCGGGTGTGCTGGTTCACACCCATGCACCACAGGGACATCACCCGGCGTGAGGGATCTCCGTAGAGGGACGCCAGCCAACGGATGTCCGAGGCCGACATCCCCGAGATCTCCGCCGCGCGCTCGGGGGTGTAGTCCGAAAGGAACTCGACGTACGCCTCCCAGCCCGTGTCGGTGGCCTCGTCGGTGAAGGCGAAATCGTCGGAGAGGCCGTAGCCGATCTCCGTGCTTCCCCGCTTGAAGGACACGTGCGCGTCCACGAAGTCGTGGTCCACCCAATCGTTGCGTACGATCTCGTGGCAGATGGCGTTGGCGATGGCGAGATCCGACTGGGGCGCGAAGAGGAGGGACCGGTCCGCGGCATAGCTCGTCCGGGTGGTCCGGGTGGCCAGGTCGATGATCTGGACGTCCTGCCGCTGCCTCCGCTGCTCCAACATCCTGGAGAAGAGGACGGGATGCATCTCGGCCATGTTGTTGCCCCAGAGCACGAAGGCATCGGCGTACTCGATGTCCTCGTAGCATCCCATCGGCTCGTCGAGACCGAAGCTCGACATGAAGCCGGTGACGGCGCTGGCCATGCAGAGCCGGGCGTTGGCCTCGAGGTTGTTGGTTCCGAGGGCGCCCTTGAAGAGCTTGGAGGCCACGTAGCCGTCGGGGATCGTCCACTGGCCCGACCCGTACATGGCGACGCTGTCCCGACCGTGCTCGTCCACGGTGGCTCGTAGGCGATCCGCCACGAGGTCCAGGGCCTCCTCCAGCGACACGTCCACCAGCTCTCCGTTCCGACGCACCTTCGCGCGCGTGATCCGGTCCCGTCCGTAGAGAGCCTGAACCGAGTGGTACCCCTTCACGCACGCCAGTCCCCGGTTCACCGTGGAGTCGGGATCGCCCTTCACCGCCACGGCTCGCCCGTCCTCGATGGCCACCAGGAGGCCACATCCCACGCCGCAGAATCGACATGGGGTCTTCCGCCAGGACACCTGCGCCGGGTCCTGGCTCCACCCATCGATCTCCCGTCCGAAGACGACCCCCGGCATCAGCGACGACGCCGATCCGGCGGCGGCGGCCATGGCCGCTCTCCTGAGGAAAGTCCTCCGGTCGAAGACGCTCATCGGAGGCCCTCTCGCCGCCCTCTCGGCTCGGAGCTGCGCTCACGTGGGCCCACCCCCACCCTCTTCCCTCCGACCCGCACGGGATCCGCCATCTCGGTCTCCGGATCGATCTGCCCGAAGGTGAAGAGGAGCGCCTCGATGCCCGCCATACCCTCCACCCGCCCCCGGAGCGCGTCCTCCTCCTCCAGACCTTCCGTCTCGGTGACGAGGATCAGGATATCGCGATTCTCGGCCTCCACCACCTCACATCCGTCGACGATCGAGAGCCGTCGGCGCACCCTCTCCTTCGCGCCGGGCTCGGGAATCACCAGGTAGCTGCAGATGGGCATCGTCAGGGGCCTCCGGATCTGGATCGCGAGGGAGCGTGCAGCGTCGTGACGAAGTGGCAATCCACGCACCGACCGTCAGGCTCGTGGTCCGTCATGTCCTGATGGCACCAGAGGCAGCCCGTGCGGGTGCGCGGCGGTCCGTCGAAGGGCGGATCGGCGTGACAGCCCGATCCGGAGCACGTCGAGTGCACGTCGAGGGGATGGTCGTCGGACGATACGTCGACATGGCAGCTGATGCACTCCGATACGGTCGGATCGTGGTGCTCCTCGTGGCAGCTCCCGCAGTCCAGATCGGGGACGGCGAAGGACGGGCCTTCCGCATGGCAGTCGGCGCAGGCGCGCTCGGTGTGGTCCGCGTGATCGAAGCGGACGGTCCGCTGCACCGGACCCTGGCGTACCGACAAGCGTACCGCACGCTGCATGGGAGGTACGACGTTTCGCAAGTCGGCGGACGTGTGGCACGCCGCGCATTCGAGTCCGCTGCGCTCCTGTACGTGATGACATCCGCGGCAATCGGCCGCGTCCCGGACCAGAAGGGAGCCGTGCTCCGATCCCATCTGATGGCATTCGAGACACGACAGCTCGCTGTGGGCTTCGTGGCGGAAGGCCGTGTCGGCGAGCTGGGGCGTGGGGGCCAGGGGCGCGGCGACCAGCTCCCCCGGCATCACGCCCAGCAGGACGGGCAGGGAGAGCAGGGCGGCGGCGGCGGTGTTCATTCCGCAGTATACCGTACCACCGTCGTGTCCGAACGTCTCTCCCGGCGCTCGCTCATGGCGGAGGAGATCGAGCGGATCCCTTCTCTCACCGCGACGCCGCATATGGCGAGCCCCACGAGCGTGCCGCCAGCGCTGACGACGATCCAGGAGATACGCCGCTCCACCTGAAGCGCCGTGGCCACGCTGACCGACGAGGCGACGAGCCATGCCAGGGGGAGGAGCGGCAGGGCGACGGCCACCGCCGTCAAGCCTCGTCGGAGCGCCTCACCCATGGAGGCGCTCTCCGGACGAGTGAGGACGGCCAGACCGAGACCGTTCAGGAATCCCAGCACACTGCCTCCCAGGAAGAGGACCGGAGCCAGGAGCAGGTGTAGCCCGGGACTCCCTCCGCCGACCAGCGCCAGCATACCGATGAGCAGACCTCCTCCGCAGATGCCTCCGGCCATGATCCAGGACAGCACGACACGACCAGCGGCGCCCTCCGCTCCCGCGAAGGTCCACCGCAACAGCTCGACCACGCGCGTCGCATCCAAGGCTCGCGAGCCCCGACAGCTGGCGCGACCCACACACCCCGACCCCCGGGACGCGCGAACCACGCTCCTTCCGATCTATATCAATCCCGTCATCCGGGAATCTCGAGCCGAGCTCAGGATGCGATTTCCTCGAAGGATGACGGAACCACCGGCGGAGCGCTGTCGGGGCGGGCACGGGCTCCAGTGTCGGAAGAACCCCTACGACGGCGCGCCGGTCCCGAGGATCTCGGGTCGAAGGACGTCGACGATGTAGGCGGCCACGGCATCCATCTGGAAGAGGGAGAGGCCCCCTTCGCCGAAGACGGGCATGCCGGTCTCGTGGCCGACGTAGATCTCGTGGCGCAGCGCCTCGATATCGTCCAGGGGCCAGTCCGCCTGCACCAGCGAAGGAACCTCCAGTCCGCGCTCCCGGGCATACTCGGTGTCCCCCCTCCCCACGGGGCCGTGGCAGACCCGGCAGTCCTCCGCGTAGATGGCGTTGCCTTCCTGCACGCGGGCCTCTTGGCTCGTCCAGGTCACGGAGTCGAAGAGGGCCGGGGAGTACTCGGCCTCCGCCTCCGCCACCCGCTCGGAACGGTCCGGGGGGTGGAACTCGTGGCCGCACGCCGCGGAGACGACGGCGACACACAGGGCCGAGGAGAGAGCGGCGAGGGATCTCACGGCAGGGTGTCCGAGGGATCCTCGTGGAGGAGCGTGGCACCGGGCACGATGCCGCGCGCGCGCTCCAGAGCCGCGTCGGCCTCCTCCTCGTTGCCGAGCTCGCGGTGGGCCATGTACAGGCCGAACCAGCCGGACCCGAAGTCGGGAGCCAGCTCCGTGACCCGCGTGAAGTGCACCACCGCCGCCTCGTACTCGTCGTTGCGGATCGCCAGGTTGCCGCTGTCGAGCTGGATCACCGCCTCCGTGGGCATGTTCTCCCTGGCCTGCGGGCCACCCGTAGGATCGAGATCGCTCGTCTGCTGGTCGTCCGGTCGACAGGCGACCGTGGCGGCGAGGACGAGCAGACCCGTGAGCACCGTTCGAATCGTCATGGGACCGTACCGTTCGTTGGATTTCCGACATGGCAGGCCAGACAGGTTCGAGGGCTCTGCGCCCACGCACGCTCCGCGTCGAAGTCCGACGAGTGCGGGCTCACCTGGAACGCTCCGAGGACGCTGTGGCAACGCGTGCAATCCACCTGTCGGTGACAGCTCGCGCAGCTCTCCAGATTCTGGCGAGCCGCCTGCCCGTGTCGGAGGAGCCACAGCTGGGCCCCGTCATGGTACCCGGCGGTGGCCTGCCGTCGGCCCGCCAGTCCCAGATCGGTGTGACACTCTCTGCAAAACGCGGCCTGCTGGTGACAGTTGGAGCACTCCGAGTCACGTCCGTACGCGTCGGCCGCGTGCCGCACCATGAAGTTCGGCGGATGGTACCCTTCGCCGACGGCGCCCTCGTGGCAACTCACGCAGAAACGGTCCACGTGGCACGTGGAGCAGGTGGCCTGATCCGTCGAGGCCAGCACGGAGTGGGCCTGCATGAAGAAGAGCGAGGCGTGGGAGTCGGGACTCTGCGACTCCAGCATGACCCCGGGAGCCCGGGCCTGCGCACGCGTGGGCAGGGCGGCGACGAGCTCCGGGAGCGAAGAGACGTGGCAGGTACGGCAGTCGTTCTGCGTGTGGCAGGTGCTGCATTCGGCGACGGCCGCGTCCTCCTGGTGTCCCTCCAGCCAGTCCTCGGCCAGGTGCGACGACGGCTCCGGATACTCGGCCTCCACCGTCGGAAGGTCCATGCTGGCGGGGGCCTCGGGCACCGCCTGGATCTCGTCCAGGTCCGGCGAGACGTGGCACGACACGCACGTCTCGCGGGTGTGGCAGGTGGCGCAGGCGTCCGTGTTCCCGGGGGCGAGCGCTCCGTGGGCCTCCAGGATGAAGTCGTCGGCGTCGTGGCTGGTGGGCTCGGGCAGCCCCTCGATCCGCTCCCTCCCGAACCGGGTGGACGCGAGGGGCACGTGGCACGTCTCACACCCGGCGTCGGGCGCGTAGTGCTCGTCCCGCTCGTGGGCGTGGCAGCTCCAGCACGTCGCCACTTGAAGATCCTCGGCGACCTCCATCCGCCCACCTCCCGGCGCGACGTGGCAGTCCGCACACACGCCGGGAGGATCACCCGCCTCGTCCCGCTCCTCTTCGTGCTCCACGTGATCGAAGACCACGTTGTCGACGCGGTCCGTGGGCCCGTTCCAGCGCACCACCTCCCGTTCCACCCCGTCGTGACACCCGTCGCACGACTCCGGCTCGGGATACCAATCGCTCTGGTCTCCCGACGGAATTCCCTCGTGACAACCGGTGCAGAGGGGGAACAGGCCCTGGTGCTCGGCATGGGGGAAGGGGTCCTCCTGATCCGCCCGAACCGTGGGCTCCGGCACGACCAGCGCGCCCAGGAGGATCGTCGACGACGCGCCTGCGGCGGCGAGGAACGCTCTCATCGTCGACTCCTCCGATTGGCCAACCCGGGATCCTCTCCCACGCTCCACCTGAGGGACATCCACGCCCGGGTCTGGTTCCACGGGCTCGTGTAGACGTTGCCTCCGTCCCGGTGCCGGGTCAGGGAAAAGCCCCCGAGGAGATCGAGACGGTCCGTCGCCCGGACATCGACGGAGCCTCCGACGCCCACGGCGCGCCCCTCTCCGAGCCGGTACTCCTCGAATTGCTGGAACGTCGACAACGACAGCCGGGCTCCCACCCGCTCCGTGGCCTGGAACCGCATGCCGACGTCGCCGCTGTTGAGGAAGGCACCCGAGCCCCACTCCAGTTGGTAGCGCCCGTCGATGGACCATCGGGAGAACGGCTCCCAGAGGAGTCCGGCGTCGGCCCTCCAACCCGTGTCCTCCAGCGCCCGCAGGACCTGCGTGTCGGTATCGCCGTACGTGCGCCACCCTCCCGCGGCCCACACGGCCAGGCTCGACGTGCCCGACCAGCCCACACGGAGCCGGGCCTCCGAGTACGAGACCGGCTCGAAGAAGCCCCAGATGGTGGAGAGCTGGAAGTAGGGCACGTACCGGCGTCCGCTGACCTCCACGAGCCAGCGGCCGTCGGCGAAGGGCGCCGAGAGGGTCAGGTCACCCTGGCCGAGTCGCTGGAAGGCGAAATCGTAATCCAGCGATCCCCGGATGCGCACACGCGGCAGCGTCGTGGAGAAGTCCACTGAAGCCCGCTCCGAATCCAGGCCGGAACGGTCCGAGAGGATCTGCCGGTGGTAGCGGCCCGTGAGGGAGGCGCCGAGGCGGCGAATCGTCGCGGCGCCTCCGACGAGGTAGACCCCCTTGTCGACGAAGAAGTCGTCGAGGCTTCGAGCCACCTCGTTGGCCGGCTCGCGCAGACCCCGGGCGAGACTGCGGCCTCCGTAGACCTCGAGGCGGAAGCGACGGCGGTCGAAGGAGCCGCTGACTCCGTCGAAGGCCGACAGCCCGAGACCGGAACGGACCTCCTGGCGCCCCGCCCGTACCCTCCATCCGTCGCGGACGAGCTGGGCGTATCCCAGCATGGCGTCGAACTCGTCGTCGTACCGGGGCCAGGTGTAGTCGTCGTCGAAGTCGCTGCGGACCCGGACGAGCGCCGTGACGCTGAGGCCGCGGACACCCAACCCCCAATAGGTGAGGCCGACGTCGTGGGTCATGGTGACCGTCCGGACCTTGGAGCGCGGAAGCAGCCCGGAGCACACCCCGTCGTCGCACGTCACGGGATAGCCGTCGAAGAGGAAGCCCCCGTCACCGTCGGGCGTGACCTGCGCGGCGGAGACGGAATCGACGCCCACGGGTCGTACCTCCACCATGTGGGCGGAGCTGCTCAACCAGCCTCGATAGGATTGGGCCGCCGCCGCGTCCGGCCTCACCCAGGAGAGGACCAGGCCCAGAACCGCGAAGGCCCCGACTCCCGCGCGGGTGATGCATGCACGACGGCTTCGGACCTCGATGGTCATGGTCGGTTTCCACGCTGAGGGAGAGGCGCGGGCAGCTGGTGGCATTCGGAGCACGTGTCCTGGGGCTCGTGGTCCACCATGTCCTGGTGGCAGCCCAAGCAGAATTCCCGCGTGCGCGGCACCGTCTCGAAGGGCACGTCGGTGTGACATCCGGACCCGCTGCACGTGACGTGCGCCTGCTCCGGCGGGTGGGCGCTGACCGAGGCGGACACGTGGCAGGAAGCGCAGTCCGAGGTCGCCGTGTGGTGGTCCTCGTGGCACGAGGCGCAATCGAGATCGTCGGAGACTCCCATGGCCAGACCCTCGGAGTGACACGATCCGCAATCCTGCACGGCGTGGTTTCCGTGGGGGAAGTCGAAGGTCCGGTCCGGATCGTTCACGCCCACGTCGGGGAGCACCATGGCGCCCGTGGTGGCGTAGGTCTCCAGGGGCGCGTCGCTCGGCTCGTGGCACTGGTCGCAGGTCGCCGGAAGAGGGTCCTCGTGGTGGCACGACCGGCAATCCTGCACGGTGGCGATCCCCACCGCGCCATGGCTATCTCCGGTCCTGTGACAGTCGGCGCACTCCACCGACTCGTGCTCGTCGTGAGAGAAGTCCAACGACTGGACCGCCGTCACCGCCTGCGGCGCCTCCGCGCCCTCGTGGCAGGAGCCGCAGTCCGAGCCGTCCAGGGAGAAGTCGTGGGCCTGGTGGCAGTAGAGACAGTCGGTGAGGACGTCTGTGTCGAGCCCCTGGTGGAACGAGGAGACGGTCTCCACGTCGTCGTGGCATCCCACCGTGGCGCACGACTCGGCCGCCTGAGCGGGCTCGGTCTGCTCGTGGGGATTGTGGCAGGCGGCGCAACCTCCTTCGTGGGGATCGTCGGCGGGCATGTCCACCAGCTGACGCATGACGTGGCAGCTCAGGCACTCGTCGAAGTCGGGAAGAAGCGCGGCGTCCTCGGGCGTCCCCAGCAGCGTCCCGTCCCGGCCCACGGGAGCGACGAAGGTGTGACACGCCGCGCAGTGGATGGTGTAGTCGCCCATCTCTCCGAGCTGGATCTGGCTGTCCTCGTGGCACCCCGACTGCGCGCAGGTCCGGTCGATGGGCGCGAACTCGTGGATGGAGGTGGAGTGGCACTCGACGCATTGGAGTCCCTGGAGGACGGAGTCCTCGGACTCCAGGTGGACCCGGTGCCCGGCCGTGTTGGCGATGATTCGCCACTCCTCGGGATTGCCCTCGATGTGGCACTCCGAGCAGACCTCGTTGGGGACGGCCGCGTGGACCGAGATCTCCTGGGGATTCTCCACGATCTGAGTGAGGCCCATCTGGCTGCGCTGGATCAGGTTCGGCCGGTGGCACGCCTTGCACCCCAGTCCCTGGTGCGCGCTCTCGGCGAAGAGCTCGAAGGGCTCGGCCATGAGGTGGCACGACATGCAGAAATCGTTGTCGTGCTGGATGTAGTCGTAGGTCTGGTAGGCGTAGTAGCCGGCCGATCCGACGCCGAGAAGGATGAAGATGCCCACCGCCGCCAGCGCCCCGGTCGAGAGCTGGCCGACCTTGTCGGCCAGGCTTCCCCGTTCGCTCGACGCTTCTTCAGTCATGGGACACCGCCCTTCCGTGGAGGCCCGACCCGATCTTCGTCGCCTACGCCCTGCCAGGCGGGCGGACCGAAGGCCGCCCGGTGGTCTCCCACCGGACGGCCCTCTTCGTCCACCGCCGGGTCGGGCCGATCAGTTCTCCGGCTTGATCTCGGTTCCCAGGAGGTTCCGCAGATCCAGAAGCGGGGACGCCGTCACGCCGTATTCGTCCTCCACCGCTCGGATGCTGGAGGTGAGGAGCGCCTCGGTCATGAAGGGGTTGTGGTAGGCCGAGCTCTGGATGGCGCCCAGCGCCGCGTTGAACTCGGCTCCCTCGGCCACCGTGAAGACCGTGTCCTGGTTGCTGAACTGGTCGGCCGGCACCTGGGCCAGCAGGTTCTCGAGCTCCGCGACCAACGGATCGATGCGATCGCGGGCCACGATCACGGCCGAAAGCGCCGCGTCCTCGTCTCCGTGGCAACCGGACGTGGCGCAGCTGTCGAAGCTGCGGGCCTCCACGGTGAGGTCGCAGTTGCCGTCGGGCTGCGGGATGCCCTGGGCGTCGACGCACGGGATGGCCTCGAAGAGGTGCCCCGTCGCCGTGAAGACGAAGTCGCCGGACTCGGGATCGGAGATATCGTAGGAGTTGACATGGCAGCCGGCGCAAAGCCGCTCGTTGGCCACGCTGCCGTGCGTCCCACGAATCCGCTCCACGTTGTACGAGAAGTTCGGGGGCGTCCAGCCGACCTCACCCACGATGCCCAGCAGGAGCGGGCCCTGGGGCGAATGCGGCCCCCGGGAGGCGGTGCCCGCGTCCCCGAGGTCGGGGACCGCGCGCTTCTGGTGGCACTTCATGCACAGGTTCTGCTCGAGGCTGGGCTCGTCCAGCGCGAAGCGGAGCTGGCTGTCGAACTCACCGCCGTGGGGATCGTGGCAGACCGCGCAGGTGATGGCCAGGTTGTTGTCCGTGTTGTCTTCGACGTCGGCCTGCTCGAGATAGGTGGTGTTGGGCGCGAACGCCTCCAGGGCACCCTCACCGGTATGGCATCCTTCACAGGCGGAACGTCCCTGCGGATAGGGATTGGGGCTGCCGTGGTCGGAGAGCGCCCACTCCTCCACGAAGGGGTGGTGGCTGCCCGAGTGGCATTCGCCGCAGCCCTGCGTCAGATCCAGCCCCACGTCGACGGGCGCCCGGGGGACGGTCACGTCCGTCGGGTTCTCCACGTGGGTCAAGCCGGGGCCATGGCACGACTCGCACTGCACGTCGTAGTAGCGCTCCTCACCGGTGGCGGTGTGGCCCGACACCTCCGTGACGGGGTTCCCCAGCTCGTTCACCGTATGGCAGCCCTCGCAGAACTCCTGCGCATGACCGCTGTCCTGAAGACCCGCCCAGGCGTCGGCGTGGGCCGTCTCCTCCCATTCGCCCTGAGGGCTCACGTGGCAGTTCCCGCAGACGGTCAGCTTCGTGCTCCGGTCGGTGTAGCCGAGGAAGCTGTTCGCTGCGGAAAGCGGGTCCTCGAAGAGCTCGCGCTCCTGGAAGACGATCTTCTCGTCCACGCAGCCCGCGAGGATCGCCAGCCCGAACACCGAAAGTGGCAGGAAAGCCAGTCTTCTCAGCGTCTGACCCATTCGTGTCTCCAATCGGGCGGCCATCGGAGCGCCCGTCTCGCTTGTCTGTGATTCTACGCCATGAATATCGGGAGGGTCGGGTGCGCATATCTGTAGGGGAATCCCTGACCTCCGTGCAAGGATTTCTGCGTAACTTTACGGATGCCGGGGTGGGGGATGACGACCACGGCGTCTCCGGAAGGCCGACAGACGGGGATTGTGCAGCGGTCGTACAGCTCTCGTTGCACAGCGGAACCGTCCAATGGACGTTTGGTGCGCACCTCCTGAGCCGGCGGCCGCAGCGCGGATCTACCGCCCGCCGAGACCGTGATGGATGGTGGCCACGAAGACGTCCTCCGACTCCCGGTCCTGGTCCCAGAGCGCAGCATAGGCACGGATGGGCCGCTCGGCTTGGATCTCCTCCAGGCTCATCCCTCGGGCCATCAGCCCGGCGACGGCATCGCGCATCTCCTTGAGGGCGTCGGCGTACACCCGGAGATCCTCCCGGGTGGCGAGCGCGCCATGACCGGGAATGATGCGGGTGTCGGGGTCCATGACGGACAGGGCCTCTCCAACGGCCGCGATGAGGCCGTCTATAGACCCTCCGCTGGCCGTGTCGATGAAAGGGAAGCGCCCGCGGAAGAAGGTGTCGCCCATGTGGACCACGTTCGCCGCCTGGAAGTGGACGATGGCATCGCCATCGGTATGGGCGTTCGCTACGTGGAAGGCGTGCAGCTCGCCCCCGTTGAGGTGGAAGCTCACGTCCTCGCTGAACGTCACCACGGGGAGGGCGCCGGTCGGCGAGGCGGGGGTGGTGGAGGGGGGTCGCCCGATCCGCTCGAGGATCTGCTCCGCGCTCATCCGCTGGCGGACGTTGTCGTGGGCCACGATGAGGGCACCGGCCTCGCCCAGGTTCTCGTTCCCCCCGGTGTGGTCGCCGTGCCAATGCGTGTTGAAGACGAAGCGGACGGGCTCGTCGGTGATCTCCGCGATGGCCGCCAGGATCTGATCGGTGAGGGGCGCGAACTGGTCGTCGATGAGGAACACGCCGTCGTCGCCCACCGAGACCCCGATGTTTCCACCACGTCCCATGAGCATGTACACGCCCTCCGCCACCTCGATGGTCTGGATCTCGACATCGTCCATGCCCTGGCCCCGCACGGTCGTGGCCGCGGCGACGACGAGGAGGAGGACCAGGATCCCGAGCCGGGCCGGGACCGCGAGCGTCGCGGTCCGGAGCCGCACCGCGGTGCGCTTCGGCGTCGGCGTGGTGGCCTCCCGCCTCGAGGGCGTGGGCCCACGGGTCGAGGCGGTCGTCCCCGGGGTCGCGGGGCCCGGGGGGTGCACGGTCGCTGGCTGAACGGGGCTCACGGTCATCGCGGGCACTCCTTTGATGTCTGGGCTTCGCCGGCGTGCGGCGGGAGGGCCCAACATGCGACGCCGAACCGATCCGGAACAAGCGGGCCCGGTGCCCTGGCGCTTCCGCCGCCGGGCCCGCACCCTGTCCAGACGCATCCGCCGATCGGAGGATCTTGATGAGACGCCCCCGAAGGCCTACGCCGCTCCTGGTGGCCCTCACCCTCGCCTCGGCGTGTGACGTCCCCCGCTTCGAGGGACCCCAGATCCAGGATCCACCGACAGGCTTCACCCTGCAGCCGGAGCGCGCCCTGCCCCCCAGGACCTTTCCGGAGCGCGACGTTCTCTTCCATACGGCATGGGGCCACACGGGACTGAGTGGCTCGAGCGTCATCCACGTCGACGGACATCCAGGCGCGATGAGCCGGGGCGAGGTGATGGAGGCACGGGAAGACGCCATCGCGACGGCGGAGGATCCCGACGCCGTCTTCGACCCGGTGGAGGCGCTGCGCATCGACGGTCGCGAAGCCTGGGGATGGTACGAGCGAGTGGAGTCGCCCAGGCGAGGCCTCGTCGAGGTCGCCTACCGCGCCGTGGTCCCCTACGACACCCTCACCTACGCCATCGAAGTCCGCTCGGGGGAGCCCACCCTGAAGGGGGCGGCGCCCGATACCCTCCGGAGCGTCGTGTCCACCTTCGGCGTCGGGCGGACCACCTACAACGTGCCGGTGATCCTGGTGGCCTTGGGAGCGGTCCTCTTCGTCGTCGGCGCTCTGAGGACACGTGCCCGAGCGGCGCGGTCCGACACGCCCCTTGGCTGAGGCGGTCGCCGCAGGCTCCGGTGAGCGGGCGACTCCGCCCTCGGCGCTCCCGGGAATCGACCCGGACCGCAGAGGCCGGCCTCAGCCCTCGATCCCGTACTCCTTCATCTTCCGCCAGAGCGTGGTACGGCTCATCCCCAGGTGTCGCGCGGCTTCGGCCCGCGTGCCGCCGGTTCTCGCCAGAGCGTCGACGATGGCGCTCCGTTCGTCCGCCGGCGGCTTGTCGCTCCGGTAACGCTCACGGTCCGAGCCCGCGGCCGTCCTCTCGCGAGCCTCCCGAACCTCCTCGGGGAGGTGCTGCGCCTCGATGCGGCGGTCTCCGGCCCTGATGCGCGCGCTCTCCAGGGCCGCGAAGAGCTCGCGGACGTTTCCCGGCCACGGATACGCCTGGAGCAACCGCATGGCCAGGGGCGAGCACCCCTCGTGGGAAGGGCGCCCCACCCGGGTGAAGAACGCCTCCACCAGGAGGGGGATGTCCTCCTTCCGCGCCCGGAGGGGGGGAAGCTCGATCCGGACCACGTTGAGCCGGTAGTACAGGTCGTCGCGGAAGCGACCCGCCTCCATCTCCGTCCGGAGATGCTTGTTGGTGGCGGCCACCACCCGGACGTCCACCGATACGGGCCGGACGGCTCCCACGGGAGTCAACTCCCGCTCCTGCAGCACCCGGAGAAGGCGATGCTGCATCGCCGGCGACACGTCGCCGATCTCGTCGAGGAGAATCGTCCCTCCCTCGGCGGCTTCGAACAATCCCTTCCGCTGGCGCACCGCACCGGTGAACGCCCCCTTCTCGTGTCCGAAGAGCTCGGACTCCAGAAGGCCTTCCGCGAGGGAGGCGCAGTTCACCGCCACGAAGGGGCCTTCGGACCGCTCCGAGCGCTCGTGGATTGCACGGGCGACGAGCTCCTTGCCGGTGCCGGTCTCTCCGGTGACCAGGACGGTTGCATCGGTGGGCGCCACCCGTTCGACGATCTCGAGGACGGAGCGGATTCCCTCCGAGCGACCGACGATGCCGTCCGGTGACCGGCCCTTCGGAGACAGGGTCGGGCGTCTCGCCAGGAGCTTCTCCACCCGCGCGCTGAGGACATCCGGCTCCACCGGCTTCGTGAGGAAGTCGTCGGCGCCGGTGTGCAGCGCGTCGACCGCGGTGTCGACGGTCCCGTAGCCGCTGATCATGAGGATGGGCGTGTCGTGACCCCATGTGCGGAGAACCTCCACGATGCCGATCCCGTCGAGGCCCGGCATCCGCAGATCCAGCAGGATGAGGTCGAAGCGCTCCGCCTTCAGCCGCTCCACCGCGGCCTGTCCGTCCGCCGCCTCGGCGACCTCGTAGCCGTCCTGCCGCAGGAGCGCCGCCGTGGAGAGACGGAACGTGCGGTCGTCGTCGACGAGGAGGAGGCGGGCCTCGCTCATGCCGTCACCTCCGACGGAACCGAGGTGGCCCGAGGCACTTCGACCGTGATGCGAGCCCCGCGGGCGTCGGCACGGTTCGACGCCGCGATCCGCCCCCCGTGACCGCGGACGATCCCCGCCGCGGTGAAGAGACCCAGGCCCACACCGCGCACGTCGGCCTTGGTCGTGAAGAACGGATCGAAGATCCGGGGGAGCGCGTCGTCCTCGATGCCCGGACCGGAGTCCACCACGTCGATACGCACGTTGTTCTCCGACCGCGTCACGCGGATGCCGATGCTGCCCTCGTCCCCGAGCGCGTCCTGGGCGTTCTGGACCAGGTTCAGAAGCACCTGCTTGAGGGCGTCGGCGGGAATCTCCGCCTGTGCCTCCTCGGGGGT
>JAWVZK010000024.1:0-21961 GCA_033722275.1 Longimicrobiales bacterium | reverse complement strand
CTACTATACGCTGGATCCCCGTGCCGGGGTTTCGTGAGCCGTCGTCGCCTCACCGTCCCCGGGCGTCCCGCTCCCACGCGACGCCCACGTCCGAGCCGGCCACAGAGGAGAACGGTCATGTTCGAGCTGAAGCGCCTTCCCATGCGCGAGCGGGCGCGCAGCGAGCGGAGCCGAGGCCCCTTCGAGGAACGCCAGGGCTTCGAGGAACGCGATGAAGGTAGGCGCGAGCGAGGTCTGAGGAAACACGGCCCGGGAGCGCACCCATTCCCGCAGAGCCTGTCGGCCGGCGCGCCCGAGCTCCCGCCCCACCGTCCTTCTCTTCTCTCCGTCCTCTCCCTCATCCTCTTCGCGGTCTCCGGCTGCGCGCCCACTCCGCCGCCCGGACCGGGGGGGCCACCCGTGGTGGGTGCCTACACCGGGAGCCTGACGGCCGACGGGCAGACTTTCGGCGCCACGCTCCGACTCGAAGCCGCCTCGCCGGGCCGGAGCGCGGGCACGCTCAGCATCTCCGATCCGGTGGCTGTGGAGGGCGACGTGAGCGCGGTGGCCATACGGGGTCTGCTGCGCATCGACGTCGCCTACACCGATGCACAGGGATGCGAAGGGAGGATCTCCGGGATCCTCGACGTGGAGAACGACGGCGGCATCCTCGAGGGTCCCGTAACGCTCATGGACTGCGGAGAGCCCGTCGCGGGACGTCTCCGCTTCCGTCGGACCGGAGTCTGACGTCCCGACCTACGAAGTCACCGCCACCGGATCGCCGCCCGAGCGCGCGGACCGGTAGAGGGCCTCGATGGCACGCATGTTCGCCGCCGCCTCCGCGGCGGAGTACCGGGGCGCCCGGTCCTGGAGGATGCAGTCCGCGAAGTGCTCCACCATCAGGCGATACTCGTCGCCACCGTCGACGGTATGCCGCGTGGCACCGCCCCGACCCCGGCTCTCCACGATCTCCACGTCGCCCGTCCCGGGCAGGAAGGCCGACTCGATGCGCAACGAGCCGTCCGTCCCGGCGACCTCGTACGCTTCGGAGCGTTCCAATGTGAGGGCACAGTCGAAGTGGGCCATCAACCCGCCGGGGAAGCGGAGGATCCCGGTGAAGAGGTCGTCCACGCCTCGATCCGTCCAGTGCGCGCTGGCCTGGGCCGTCTCCGGCTCCTCGCCCGCGAGCGTCCTCGACACGTTCACGCAGTAACAGCCCACGTCCATGAGCGCCCCACCGCCCAGATCGGGGTCGAGGCGGATGTTGTCCCGGCTCCGCAAGCGGAAGGTGAAGGCGCTCCGGACGATGCGGGGCCGTCCGATGGTTCCCGAGCGCAGCAGCTCCACGACCCGCTCCGTCCGCGGATGGAAGCGGTACATGAAAGCTTCCATGAGCTTCACCTCGGCGTCCTCGGCGGCGTCCCGCATCTCCTCGCACTCGCCGGCGTCCATCGCCAGGGGCTTCTCACAGAGGATGTGCTTGCCCGACTCGGCCGCTCGGATCGTCCACTCCCGGTGCAGGCTGTTGGGAAGCGGGATGTACACTGCGTCGATGGCGTCGTCGCCCAGGAGCTCCTCGTACGAGCCGTACGAGCGGGGGATGCCGTGCTCGGCGGCGAACGCCGAGGCCCGTTCGGCGCTCCGGGAGGCGACGGCGACGAGCGCTCCGTTGACGGAGGCCTGGATGGCGGGGTTCACCGCCGCGCGACCGATGTTGGCGGTGCTGAGGACGCCCCAGCGTACGTGACGGTCGCTCATCTCAGTACGGGGTCCGCTGGCCGTCGTCCACGGGCCCGTCGAGGGGGAGATCGACCCAGCGCCGCTCCCGGTGAGAGAGGGCGACGGCGTTGATGATCTCCTGCACCCGGGCGCTCTGGGCGAAGTCGCCCTGGTTGGTGTCGTCGTCGGCCAGGATCTCCCGGCAGAAGTCATGCACGAGGTTCGCGTAGAATGCCGTACCCCAGTGGTCTCCCGGCCGGTATCCGGGCGGGAAGTACCGCTCCGGGATCTCCCTCTGGACGAACTCGACGGCGTCGGGGGTCGCCGTGTGGATGGTCTGGATCACGCCGAACTCCTCCACCAGGCGCACTTGGACGGCCCCTTCGGAGCCGAAGATCCGCGCTTCGATGCCCGGGTAGTTTCCTATCGTCACGTAGCTGGACTGGAGGGAGAAGAGGGCGCCGTTCTCCGCCTCGCCGATGAACATGTCGGCATCGTCGATGTTGATGCGCTCGCGCTCCGTGTCCAGGTTCGTCCGCCGCCGATACGGGACCATGTTGGCCATCCGTCCCACCACCTCGGTGAGACCGCTGCCCACGCACTCCAGACCGATGTCGATGGTGGGCGCGCCGTATCCCTCCAGGGAGCTCACCGTGATGCCTTCCCGTGTCGGATCGGTACCCCACTCGGGCTCGTCCTCGGGCCGCTCGCGGTGGATCCGCTTGTCCATCGGATTGTCGGGATCGAGCCACTGGGAATTCTGCTCGAACCCGTTGAAGACATAGGGCTCGCCTACGAATCCCCGGCGGATGAGATCGAACATGTACAGGACCGCCGGGGCGTAGCGGAACGTGAACCCCACCTTCGTCTTCAGGCCCTTCGAGCTCGCCAGGGCATGAGCACGCCACACGTCCCTGAAGTCGTGGCAGACCGGCTTCTCCACGAGGCAGTGCTTGCCGGCCTCCAACGTGGCGAAGACCAGATCCTGATGATCTCCCCGGGTCACCACGTCCACGACATCGATGTCGTCGCGCGCCAGGATCTCCTCGGCCTCCGTGGTCACGTCGGGGATGTCGAAGCGATCGGCGGCCTCCTGGGCCAGATCCTCGTGCAGGTCGCAGATGGCCACGAGCTCGGCCAGAGGAGACCGTACGAAGCCCGGAAGATGGGCCGTCTTGCTCCAACGACCCGCTCCGATCACGCCGACCCTGAGTCGCTCCGGCATCGTCACCTCGTCGAGGGATGATTCGGCGCCGGCCCGGATCCTTCGAGTCCGGCGCGGGATGGGAGGCCGAACATCGTTCGGCCGCCCGGACGTGTAAAGCGCCGCGAGGGGGTACGCTCGTCTCCCCCGACCATCCGCCTCGGGGACGACCGGTCCGAGGCCTCGCGGCGATGGGTGCGCGGCGCGACGCGGCGACCGCTCTCGCCAAGTCGCTCCCGGGGTGCCAATATGCCGGCCTCGACGTCCCGACCGTCGTCGGAGATCCGTCCCGCCATCGCCCGCAAGACACGCCTCGCACGATCCCAAGTCAGGAGCCCCGATGCATCCGAGCCACTCCCGGCCCTCGAGCCGGTCCTCGTCGTTTCCCGCCATGGTCCTCCCCCTGCTCTGGCTCCTCGCGGCGGGCCCGTGGAGCGTTCCCCTTCCGGCGGTGGCGCAGGAGGACGGTCCTCTTCCGTCCATCGAAGAGAAGACGGAGGGGATGGAGCGGATGGACGGGATGCTCCCCCTGTATTGGGACGCGGATCTGGGCCGGCTCTGGATGGAGATTCCCGCCCTCGACACCGAGATGATCCACTACGTGGGATACGGGGCCGGCCTCGGCTCGAACGATCTGGGCCTGGACCGGGGTGCCCTCCGCGGATCGCGGATCGTAGAGTTCGAGCGCGTCGGCCGGAAGGTCCTCATGATCCAGCCGAACTACCGGTTCCGAGCGAGCACGGACAACCCCGCGGAGGAGCGGGCGGTACGCGACGCCTTCGCCCGGTCGATCCTCTGGGGCTTCACCGCCGCGGCGGAGACCGACGGGCGAGTTCTGGTCGACCTCTCCGACTTCCTGCTGCGGGATCCCATCGGGGCCGGGAACCGGATGCGTCCTGGCAGCTACCGTCTCGACGAGAGCCGGAGCACGATCTGGATGGAGTTCACCGACGCCTTCCCGGAGAACACCGAGCTGGAGGTGCAGCTGACCTTCGTCCGGCAGGACGGCGGCGGCGGAGGCTTCGGCGGCGGGGGCGGCGCACTCGAGGGCGTCGGAGACGTGGCCTCGACGGGCGAGGCGGCCACCATCCGCATCCACCACTCCTTCGTGCAGCTGCCCGACGAAGGATTCGAGCCGCGGGCCTTCGATCCGCGCGCCGGCTTCGGATCGGTCTCCTGGCAGGACTACAGCGTGGATCTGGGCGTCGACATGACGCAACGCTACATCCGGAGACACCGACTGGAGAAGCAGAATCCGGCCGCGGAGCGGAGCCCACCCGTGGAGCCCATCGTCTACTACCTGGATCCGGGGACGCCGGAGCCGGTGCGATCGGCGCTGCTCGACGGCGCCCGATGGTGGAACGAGGCCTTCGAGGCGGCGGGCTACGTCGACGCCTTCCAGGTCCGGATGCGCCCGGACTCCATCAGTCCCCTGGACGCACGCTACAACGTCATCAACTGGGTGCATCGCTCGACGCGAGGCTGGTCCACCGGAGGATCGGTGTCCGACCCCCGGACGGGCGAGATCATCAAGGGTGTGGTCACCCTGGGCTCGCTGCGGATCCGGCAGGACTACATGATCGCCGAGGGACTGCTCTCGCCCTACACCGTGGGCGACGAGGACCCACCGGAGCTGGCGGAGTGGGCCGTCGCCCGCATCCGCCAACTGTCCGCCCACGAGGTGGGACACACCATCGGCCTGGGCCACAACTACTACAACAGCCAGGTCGGACGGATCTCGGTCATGGACTACCCCCATCCCCTGGTGAGCCTGAACGCCGACGGCACGCTGGACCACTCGGACGTCTACGACGACGGCATCGGGGAATGGGATCGGGTGGCGATCCGGTACGGGTACAGCGACCTGCCCGAAGGCACGGACGAGGCGGAGACGCTCGCCGGGATCCTGGACGAGGCCTGGGCAGAGGATATCCGCTACATGACCAATCAGGACGTCGCCACGTCGCCCCAGGCGGATCAGTGGGCCAACGGCACCGACGTGGCCGCCGAGCTGAACCGGATGATGGACGTCCGGGCCGCCGCCATGGAGCGCTTCGGCGTCCAGGCCATTCGTAGCGGCCGACCCATGTCGACCATCGAGGACGTTCTGGTGCCACTCTACATGCACCACCGCTACCAGGTGGAATCGACCGCCAGCGCGGTCGGGGGCCTTCAGTACACGTATGCCATGCGCGGTGGTGGCCTGACTCCCCTGTGGCGGGTGCCCGCGGATCAACAGATCCGGGCTCTGGACGCGCTGATGAGGACCCTTCGACCCTCGGAGCTGACCGTGCCCGCGGAGGTGGTGGAGGCGATCCCGCCACGGCCTCCGGGCTGGAGGGGTACCCGGGAGCTCTTCCCCCGCTACACCGGCTCGGCCTTCGACGCCGTCACGCCGGCCGTCGTGGCCGCCAGCCATACGGTGTCGTCCCTGCTCACCCCGGAGCGCGGGGCGCGCATGGTGGAGCAGGCCATCTTCGATCCGTCGCTGCCTTCCCTCGAGGACGTGCTCACACGTCTCGTCGACGCCACCTTCGGCGCCTCCACCGCGGGGGCCTACGAAGGTGAGGTGAAGCGTGCGGTGGAGGCCGTCGTCGTGGACGGGATCAAGCGCCTGGCCGACGACGCCGACATGCCCCAGGTCCGCGCGGCCGCCACCGCCACGCTCCGGGACCTTCACGCAGCGCTGGTCGTGGAGGTGGATCAGCCCCACGCGATCCTTCTCGCCAGCGACATCGAGCGCTTCCTCCAACGACCGATGGAGCCCATGACGCTCCCCGGGTTTCCCAGCCCGCCCCCCGGTGCGCCCATAGGCGAACCGGCCACGGAGTGGCTCGGCGCGCCGGGCGTGGGTCAGCCCGCGAGGGCGTGGCTCGACCGGACGGAGGCCCGGTGCGCGTGGGAGATGCACGGGTAACGAGACCATCGCGCCCCGGGGCCCGACGATGGCGGATGTCGAAAGGCGTCGTCGTGCGATAGCTTCGGAAGCCTCCACCGACACTTGGACCGACGGCACACACGCGACCGACTGATGCGATCACGGCTCGGCTTTCCCTGTCTCCTGCTTTCCACGGTTCTCCTCTCCGGATGCGTGAAGAAGAGCACGTACGAGACCGCGATGAACGACCTCCGCCAGACGGAATCCGAGCTGGAGCGTCTCGAAGAGCAGTTGGAGGCCGAGCGAGCTCGCTTCCGGGAGGAGATGGCCGTCGCCGCGACCTTGCACGACTCCGTGGAGGTGGCGCTCCGGTCGGAGATCCGGACGCTCCGGAGCGAGCAGCGACGTCTCGCGAGCGAGCTGGAGGAGGCGCGGGCGGCCAACGCGCGCCTCGAGACGATGGTGGGCCTCCGCGGCGCGGAGCTTCAGTCGATGCAGCGGCGCCTGGAGGCGCTCCGGGCGGTGGAGCAGGAGGTGCGCGAGCGGAACGCCATCTACGAGGACGTCCTCGGCCGCTTCCGGTCCATGATGGACGCGGGTCAGTTGAGCGTCTCCATCGATCGGGGACGCATGGTGATCGAGCTGCCCCAGGACGTGCTCTTCCCGTCGGGCAGCGCGAGCTTGGGCACGGAGGGTCGAGAGGTCATCCGAGAGGTGGGCCGGGTCCTGGCCGACTTCCCCGACCGGACCTTCCAGGTGGAGGGACACACCGACAACGTCCCCATCGCCACGGAGCGCTTCCCTTCGAACTGGGAGCTCTCCAGCGCCCGAGCGCTGGCCGTCGTCCGCCTTCTCATCGACGCGGGCGTGGTCCCCTCGAACCTCTCCGGTGCGGCGTACGGTGAGCATCAGCCCGTCGCGGCCAACGAAGATCGGGAAGGCCGCCGTCTCAACCGGCGCATCGAGATCGTGATGCTTCCGAATCTCGAGGTCATCGCCGGAACGGAGCTACCGGTGGGTGGCGCATGACGTCACCGGTCGGTGGAGGCGGCGACGACGACGGCGCCGGAAGGTCCGGGCCCCAGGACGCGACAACGGAGGAGCGCTGAGCAGATGAGACCCCGTCGATGGAGTCTCCACGCGGGCTTCGTGGCCCTCGCGCTCCTCTTCCTGGCCGGGGGCACCACGGAGACATCGCAGGAGGGTCCGACGAACCCGTCCGCACCCGGCGACGACGTGGAGGCCCCGTCCGCACCCGCCAACGACGTCGATGCCTCGTCCGCCGCCGTCAGTGAAGTGGACGCCTCGTCCGCGACGGTTCGCGAAGCGGAGAGCGTCGACCCGGCCGTCCAGTCCGTCGAGTCCCAAGAAACCGTCGAGCCCGGAGAGTCCGGCGAGACCGTCGAGTCCCTCGCACCCACTGCGCCTGCCGCACCCGAGGTCCGCAGGGGGTCCTCCGACGGGAACGACCGTCGGCGGCGCTATCGCCGTCGATACCGCAACCGGTATCCCGGCCCGATTCCGACGCCCGCCGAATGGCGACCGCCGGGCGGACCCGTGAAGATCGCCCTCCAGGCCGGGCACTGGCGAGCGGGAGAGGCTCCAGCGGAGCTTTCGGGCCTCAGGGACAACGGAACTCGTTGGGAGGACATCCACGAGTGGGAGGCCAACCTCGAGGTGGCGCGCCGAACGGCGGCTCTCCTCGAGACGTCGGGATACGAGGTGGAGATCCTGCCCGCCGTCGTGCCCCCCGGCTATCGGGCTCATCTCTTCGTGTCCATACACGCCGACGGCAGTCTAGACACGCGAGCGTCCGGATACCGGGTGGCGTCTCCCAGGCGAGACGCCACGGGCCGGGCGGCGGACATCGCGTCCCTGCTGGAACGCAGCTACGGGAAGGCGACGGGGCTCCGCCACATCACCACCTCCACGCGGCGCATGCGCAACTACTACGCCTTCAACTTCCGGCGGTACGAGCACGCCCTGCATCCGATGACCATCGCCGTGATCCTGGAGACCGGCTTCCTGACCAGCCCTCGTGACCGGGGCGTCATCGTCGATGACCCGGATCGAGCGGCCCGCGGCATCGTCGAAGCCATCCGAGCGTTTCCCGTGACGGCCCTGCCAGCGGTGGCGGACGGAGAGTCCGACTCCATCGACTCCCCGGACGAGGAGCCGGCGGAGGACGCCACGGATCCGGGAACGAGCCGTCCGGGCACCCGGACCGAAGCCGGGGGACCCGGGGATCCGACGAGCCCGTTGGGCGAGGGAAGCGAGCCGGGCGAACGCTGAAGACGGAAGCAGGGAACCGGGAACCGGCGCCGGCCCCGCGCGATTCGTGGAACGAGGGGACGATGCGAGTGGGGGCCGCTCGCTGGACCTGAGGAGACCGCAGAAGCAGGGAGGAGCGCTTGGCACCCCCGAAGCAGACGACCGAGCCCATTGGCGGCACCGGTCTTCTACTCCTGGGCGGCGGAGCTCGAGCGGCCTATGCGGTGGGCTTTCTCCGTTGTCTGGCGAGACGGCTTCCCGATCGGTGTGACTTCACGGCGATCGCAGGCGTCTCATCGGGAGCCATCAACGCAGCGTATCTCGCCTCGCAGCCCGGCGCGTTCCACGAGAGAGCCCACCGGCTCGCCGAGCTGTGGGAACGTCTCGAGCCGGATTCGGTCATGCGGGTGGGCACTCTGGACCTGCTCGGGAAGGTCCTCTTCTGGGGCGCCCGCTTGGTGGGAGGGGGCAAGAAGGCCGTACCGCGTCCCCGCGCGCTCGTGGACTGCGAGCCCCTCCGGCGTCTGCTCGATGACGAGTTGAACGCTCATGGGGGTCACGACGATCAGATCCCCGGAATCGCGGCGCGCCTTGTCGAAGGCCCGCTTCGTAGCGTCCTCCTCACCACCACGTCCTACACGACAGGCGAGTCGGTCGTCTGGTCCCAGGGAGCCGAGCTCCCGGAGCTGTGGAGGCGAGGAGGTCGCCGCGCGGTGTCGACGGAGCTGACCGTCCGCCATGTGATGGCGTCTGCCGCCCTCCCGCTTCTCTTTCCCGCCCAGCGGCTCGGCGACGAATGGCACGGGGATGGAGAGGTCCGGCTGGACTCCCCGCTTTCACCCCTCGTCGCTCTCGGCGTGGATCGGATCTTCGTCGTCTCGACGCACCACGGGCAGATCCGGGAGCGGCCGGAGGGATTCGCCACCGACTACCCGTCGCCGGGCCAGGTCGCCGGCACGGTGGTGAACGCGGCCTTTCTCCATCACCTGTCGAGCGACGTCCGGCGACTCCGCCGAGTCAACCATCTGGTGGATCGGGGCTACAGTGAGCGGGCCGGCGACGGGGCCGCGTTCCGGAAGATCGGGTTGTACGTCCTGCGCCCGTCTTGCGACCTCGAAGCCGTGGCGGGCCGTCGGGCCGGAGAGCTGCCGCCGGCGCTCCGCTGGATGATACGAGGGCTCGGAACCCACGCCACGGCCAGCCCGGGCGTCCTGTCGCTCCTTTCCTTCCAGCCGGACTACATCCGGGAGCTGCTGCGCACCGGCGAGGAGGATGCCGAACGGCAACGCGACGCCATCCGCGACTTCCTGGACGGCGAGGAAGTGTGCGAACCCCAGGCGCGGACGGAGCTGGACGAGCTTCGACTCCGCTGACCCCTGGCGTGGCCCTCCTGTCGATGGAGGTTGGGGCGCGACGGCGGGGAGAAGAGCTTCGGCCGTCCTCAGCGAAGCTCCGCCCGGGGATCCAGGGCGTCCTGGAGCCCGTCGCCCAGGAAGTTCACCGAGAGAACCACCAGCAGGATGGCCAGCCCCGGGAAGATGGAGAGCCAGGGCTGGCTCGCCATGGTGGCCTGGGCATCCATGAGCATGTTCCCCCACGTCGGCGTGGGCGGCTGGACCCCGAGGCCGAGGAAGGACAGGGACGACTCGAGAATGATGGCATTGCCCACGGCCAGGGTGGCCCCGACGACGATGGGTCCCGCGGCGTTCGGTAGGATGTGTCGCGCGATGATCCGGGCGTTGGTGGCGCCGAGGCTCCGTGCCGCTTCCACGTACTCCATCTCGCGGATCTTGAGCACCTCCCCCCGAACCACCCGGGCGATGGCCATCCAGGACAGCACGCCCACCGCCACGGCCATGGAGAGAGCGCCTGCCTGCGTGTACGAGGCGAGGACGATGAGCAACGGGAGCGTCGGGATCGAGTAGACGACGTCGGTAAAGCGCATCAGGAGGCCGTCGACCCGGCCCCCGTAGAAGCCGGCCAGCGCTCCGACGAGAGATCCGAAGCCCGTCCCGATGAGCGCCGCGAGGAGCCCGATGAGGATCGAGATGCGTCCGCCGTACAGAATCCGCGTGAAGAGATCGCGGCCCAGGTCGTCGGTGCCGAACCAGTGCTCCGGGGAGGGAGGCTGACGTATGCTCCCGAGGTCGATGCGGTCGAAGTCGTACGGCGCGACGAGCGGCGCAGCGAGGCAGAGCAGCGAGACGATGCACACGATGGCCATCGATGCCACGGCGAGCTTGTGGCGCTTGAGGCGACGCCACACCAGGCGGGCCATCCCCGAGCTCCTCGATTCCGACGCTCTAGTCATAGCGGATTCGCGGATCGAGCACCCCGTAGACCACGTCGGCGACGAGGTTGAAGAAGACGACCATGCTGGAGCCCAGGAGCAGGATGCCCATGAGGAGCGGGTAATCGCGGGCGAACATGGCCTGGACGAACATTCTCCCGATCCCGGGCCAGGCGAAGATGGTCTCGGTGATCACCGCTCCGGAGAACAAGCCCGCCAGATTCAGCGCCATGACCGACACCACCGGGATCATGGCATTGCGCAGGGCGTGCCCCCACACGACCACACGCTCGGAGAGCCCCTTGGCCCGGGCGGTACGTACGTAGTCGCTTCGTAAGGTGTCCAGCATGCTGGAGCGCAGATATCTCGACCATCCGGCGACGTAGCGGAGGGACAGCACGGTGGCGGGCAGAACGAGGTGGAGAAGGTGGTCCCCCAGCGAGGACGCGCCGATGGTCCCCGTTCCGGCCACCGGAAGCCATCCCAGCCAGACGCCGAGAACGAGCTGGAGGATGAGGGCGAACCAGAAGACCGGCATGGCGATCCCCACGAAGGAGAGGCCGGTGCCGAAATGGTCGAACGCGCTGTACTGATGTCGGGCGCTGAAGACCCCGAGGAGGAAGGCGAGCACGGCGGCGAGGAGAAAAGACGCCCCCATGAGCTCGAGCGTCGCCGGCAGGCGCTCCAGGATCATCTCCGACACCGGGCGCGTGGTGGAGAAGCTGACGCCCAGATCACCCCGGACTGCCGCGCCCAGCCACCTCGCGTACTGGACCGGCACGGGCTGGTCGACACCCAGGCGCTCCCGGTACGCCTCGATGACGGCCGGGTCGATGAAGCGATCGGACTCGAGGAGCGCCGCCTCCGGACCTCCGGGCGCGGCCTGGATCACGGCGAAGAGCACCACGGTGATCCCCAGCATGAGGGGAACCATCTGGACGAGCCGGCGGAGGACGTAGGTGGCCATGGCGGGCGCAATCTCACCCGCCGAGGGGACCACGGCTAGATTCTTCCCATGACCCGATCCGAGACGATCCCCGTCATCGACGGACACAACGACACGCTCACCAAGCTTCGCCACGGCGAAGAGACCGCGGTGGACGCCTTCCTGGCGCGGAGGCGCGACGGGCACCTCGACATGCCCCGTGCCCGCACTGGGGGTCTGGTGGCGGGCTTCTTCGCCATCTTCACCGCCTCACCGGCCTGGAGAAGGGAGAAGAATCCCGTCCTGGACGAGGACGGGGAGACGGTTCCCGGGGCATGGTCCGTCCCGCTCCCGTCGAAGCTTGATCCTCGGTCGGCGCGACGCTTCACCCTGGCGGTGATGTCGGACCTGTTCCGACTGGTGAGCGCCTCGGAGGGCGACCTTCGGATCATCCGCGACGTCGAGGGACTGGATCGGAGCGTCGACCGGAGAGAGGACGGTCTCGGGGTGATCCTCCACATCGAGGGAGCCGAGGCCATCGACAGCCGACTCGAGACGCTCGACGTCCTGTACGAGGCCGGCCTCCGGTCGTTGGGGCCGGTGTGGAGCCGCCCGAACGTCTTCGGCCACGGGGTCCCCTTCGACTTCCCGCGCCATCCGGACACGGGTCCCGGGCTGACGACGGCTGGCCGACGACTGATCCGTCGGTGCAACGAGCTGGGCATCCTGGTGGACTGCTCCCACCTGAACGCCCAGGGCTTCTGGGACGTGGCGCGAGTCAGCGAGGCGCCCATCGTGGCGACCCACTCCAACGCACACGCCCTGTGCCCGTCTCCTCGGAATCTCACCGACGCACAGCTCGACGTGATCGCGCTGAGCGGCGGAGTCGTGGGGCTGAATTTCGCGGTGGGCTTCCTGCGGGAGGATGGACGGAGTGATCCCGACACACCGCTCTCGACGATCGCTGGACACGCCCGCTACGTCGCCGACCTGGTCGGCGTGGAGCACGTGGCCCTGGGCTCGGACTTCGACGGCGCCGAGATCCCCCACGCCCTGGGCGACGCCTCGGGGCTCCCGCGGCTGATGGAGGCGCTCCGGGAAGCGGGCTTCAGCGAACCGGAGCTGGAGCGCATATCGTACGGAAACTGGAGACGGGTGCTGGAAGCGACGTGGAGACGATGAGGCAGGGAGCTCTCGAGGGGAGGGCCGAGACGTGACGGAGGACAGTCGCAGGTTCACCGATCGGGAGGTCGCGATGATTCTCGAGCGGGCCACGGATCTGGAGGACGCGGAGATGGCGCCCGGGGCCCGCGGGCTCTCCCTGGACGATCTGAGAGAGATCGCCCGGGAGGTCGGCATCTCCGACGCCGCGCTGACGAGGGCCGTGGCGACACTCGATCAGGGGCGGGGCCTCCGACGCTCGGTGGGCGGGGCCCCTGCCGTCCGGAAGAGCGTGCGCGCGGTGCCGGGCCGACTCGGGGAGGGCGACATCGGACGGCTCATGCGGGTCGTCGACGACGAAGTGGACACCACCGGATCCATCACCGAGGCCCTGGGATCGGTACGGTGGACCGGAAGGGACCGCTTCAAGAGCACCCGCGTCTCGGTGACCCCGGGCGAAGACGAGACCGTCATCGAGGTGGTGGAGAAGGCCGAGCCGAAGATCCGCCGCGTGACCCACCTCCTTCCCCCGGCGTGGGCGCTGATGCTGGCTGCCCCCCTGGTGGACACGCTCGAGCCGGGCGTGCTGGGGCTCTTCACCATTCTGGTGGCCGCCGTCGCCATCGGGCTGGGCGTCGGCCGAGGCGCGTGGACGCTGCTCTCGGCGGCCAGCGGGCGACGGGTGGAGGGATGGGCGGAGGATCTGGCCGAAGAGGCGGCGCAGCGGCTCACTCCGTCCGTAGATCCCACTGCCACAGATTCCAGAAGCTCCCGAAGTTCGTCCCGCTCCCTCGATACCCCGTCACCCGATCGCTGACAAGCTCGGGAATCACGTTGTAGTAGAGCGGGAGCATCCGGCCGTCCTCGGCCAGCAGGCGCTGGGCCTCGTCCAGCAGCGGTTTTCGATCCTCGAAGGCCAGCCCCCGGTCCGAAGCCTCCATGACCTCGTCGAGCTCGGGATTGCAGAACCCCGTCATGTTGTTGGGTCCCCCGCAGGCGTAGAGGCCCGTGAAGCTGGGATCGGCCGGCAGGAACCAGGCGCTCACCACGGCCTCCCAGTCCCCGGTCCGCCAGGTCTGGGTCCAGGCGGCGCTCTCCAACGTGCGGAAATCGACCTCGATGCCCACGTCCTTGAGCTGCGCCTGGATCACCTGGGCGATGGCGATGCGGTCGGCGGTCCCCGCTCGGTTCAGCATCGTGAAGGAGAAGCGCTGCCCGTCCTTCGTCCGGATCCCGTCGGCGCCCGGCTCCCATCCGGCCGCGTCGAGGAGACGGCGCGCCTCCTCCGGGTCGTAGACGGCCGCCACCACCTCCTCGTTGTGGTACGGGCTCGTCGGATTGATGGGCGTGTCCGCCACCCGGACCGTCCCCTCCATGAGCTGATCGGCGATGGCGTGCCGATCGATGGCATAGAAGATGGCCCGACGCACCTCCGGATCCGAGAAGAGGGTCTCGGACCGAGCCGTGTTCAGGCTCAGGTCCAGATGCATGAAGGTGTTGGAGCTCACCAGATGGGTGGTGTAGCCCTCCAGGTCTCGCACCTCCTCCACGTGGGTGGGCTCGAGCCGGGCGTAGTGGTACTGGCCGGCCTTCATGGCGTTCAGGCGGGTGTTGGAGTCCGGCACGAACGACCAGACGATCGCGTCGATGGCCGGCACATCCGGGCCCCGCCAGTAGTCCTCGTTGCGTACCACGCGGATGTACTCGCCGGAGCGCCACTCGGCGAAGACGAAGGGCCCCGTCCCGACGAGCTCGTCGCCACGATTGTAGGGCGTGTAGTTGACGATCTCCTCCGTGGTCATCCCGCCCAGGACGTGCTCCGGGAGAATCGCCTCGAAGAGCCCGGCGTAGTAACCGTACGGGCCATCCCAGGTGAAGACGACGGTGTGTTGGTCGGGCATGGAGCAGCCGACGATTCCCAGGTACCAGTCCCGATTGTAGACCTGCGATCCCTCGTCGGTGACGAACTTCCACGTGAAGCACACGTCCTCGCTGGTGAAGGGCTCGCCGTCGTGCCACCGGACGTCTTCCTGCAGAGGCCACGTCATCTCGACGGTGCCGTCGGCGTTCTCGACGATCCCCCCGTTCTCCATGGTCGGGATCTCCCGGGCCAGCACCGGCACGTACGCGTTGTTCTCGTCGGTGGTCACCAGCCCTTCGACCATGGAGAAGTGGATGTCCACCAGCATCTGGCTGGTGAGGGCGTTGAGGACGTCCACCTCGCGCTCGTAGGCGACCCGGAGGATCTTGCGGCCGTCGGGAGACGCGAGAGGGTCCCGCGGCTCGCCGGGGGAGCAGGCGACCGTGACGGCGGCGAGGAGCGACGCGGCCAGCACCCTCGCCGCTGCCGAGCTCGAGACCGACCCCGGGTGTCGCGGGCTCATCGTCCCTCCTCCAGCTCACGAGCCCAGTTCAGAACGAGCCTGAGGGACGTGGCCCCTCGGATGCCCTCGGTCATGACCAGCCGGTCTCCATCGGGCGCCACGTCGTAGAGTCGGACGTGCTCGCTGGCGGCATAGGGACCTCGGGGGAAGAGCCTGTCGACATCGGTCACGCGGAAGGTCGGCTCCGTCTCGACGTCGGCGACGCGGTAATCGGTGCTGGTTCGGAAGAAGATCCTCGAGCCGTCGGAGCTCCAGACCGGCTCCCATCCACCGCCGTTGGAGATGGGCCACTGGCCGGTGGCTTCGGGGAACCTCGTCACGTACACCTCGTCGTTTCCCGTACGATCCGAGACGTACGCGAGCCACCGCCCGTCGGGGGAGAGGACCGGCGCCCGCTCCTCCGCCTCGGTGGCGACGATCTCACGTGCGTCGTCCCAGTCGCCGAAGACCGCCCAGACGTCGCGGCGCGTGGAGTCCGCCCCGGCGTTCTGGTAGAAGACCGCCGTGTCGCCGGGTCCCGCGGAGGGTCGAAAGAGCCCGACGGGCTCATCGCGCAGAAGCTGGGGAGACCCGGTGCCGTCGGCCGCGATCCGGTAGATGTCGGCGTCACTGCCGATTCCGCCTCTCATGAGGAGGAAGCGGCCGTCCCTGGTCCATGACGGATGGTCGTAGGCACGGTCGCCGAGCGTCAGGCGGAGCGGAGGCACGCCTGGCTCGGAGGGATAGACCCAGATGTCGTCCTCGATGGAGACGGCGATCTGCTCACCGTCTGGCGACACGTCCACGGAGCCGACGAGACCGGTGGGCCCGGCCGCCGCGAGCCGCGCGCCATCCACGCCGACCCACACGAGCTGTCCTCCTCCCTCGACGCTCTCCCGGAGGACGAGGTGCCCCGTGCGGGAGACCGCGAGGTCGAGGAAGGCCGTCAGCCCGTCGTCCCCGTAGAAGGGCTGGACGGAGCCGGTGAACTCCAGCTCCCGGGCGTCGAACGGGGCGTGGACCGCGCCGGTCTCCCTGAAGAAGACGACGTGGCCGGACTCGAGATAGTAGGGGGCGGCCCCGAGCATGATGGAGCGCACCGCGCCCGAGCCGACGTCGACGAGGACCAGCTCGGAGCGGTCGAAGAGCGCCTCGCCGTACATCGGGCCCCGGCTCGCGAGAATGGTCTCCCCGTCGGGCAGGAGCTGAGGCTGGACGAGCATCCCGCTGGAATCGGAATCGGCGATGAGCTCGGGCTCGCCTCCGGCCAGAGGGACCCGAACCAGATCGGTGCCGTTCTCCGTGAGCACCGTACCGTAGAGGAATCCGTCGTCGCCGACCATGGACGGGAAGGTGCCGCCGGGGAGGAGGAGCCGGGGAACCCCTCCGTCCGCCGGGATGACGTGCTTGCCCCCCGCGGCGTAGAAGACCACGTACGCCCCGTCCGGTGTGATGGACATGTCGAACCCCCCGTCGGTCCCCGGAAGCTCCCGGACCTCGAAGCTGTCGAGATCCCGGCGGTAGAGACGCTGGCCGTCGTCCGTGACGCCTACGAAGACGATGAAGCGTCCGTCGGGAGAGATCGCCGCGGAGGCGCCCCGGTCCTGGGAGTCGCCGATGGCGATGATGTCGGGATGGTCCTCGGCGCTGAGGGAGACCCGCAGGACCTCCGGATCCGGCGCCGACCTCAGGAGCCCGCCCCCGAGCAGGCCCAGGGCGAGGCCGGCGACAGCCGCTCCCGCGGCGAGCCAGGGCTGGGCCCTTCGCCGCCGCGTCGGTAAGGTGGTCCCGAGGTCCGCCGCCGATCCGACAGCCCCGACGGCCGGTCCGGTGAGATCCGACGTCCAGCCAGGACGCTCCAGCGCCTCCACCAGCTCCGCAGCCGTGGCGAACCGGTCCGCCGGGAGCTTGGCCAGCCCCTTGCGGATGGCCACGGCCACGTGCGGCGGCGTCGCCTCCCGCATGTCGCTGGCGAGGGGCGCCTTCTCCGTGAGGATCTTCGCCAGGACCGACTGGGCCGTGGATCCGCCGAACGGGGGGTCGCCGGTGAGCATCTCGTACAGCATGGCCGACAGCGCATACACGTCGCTTCGACCGTCGAGCTGTCGGTCACCCGCGGCCTGCTCCGGGCTCATGTAGTGGGGCGTGCCGATGGAGAGTCCGGTATCGGTTAGCCGAGTCCCTCCCGCGGCGTTCACGGCGATGGCGATGCCGAAGTCGGCGACCATCGGCTCGCCGTCCTGCAGGAGGATGTTGGCGGGCTTGATGTCCCGGTGAATGACGTCGCGACGATGCGCATGATCCAGTGCGGATCCCACAGCGACGGCGATCCGGACCGCCTCGTCGACGGGCAGCTGCTTCTCCCGGTCGAGGCGCTCCCGTAGCGACTCGCCCTCGACGTACGGCATGACGTAGAAGACGAGGTCGTCGGCGGCACCCGAGTCGTGCAGGGGGAGGATATGGGGGTGCTGGAGGTTCGCGGTGACCTTGATCTCCTGGAGGAAACGATCTCCACCCAGGACCGCGGCGAGCTCCGGCTTCAGGATCTTCAGCGCGACCTTGCGGTCGTGCTTCAAGTCCGTGGCCAAGTAGACCGATGCCATCCCGCCCTCGCCGAGCAGCCGCTCGACGCGGTAGCGACCCTCCAGGGCCGCGTTCAGGCGCGCGGTGCCGTCCGACATTCTCTGCCTGCTCTTCCTTCCATCGCTGTCGCCGTCGTTCTCGGTGCCGGCTGCCAGTGTAGCGTCTCCCGGGCCCGCCAGACACCCGCCCCGGATCTCCGCCCACAGATCCGGCGAAGCATCGGCCCGCCGGCCCGTCGGTGGGGGCTTCGACCTCCGTAGGGTCGCGGTGACCCAGTCCGGGTCAGGAGCGCGGCACGTCTCTCAGTCGCGGCGGTACATCTGCACGGTCCGGTTCGAGTGCATGCGCCCGTACAGGTATCGGACGAACGCCCGCCGGGCGTCTCGGCCAGCGCCACTGCCGGACATCCCGCCGTCGGCTGCCACCGCCTCCCGCCACTTGGCGGATACCGTGGGCTCCCCGTGCCAGTACGACCAGATGAGCGCGGCCCGGCTGGGGGCTTCGATGAAGGCCATGCGGTTTCGCACCCACCCCTCTCCACCGGTGAGCGCTTGCTTGCGGAGCCAGTCGGTGGCGTCGTCCACCCCGCAGCCGAGGGCGTGCAGCCTCCACGCCGCCCCGGTGCCTATGGCCGAACGATACCGGTTCATCAGGCCCTGCAGGCGATCGTCGTCGCGTTCGTCCCACCCGACCATGGTCATCCCCGTGTCGGCGATGCCCTCGAACACCGAAGAGCTCGCCGTGTTCACGACGGAGAGCAGCGTGTCCGCGGGCGCCGTTCCGTCTCGGTACCACGTCTCCCGCAGCTTGAACTGGACGTAGTGCCCCGGATAACCCTCGTGCACGGCCAGATGCCGGAGGGCAGGCCGCGTGAGCGTAGGCTCCACGTTCAGCTCCACCGTCCGAGCGAGGTAGTCGCAGCGGGCGTTGAAGGGTACGTCCGTCACCGCCGAGACCCGCATCCCGTCGGATCGGTGGGCGGGGATCTCCACGACCCGCTCCATCGTCCGCTCCCAGGCCTCCTCCATCAGGAGTCTGGTCACCTCCTCGACCTCGTCCGGAGGGACGCGGTTCCGGTCCTCCCAGCGGGCGCAGCGGGCTCTCAGGTCCCCGGCGTAGCCCATGGCTCCGAGGAGGGCATGGATGGTGTCGCGCATCCCGTCGAGGGTCTCGTCCGGGACGGGGCCCACCGGCACGTGGAGGAAGTCGCCGAGCTGAGCCTCGAAGGGCAGCTCCCGATCGCGCCACCGGATGAAGGCCAGGGTGGAGTGGGCCAGCTGATCGTAGTAGATCCGGCGGTCTTCCTCGTCCAGTCCAGCGGCCTCCTCCCGAAGATCCGTCCACCGCTCGGCCGCGTCGCCGTACGAGGGGAAGGACTCGGCACCGAATTCGCCCTCGGTGTCCATGTTCAGCACGGCCAATCCCGTCTCGTCCCCGCTCTCCTTCCGATAGAGGGCGTCCACGCCGAGGATGGCGCGCGTCACGAGGCGGGAAAACTCCAGGGTGCGACGGGTGAGGTCGGTCATCGCGAGGCGTCCGGCGCTCGTGGGACGGAGCGTCGTCGTCGGCCGGAGCCGCTCCAGGACGGAACGTAGCCCGGAGGGACCTCCGCGTGGGCATCGAGAGGCACGCCCTCGGCGGCACGCCTTCTCATCTCTTCGGAGATCAGCCGCACGGGGACGGAGCCGTAGGAAAGGAAGGCGTCGTGGAAGCCTCCCAGCGTGAAGTCGTCACCGAGCGTGGTCATGATGTCCCGCCGGAGCTCGTGGATGAGATCCGTGCCCACGAGGTACATGAGCGCCGCACCGGGGAACATGCTGTTCTTCACCGCCTCGGACTCTGCACCGCTCCCGCTCATCCCCGCCGCGTTCCGATAGAAACCCGCGGCGTCGTCCAGCGACATCCGCCCGTGGTGGAGCTCCACGTCCACCACGGCTCTGGCGCACATACGCAGACGGGCGTGGTGCTCTGCGTACCGTTCCAACGCCGTGAGCCCACCGGCCTCGGCCATGAGATCCGTGGCATAGCACGCCCACCCTTCGGCCATGCTACCGCCGCAGAACATGGCGATGCGGGAGGCGCAGTCGACGGCCGCCACACGGCCGACGAGAGACGGCGAGTGGGCCGCGTGGCCGTTCTGCACGTGGTGGCCGATTCCGCCGTGGTGCACCACGTGGTTCAACTTGATCACGGAGTCGTTGTTCGCTCGCAGAAACGCCTCGCTGGCCTCGTCCGTCCGGTCCCCGTCGAGGGGTTCGACCATGTATCGGTGCACCTTCGGCGCGTCGAAGGCGGGCGGTGAGCGGTAGAAGAGGAAGTAGAGGCAGGGCGCGGCCGCCCTCGCCCAGCGGGGACGAGGCACGTACTCGATGGGGACGTCGGGCCACGTCAGCAGCTCCCGGTCCAGCGCCACGCGGCGCATGTCCCGCCAAGTCTCGCCGTACCGGGCCAGATATCCGTCGGCCGGCGGATGGCGTTCTGCGAGAGCAGCCACGACGTCCTCGGGTCCGGCGGCGCCGAAGTCGGAGGCCGCCGCCTCGAGCCACGCGCGGGTCCGGGCCATCTCGTCGCGGGCGTACGTCGCGATCTCCTCCGCCCCCCGTTCCAGGAAGTGTCCCTGCTCCAGGTACAGCGAGAACGTCTCGGCTCCGCAGGCGACGCGATCATCCGAGCCGGGGAGCGTCTCATGCTCCAGGAACCGGCCGAACTCCTCGAACGCAGCGGCCGCTCTCGAGACGTCGGCGTCGGACCACGGGGCGTCGCCCCCCCGGACGTGCTTCAAGCCGTCGCGGAGGAAGCGACGGCCCCCGAGGCACTCGCGCATGGCCCGGCGGATCCAGGGGGCGGCCGGTGCCTCTCGCCCCAGCCGACTCCTCCGAAAGCCGTCCCGCACGTCCCGGAGGAAGCCCGGGACGGAGCCGATGCGGGCCGCGAGCGCGTCCCGCGCCTGGCCGGGTCGGTGACGCAGCGTGAGGAGTGGAGCCATCAGACCGAAGACGGCGTTCCCCACATGAACGCTGGGATTGCCCAGCACATGGCCCGTCTCGTATTCCCGGATGCGTGTCTCGAGGAAACCGCGGATCAGTCTCCGGTCGAGCGCCTCGAACGCTTCGTCCGCCCGCTCCTCCCGCGGGCCCGGCGACTCCTCCCGGCTCGACTCCTGGCGCAGGCGGTGCAAGGTGGAGAGGGTCTCGTCGACGCCCGCCTCGTCCATGGGCGGGAGGCGGTGGTCGTGGTCGTGGACGCCGATGAAGGTGGCGTCCACCGGATGGCGTTCCAGGTACTCGGCGAGGAAGCGCCGGGGCCACGAGTCTTCGGAGATGCGCAAAGTCTGGCTCATGCGCCCAAGATGGCGGGCGAAGCGGTTTTGGCCAGGCGACCGACGAGACTGGCTCGTGCCCCTTCGGTACCGTACTCTGAACCATTGACGTGCGTTCACCGGGGTCCCTCTCAGCGCTCGTGGGACCTCGTGTGTCTATAAAGATTGAACGCCCCGCCAGCACTTCGACGTCCCCGAGGCAGAATGAATCTACCCATCTCCGCACTCCTCGTAGCCGGGCTCCTTCTCGTGGGCCTGGCCGGAGACGCCGGTGTCGACGCTCCGGAGCCGGCCCCCGTCACGTACGAGGCCACGCCCGTCGAGCTCGATCCCGAAGAGGTGAACGAGGTCATCGACCAGTACTGCACGCGTTGCCACAGTGAGCAACGTCAGCGCGGGGGTCTGGTCCTCGAAGGGTTCCAGGTGCAGAACACCGTCGAGCACGCGCCCATCGCCGAGCGGATGATCAAGAAGCTCAGGGCCGGTATGATGCCCCCGGCAGGGGCGCGCCGTCCGGAGCCTGCCGTGCTGGACGAGGTGGTGATCGAGCTGGAGACCCGCCTCGACGAGGCGTGGCTCGAGAATCCGGAGCCCGGCACGCGCGTCTTCCAGCGCTTGAACCGTGCCGAATACGCCGCCGCCGTGGAGGAGCTCCTGGGTCTCCAGGTCGACGTCTCCGCCTACCTGCCCCTGGACACGAAGAGCGCGAACTTCGACAACATCGCCGACGTGCAGATGCCGTCCACGACGGTGGTGGAGGGGTACCTGAGGGCCGCCGGGCAGATCGCCCGCCTCGCTCTCGGCGATCCGGACGCCGAAATCGGCAACAGCATCTATCGGATGCCCCGCATCGCCTCGCAGAAGCAGACGGTGGACGGCGCGCCCCTCGGCACACGCGGCGGCCTCTCCGTGGTCCACAACTTCCCCGCCGACGGCAAGTACGTCTTCCACATCATGCCGTACAACGCCGTGGAGGGCGAGGTGTTCGGCCGGACCTTCGGCACCGAGCAGATCGAGATCTCCATCGACGGCGAGCGGGTGGCGCTCCTGACCCTCGACCGCTGGATGCACGAGTCGGAGCCGACGGGCCTTAACGTCCGTACCGACTCCATCCAGGTGTCGGCCGGCCCCCACCGGGTCACCGCCGCCTTCGTCAAGCAGTTCGAGGGTGAGCTGGACGACCTGATCCGGCCCATCGACCACACGCTGGCCGACGGCCAGATCGGCATCGGCTACGGCGTCACCACCCAGCAGCACCTCCAGCGGATG
>JAWVZK010000023.1:0-22996 GCA_033722275.1 Longimicrobiales bacterium | reverse complement strand
GAGCCCTGGACCTCGAGCTGGAGGGACGGCTCGGAGCGTACGAGGGCCACCCCATCGGCTGGTGGGGTCGCTTGACAGAGCCCGCGTCCCCCGCATCCCTCGAATCCTCGGTGGCCAACGCCGTCGGGAGCAGCGTGCGCCGTCTTCCCGGAGGCCCTGAGCGCATCGAGACCGTGGGCGTCCTCACCGGCGGCGGAGGGTCCTTCGTTGCAGAGGCCGCCGAGCTGGGCCTCGACGCGTTCGTCACGGGTGAGGGGGCCCACCACAACTACTTCGACGCCACCGAGCTCGGCATCCATGTGATCTTCGCGGGCCACTACGCCACGGAGACCTTCGGGGTACGGGCGCTGGGGCAGCACCTCACCGACCGCTTCGGGATTCCCAACCATTTCGTCCACCAGCCCACGGGTCTCTGATGTCAGGCCACGTGGCCGATCCGGCCGCCTTCCTCGACTCGACGCCGCTGGTGCCATTGGAGATCGCTCCTGACGGGCGTGTCCGGTATGTGGGCGCCCAGGGTGAGGCGCTCCTCGGTCACCCCATCGAGGAGTGGTACGAGGCCGGGTTCTGGGAGCGGAGCATCGTGCTCGACGATCGCGACACGGTGGCTCAGGCGCGCCGCCATTCCGCGGACGCGCGCGGCCGCCACGAGATCGACTATCGGATGGAGCGGGCGGACAGCCGCGTAATCTGGGTTGCCGAGCTGCTCACCTACCAGTCGGAGGGGGCGACGCTCCGAGGCTTCCTCTGGAACGTCACGGGCCGGAAGCGCCAGGAGATCACACTCTGGAGAAATGAGGAGCGCCTTCGCCGGATGCTACGGCGAGCTCCAGACGCGCTGGTCCTCATCGACGAGCTGGGATCCGTGCTCAACATGAACGAGCAGGCGGAGGCCCTGTTCGGCTACGAGCTTCGAGACATCGTGGGCTCGAGCGTCCAGCATCTGCTCCCGGAGGGCCACAGGCATCGACTCGGCCGGCTCCTGGCCGCGTTCGAGGCAGACGGCTCCCGACGTACCCTCCTGGCGGGCGAATCTCTGGCCATCCAACGCAACGACGGAACCGAGATCCCCGTCGAGCTCAGCCTCGGCCGCGTCACCGAGGACGGGGAGGGCGTACGGATCCTCTGCTCGCTCCGTGATCTCACGGTACGCCGCCGCATCGGGACAAAGAGGCCCGGGGCCGCAACCCGGAGTGACCCGTCGGACGAGCCGGACCGCCCACCGGCTTGACCGAGGGGCGCGCTCATCACACCGGCTGCCACCGTCGCGTTGCCGGTCCGGGCCACCCTTCATACCATCTGTTTCCCCGTCCCATGGCGCGGGCCCTCGGGCTCCGCCCGCTTCAGGAGGTTCGGACGTGATCGGCCGCTTCTCGTTGGCGCTCTCCGTCGTGCTCTTCTCGGCATCTGCCCTGGGTGGGCAAGCCGTCCCCTCGCCGTCTCATCATCTGGGCTTCGATATCGGGGCCGATCGGACGCTGGCCGATTGGAGTCAGCTGACCGGCTATTACGAGGAGGTCGCGCGACGCAGCGCCCGCGTGACCGTGGACACCCTCGGTCAGACGACACGCGGCCGGCCGTTCGTCATGCTCACCGTCACGAGTCCGGCCAATCACGAGCGGCTCGGTGAGCTCCATGACATCCAGATGCGGCTCGCCGATCCCCGCACCATCACCGGCGAGGCGGAGCTGGCCTCCCTCCTCGACCGCGGCCGCGCGGTGGTCCTCATCACCCAGGGCATCCATGCGACGGAGGTGGGGGCGAGCCAGATGTCGGCGAATCTCCTGTACCGCCTCGCGACATCGGACGATCCCTCGGTGCAACAGATCCTGGACAACGTGATCCTCCTCCAGATTCCGTCGCTCAACCCGGATGGGCTGCAGTGGGTGGCGGACTGGTACATGGAGCACGTGGGCTCGGAGTACGAGGCGGCGCCCCTTCCGTGGCTCTATCACTATTACGTGGGCCACGACAACAATCGGGACTGGTACGCCTTCACCCAGGAGGAGACGGTCCTCACCGTGCGCGAGGCGCACAACGCATGGCATCCGCAGATCGTCCACGACGTGCACCAGATGGGAAGCACCGGGGCTCGCATCTTCTTCCCACCCTACATCGACCCGTGGGAGCCCAACATCGATCCGGCCATCACGTCGGCCGTGAACCAGCTCGGCACCTGGATGGCCGCGGAGCTCGCAGCGCAGGGAAAGGAGGGTGTGGTGGTGAACGCCCAGTACGACGCGTACACGCCGGCGCGGGCGTACATGCACTACCACGGTGCCGCGCGCATCCTCTCGGAGACGGCTTCGGCTCACATGGCCACCCCGGTGGATATCCCGCCCGACGACCTCGGGCCCCGCAGGGGCTTCGACGCGAGTCAGCGATCGTGGAACTTCCCCGATCCCTGGAAGGGCGGGCGCTGGACGCTTTCCGACATCGTCGAGTACCAGGAAGCAGGGGCCATGGCGCTGCTGGAGAACGCGGCACGCAACCGACGCTTCTGGCTGGAGAACTTCCACGCAATCAACCGGCGGGCGGTGGCGGGCTGGGAGACGTGGCCCGACTGGTGGATCATCCCTGCCGGTCAGGACAATGAGCCGGGCATCACGTACGCTCTTCGAGTCCTGACGATGGCCGACGTGGAGGTCCACACGGCCGAGGCGCCCTTCTCCGTGGGTCGAACCAGCTTCCCCGCCGGTTCGCACGTGATTCCCATGCGGCAGCCCTGGGCGAGCTTCGCCAACACCATGCTCGAGGTTCAGCACTACCCGGATCTTCGGGCGTATCCGGGCGGTCCGCCGCAAAGACCCTATGACGTCACGGCGCACACCCTGGGCTATCTCCTCGACTTCGACGCCGTCGCCGTCGACGGGCCCCTGAACGCCCCCTTGTCCGATCCCGTAGCCGTCCCCGACTTCGACTTCCGTCTTCCCGAGCGCCTCGCTGGCCCCGACGCGCCCCGGGTGGCTCTCTACAAATCCTGGGACGAGCCCATGACGGAAGGCTGGCAGCGGTGGGTCTTCGACGCACACGCCATGCCCTACGATACGCTCCACGATGGCGACATCCGGCAGGGCGCCCTCGACGGGTACGACGTCCTGATCTTCCAGTCCCAATCCGCCGAGTCCATCCTTCGAGGCTTCGAACCCGAGGAAGTGCCGCCGCGTTACGCCGGAGGCCTCGGAGACGTCGGGGCCGCGGCCGTCCGGGACTTCGTCGAAGCCGGGGGCAGGGTGATCGCCGTGGAGGCGGCCACCGACTTCGTCCGAGATCTCTTCCGCCTGCAGATCTCCGATCTCACTGCAGACCTACCCGATACCGACTTCTATATTCCGGGTTCGATCCTCCGGCTCGCGGTGAGCCCCGAGTCGGAGTTGGGCCAGGGGATGCGCGACGAGTCGGCGGCCTGGTACTGGCTATCGAGCATGGCGTTCCGAGTCGACGACGAGCGTCTCCGGGTCGCCGCCCGTTACGGTTCTGGAGATCCTCTCCTCTCCGGGTGGGTGCTCGGCGGTCATCACATCGCCGGCGAGCCGGCGATCCTGGAGGGGCGGATCGGCGAGGGATCGCTCGTCCTCTTCGGCTTCCAGCCCAACTACCGGGCCCAGACCATGGTGACCTGGCCACTCCTCTTCAACGCGATTCGATAGATGACCTCCAAGGGAAAGGGACCCTTCTGTCCCGAGTGCGACCGTCCGGCCACCGGGAACTTCTGTCCGCACTGCGGCACGAGCCTGGGTGGCCGGTACTGCAACCAATGCGGGGGCAAGCTCTCGGCTGGAGCCAGGTTCTGCAATCAGTGCGGCGCGAAAGTGAGCGCCGGGGGCGGCGCGAAGACCGGCGCCCGTCGGGAGGCCGCGGCCTCGGTGTTCGCCGGTCAGAATCTGGCCTGGTGGATCGCCGGCGCGGCCATGTTCGTGCTCATCGTGGTGGTCGGCGTGTCCATGGTGCGACCGGGGCCGGGTCCGACGCCCGGATCCCCCCCACCCGCCGCCGGCGCGGCCGCCGGGGCTGCCGGAGCGGCTCCCGATCTCTCCACCATGACACCCATCGAAGCCGCCGATCGGCTCTACGACCGGGTGATGCGTTCCGTCTCGTCCGGAGACTCGGTGCAGGCCCAGGCCTTCCTGCCCATGGCCATCGCTGCCTACCAGAGAGCGCAGCCGCTCGATGCGGACGGTCTCTTCCACCTCTCCATGCTGAATCGCACGGCGGGGAACCTCGAGGCGGCGTTGGTCCAGGCCCTGGAGATCCTCGAGGAGGATCCCAATCACCTCCTCGGCCGATCGGCCGCGGCTCAGGCCGCGGTCGAGCTGGGCGAGCTCGAGGAGGCCGAGGAGCACTACCGGGTCATTCTCGACGTCTACGACGAGGAGATGCAGAGAGACCTGCAGGAATACCAGCTCCACGCACAGATCGTCACCACGCTTCCGGCCGAAGCGGAGACGTTCCTCGCCAGCCGCTGAATCTACCGGGGCGAGCCGGAGCCCTCGGCCTCAGATGCGCGTCTTCGTCACCGGGGCCACAGGGCTCCTCGGCTCTCATCTGGCGGTGGAGCTCCGCCGCCGCGAGATCGACGTGGTGGCCCTGGTGCGACCCTCGTCGGACACGCGATTGCTGGAGCAGATCGGGGTCCGGATACGGGAGGGGGACATCCAGCTCACGGCCGACGATCTGGCGCCGCTCATGGACGGATGTACCCACGTCGTTCACTCCGCGGCCCTCGTCTATGCCGGGCGGGAGTGGCCGAAGATCCGGGCCGTCAACGTGGACGGAACCCGCAACGTACTCACCGCCGCGCTGAACGCCGGCGTGGAGCACGCGCTCCACGTCTCCTCGGTTTCGGTGTACGGTCCGGCGGGCGGCGAGATCGACGAATCCACGCCCATCGACACGCCCATCGCTCCGGACGACCTCTATGCTCGCTCGAAGCGTGAGGCCGAAGAAGTGGCCCGGGGGATCGAGGCCATGCGCGGCCTTCCCGTGACCATCGTGCGACCGGCTGCCGTATACGGCGAGCGGGACCGGCTCCTGACCCCCGCCCTCGCGGACCTGCTGGATCTCCCCCTGACCCCGCTCTTCGGTCCGGCGGACAATACGCTGCCCGTCGTCTACGCCGGAAACGTGGCCCACGCCATGGCGGTGTGCCTCGGCGTGGCCCGGGGCGGGGACACCTTCGATATCGGCAAGGACCATCCCTTGACCCAGGGTGACCTGTTCCGGCTGTTGGCCGAGGGCCTCGGGAGACGTCCTCGATTCGTGCGGATCCCCGCGGCTTTGGTGAGGGGAGTCGCCCGGGCGCTGTCGAGGCTCGGGGTGAAGACGCCCGGCGCAGCACATCTCTCCGTTGATCGCGTCGCGCGCCTGGCCCTCGGCGAGAACCCCTATCCCTCGCGACGCATTCGTTCGATGCTTGGGTGGTCGCCACCGCATCGTCATGAAGACGCACTTCCCCGGGCCGGGGCGTGGCTGGCCAGAGGGCGCTGATCCGGGAGAGAATCGAACCGTGGCTCCTCCATCCCCACCAGGAGACGTGTAGATGGGCGACGACGCATACGATCCGTCAAAACATCCGAAAAGGCCCTTCCCCCACGAAAAGGAGACCGAGGACGAGCGACTCCTCCAGACCGTCGAAGAGCTGGAGGCCATCGAGGCCATCGGGCGGGACTCCTGGCGCGTCTTCCGGATCATGGGCGAGTTCGTCGAGGGCTTCGAGGAGATGGGTGAGATTGGAATTGGTGTTTCGATCTTCGGCTCCGCCCGCGTCACCGAAGAGGACGCCATGTATCAGAAGTGCGTCGAGACGGCCCGGAAGCTGGGTGAGAAGGGCTTCTCGATCATCACCGGGGGTGGGCCGGGGATGATGGAGGCGGCGAACAGGGGGGCACAACTCGCCGAGGTCCCGTCGGTGGGCTGCAACATCGAGCTCCCGTTCGAGCAGGAGAGCAACGCGTACCTCGACCACTCCATCGACTTCCGCTACTTCTTCGTCCGCAAGACCATGTTCGTGAAGTACGCTTGCGCCTTCGTGATCTTCCCCGGCGGCTTCGGAACGATGGACGAGCTCTTCGAGGCTCTGACCCTCATCCAGACCAGCAAGGTCCGGAATTTTCCCGTGGTCCTGGTCGGCTCGGAGTACTGGGGCGGCCTCATGGATTGGATCCGTGACCGGATGCTGACGGAGGGCAAGATCGCGGAAGACGATCTCGACCTGATCCTCGTCACCGACGATCCCGACGAGGTCGCCGACCACGTGGAGGCGCGGCATCGGGCCATGATGGCCGCGGTCAAGGGGAAGCCACGCTTCCGGCGAAGGAAGACGGACTGACGAGAAAGGCGGAGGGTGGCCGGGCGGCAAGGTGGTGCCCTGGCAGAACGCGCCTCAGCGCGAAAGCCGTCTCTCGACCTCGTCCGCCCAGTGGTCGATGACGAAGATGCGTGGAGATGGGCGTGGGGGAAGGTCGGCCGGCGTCCGGGCCATGAGGAACCGCCGGCCGTCGGAGGCGAGGTCGTACGCCTCCGATGAGGGTCCGAGGTGGTACTCCGAGGGGACCGCGAAGAGTGCCTCCCGGGAGAGGACCCGGAAGGCGGAAGAGCCTTCCTCGTACCGGACGGATACCAGCTCCCGACTATCGAGCCGAACGAAGAAGAGCTCGCCGCCGCCGTCCGCGAACAGCGGCATGTAACCGCCGTCCAGCGAGACCTGCCAGCGCACTCCATCAGCGTCCGGGAAGGGCTGTACGAAGACCTCGAGCTGTCCCGTCTCGTTCGACGTGTAGGCAAGCCATCGGCCGTCGGGCGAGATCTCTGGCTCGATCTCCTCGGCTTCCGAGGAGGCGGCCAGCGGTCGGGGAACCGAGTCTACTCCGAGCCGGACACCCAGGATGTCGCGCGCCACGACGCCTTGCCCTCGCGGTCCTGTCGTCGTTCTCACCACGAGCCAACGCCCATCCGGACTCCAGATACCGGCGGATACGGGCCGACGGGAGAAGAGTGGTCTCGGTGCCTGCCCTCCATCCGAAGGTACGCTCCAGAATGCGTAGGGACCGGCGAGCGAGTCAGCTCGGGTGGATGCGAACCCGATCTCCGATCCATCCGGGGACCATCGGGCCGCCACGTCGCGTGCGGGGTGATCGGTCAGACGTCGAAGCTCGCCCGAGGTCGCCCGCATGACCCAGATGTCCCAGTTGCCCTCGACCCATCGATTGAAGACCACTTCGCGGTCGTCGTCGCTGAGTCGCCAGCCGATGTTCGGAGCGGCCATCTGAAACCACTGCTCGCTCGCCGGCTCCGCCTCTCCGGCACGGGACATCCACACGAGTTCGAGAGGCTCAGGACCCCCCTCCGCCTCCCGATAGAAAAGTCGGCCATCGGCGGAGATGGAGAAGGACCTCACGCCTGTCTGAAAGCTTACGGGTCGGCCGGCGACGCTCCGCCCACCGGGATCGAAGGCGTCCGCCGTCAGGGCCCCATCCACCACGTAGACCAGGAACCCGGTCTCGAGCCACTGGCCCCAGCGGCCGTCGGGCACCAGCACAGTCCGCTCCAAGGAGCCGAGATCCACGAACTCCACGGAACGGCGTTCTCCCCGATTGACGTCGATGAGGATCCCGCCCGGGACCGCGGCGGTGAAGCGGTGGATCACCTCGCCTTCTGCGAGCCGCGTCACGGGCTCGGGCTCGCCTCCCTCGGCTGGGATACGGTCCACGCCTTCGTCGGTGCTCACATACAGGTAGCCGTCCTCGCCCCATCCCACGTTTCGGCCCTCCATCAGCGTCCGGCCTGGCCCGCCGGCCAACGGAACCACATGGATCCGTCCCTCGGAGCGGAAGGCGACCTCTGCTCCGTCTGGAGAGATGGCGGCCTGGTATTGGAGGACCGTCTCACCCTCGGTGCCCGGGACGGGCGTCGGATGCGCATCTTCGAAGCGGCGGAGCTGTAGCAGCTCCGAGGCACTGGTTTGGTACACGAGGCCGGTCCCGTCGGGCAAGGCCGCCCATTCACCGCCGCCGGTCCCTGGCTCTCGACCCGGTTCGAAGGGGACGACGAAGCGTTCCGGCGGGCCCGGCGGTTGGGGCCGGATCGAGGTCCACAACCAGCCGGCCGCCAAGGCCACGCAGAGGGCGGCGAGCCCCGCGAAGAACCACGAGCCTTGGTGCTCAGGACGACACTCCGAAGGCTCCCGGTGTCGGAACGTGGGGTCGGCCAGCGCGCGGGCAAAGTCCTCGGCTCCACCGAAGCGATCGGCCGGGATCTTCTCCAGCGCCCTGCGGATCGCGGCGTCGACGTGTCGCGGGACCGTGGAACGCTCTGCCATCGGCGAGGGAGTCTCGCCGGTGATGATCCGGCCCAGCACGGCCTGCGGGGTGCTCCCGGTGAACGGCGGCTCCCCCACGAGCGTCTCGTAGAGCACACAGCCCAGGGAGTACACGTCCGTTGCCGGTCCCACACCCTGATCTCCGGTCGCCTGCTCCGGGCTCATGTAGTGGGGCGTGCCGAGGCTCATCCCGGTCTCGGTCAGCCTCCCTCCGCCCGCGGTGCCGACGGCCAGCGCGATGCCGAAGTCCGAGATCACCGGCTTACCGTCTAGCAGCAGGATGTTGGCCGGCTTGATATCGCGGTGGATGACGTCCTGGCGGTGCGCATAGCCCAGCGCTTCGGCGACGTTCTTCGCGATCAGCACCGCCTCGTCCACGGCGAGCTGGTGCTCGCGGTGCAGCCGATCCGCCAGGCTTTCCCCGTCGACGTATGGCATGACGTAGAACAGAAGCCCGTCGGCCTCTCCCGAGTCGAACAACGGGAGGATGTGGGGGTGCTGGAGGTTGGCGGTCGTCCGGATCTCCGCGAGGAAGCGATCGGCCCCGACGACCGCGGCCAGCTCCGGCTTGAGCACCTTGAGTGCGACCTCTCGGTCGTGCCTCAGGTCGTCCGCCAGAAAGACCGTGGCCATCCCGCCCTCGCCCAGCTCGCGCTTGATGTGATAGCGGCCTTCGAGGGCGTCGTGGAGGCGGTCGAGCGGACGATCGGAAGCCCTCACCCGAGTGCTCCTCGGACGGTGTCGAGGACGCCGCCGTTCTCGACATGGGCCGGAGTGCTGCCCACGGACTCGGGATCGCTCATGTCATCTTCGTCTAGGACGAGCTGCACTTCGGATCCGCCTTGGATCGATGCCCGGACGGTCGACGGCTCGGCTCGGCTTGCGGTCGTCGGAGCCGGATGCTGCAAGAGTCTCGTGGCGTCGGCCTCGACGCAAGCGACTCGTGTCGACCTTGTGAGCTTTGGCGAACCGGTCATCTTTAAAGGCTCTGCCCGAATGGGCAGGCGCAGATCGCCCGAGACGCCGGGAACACCGTGAGCATAGATACAGACGCACCCAGGGGATACGCACCCACCGGAAAGGACACCGGGGTGGTCAAGCCGAAGGGCACATCGAAGATCCGGGCCCACGAAGAGCTGGACACCATCGACATCCGCTCCCGCAAGCCGAAGTGGCTGAAGGTCCGCTCGCCGGGGGGCGACAACTACCGCCGCCTGAAGACGATGATGCGGTCCGAGGGCCTGCACACCGTGTGCGAGGAGGCCGGCTGCCCCAACATCGGAGAGTGTTGGGAGGCCGGCACGGCGACCTTCATGATCCTGGGTGACGTCTGCACCCGGGCGTGCAAGTACTGCGGTGTGGCGCACGGCCTGCCCACGGAGCTCGACGAAGACGAGCCCCGCCGCGTGGCCGAGACCGTGGCGAGGATGGGTCTGGAGCACGTCGTCATCACCAGCGTGAACCGGGACGAGCTTCCCGATGGCGGCGCGGGAATCTACGCCGAGACCATCCGGCGGATCCACGAGGCCGTGCCTGGCTGCTCCGTGGAGGTCCTGATCCCAGACTTCAAGGGCGACGAGGATGCCCTCGCGACGGTCGTCCGGGCGAAGCCGGCGATTCTCGGGCACAATCTGGAGACCGTGCTTCGGCTCCATCCCGAGGTCCGACCCGGTGGCCGGTATTGGCGGTCCATCTCGTACCTGGGGGCCGTCAAGCGCCTCGATCCGGAGATGCTCACGAAGACGGGCATCATCCTGGGGATGGGCGAGGAGGCCGACGAGATCCGGACCGCGATGAGGGATCTCCGCGAAGCCTCGGTCGACATCCTGACGCTGGGCCAGTACCTCCGACCGTCGCCCATGCACATCCCGGTAGCTCGCTGGGTGACCCCCGCGGAGTTCGCCGGCTGGAAGCGGATCGGAGAAGCGGAGTACGGATTCCGGCACGTGGAGTCGGGTCCCCTCGTCCGCTCCAGCTACCACGCCAAGGATCAGGCGCGGGAAGTGGAAGCGGGGGGACCCGGTGCCATCCAGAACGTCATGGAAGCGGACATTCCGGCGCCGGCCGAGAACCGCTTGGATCTGGTACAGATCGAGCTCGGCCGTTCCGGCCGGGCCGCGAACGGAGCTTGACGTGGCTCAGACCAAAGAGAAGAAGAACGCCGAGAGAGGCTCGAAGACGGATCCGACCAAGAGCGCGAATCCGCTGGAGACGCACGGGATCAGCGAGGAGCTGGCCCTGGATCTCATGAGGGACATGCTCCTCTACCGTCGCTTCGAAGAGAAGGCCGAGGAAGCGTATGCCATCGGGAAGATCGGCGGCTTCTGCCATCTGCACATCGGGCAGGAGGCGGGTGCCGCGGGCTGCATCAAGCCCCTCCGTGCCGACGACTACGTGGTGAGCGCCTACCGGGAGCATACGCAGGCCATCGCCAAAGGGGTGCGTCCCAAAGCGGTCATGGCAGAGCTGTATGGGCGAGCCGACGGCGCCTCCGGTGGAAAGGGCGGCTCGATGCACATCTTCGATGCCGAGAGCCGCTTCATGGGCGGCCATGGGATCGTGGGGGGGCAGGTGCCCCTGGCCACGGGAATCGGTTGGAAAATCAAGTACAGGGAAGAGGACGCCCTCTGCCTCGTGTTCATGGGAGACGCGGCGGTGAACCAGGGCGCCTTCCACGAGTCGCTCAATCTGGCGGCCATCTGGGCGTTGCCCGTGATCTACGTGGTGGAGAACAACGAGTACGGGATGGGCACCGCGTTCTCCCGCGTCTCCACCACGGAGGTGTCGGAGAAATCCTGTGCCCACGGGATCCCGTCGCACGTGGTGAATGGACAGGACGTCCTGGAGACGTATGCGTTCTTCCGCGACCTGGCCGAAGAGATCCGGAACGGGGCCGGCCCCCAGTTCGTCGAGCTTCAGACGTACCGGTTCCGGGGTCATTCCATGTCGGATCCGGTCTCCGGTACCTATCGCTCCACCGAGGAGGTGGAGAAGGCGAAGCAGGAGCTGGATCCCATCGCCCTCCTTCGCAACATCCTCATGGACGCCGACGTCCTCGATTCCGAGACGTTGGAGGAGATGGACGCCGAGGCGCGGGAGATCGCCAGCGAGGCCGCCGAATTCGCCGACGAGTCGCCGAAGCCGGGTCCGGAGGCTCTGTACAGGAACGTCTGGGCCGTCGTGAACGAGCACGGGCGCCTCTTCTTCGACGGGAGGGAGCGCTGATGGCGGTGATGACCTATCGCGAAGCCCTGAACCAGGCGCTTCGCGAGGAGATGGAGCGGGATCCGGACATCTTCCTCATGGGCGAGGAGGTGGCGGAATACGACGGCGCATACAAGGTGTCGAAAGGCCTTCTGGAGGTCTTTGGCGAGATGCGCATCGTGGACTCCCCTATCAGCGAGCTGGGCTTCGCGGGACTGGGCGTGGGAGCCGCCATGGCCGGGCTCCGGCCGGTGATCGAGTTCATGACCTTCAACTTCGCGTTCCTCGCCATCGATCAGGTCATCAACTCGGCTGCCAAGATGTACTACATGTCCGAGGGCCAATTCCCCATGCCCATCGTGTTTCGCGGACCCACGGGCGCCGCGCTCCAACTCTCCGCCCAGCATTCACAGGCCTGCGAGACGTATTACAGCCATGCGCCGGGCTGCAAGGTCGTGACCCCCGGGACGCCGGCCGACGCCAAGGGGCTCCTCAAAGCGGCCATCCGGGACGATGATCCGGTGGCGTTCATGGAGGGCGAGCTCCTGTACAACTTCAAGGGTGAGGTCCCCGAGGAGGACGACTTCATCATTCCCCTCGGCGTCGCAGACCTGAAGCGCGAGGGCTCGGACGTATCCATCATCACGCACGGGAAGATGATCCACGTGGCCCTCCAGGCGGCGGGCAAGCTGGAGAAGGACGGCATCGAGGCCGACGTCCTCGACCTCCGCACCATCCGCCCCCTGGACATGGACGCCATCGTCGAGACGGTGAAGAAGACGAACCGAGCGGTCTACTTGGAGGAGGGTTGGCCGTACGCCGGGACCGGCGCACAGATCGTCACCATGATCCAGGAGGAGGCCTTCGACTGGCTCGACGCCCCCGTCCTCAGGGTCACGCAGGCCGACATTCCCATGCCGTACGCGAAGAATCTGGAGATGTTGGCGAAGCCGTCCGCGGACCACGTCGTCGAGGCGGTGAACAAAGTGCTGTACCGCTGATCCGCGAAACAGTGAATCTGAATCGAATGGGCCGTTCGGCATGGTAACGAAGGTGCATATGGAGGCCCTTTCTCCCACCATGGAGGAAGGACAGCTGGTGCAGTGGCTGAAGTCCGAGGGTGACGAGATCTCCAACGGCGACGTCCTCGCCGAGATCGAGACCGACAAGGCCACCATGGAGCTGGTGGCCCGTGGCGACGGGATCCTCCGCAAGATCTTCCTCCAGGAGGGGGGCACCGCCGAGGTCGGGGCCGTCATCGGGGTGATCGCCGACGCCGACGAAGACATCTCGGACGTGGAAGGTGCCTCCGGCGGCGGGCCGGCGGCGGAGCCGGCGGAAGCGGAGGAGGCGGGGGAGGCCGACGAAGCCGAGAAGGATGAGGCGGCGACACCGGACGCGCGCGACATGCCCGCGACCGGCGCCGCGGATCGGAGGGCTCCCTCGGCACCCCCCGCGGATCGCGGGGCGGGACAGGCGCCGGCGGCCCAGGAAGCGGAAGGTGGGCGGATCAAGGCGTCGCCGCTGGCGCGCCGTCTCGCCGAGGAGGCCGGGATCGAGCTGGCCCGCATCGAGGGCTCGGGTCCGGGCGGACGTGTGGTCAAGCGCGACGTGGAGAAGGCCCGGGAGGAGGGCGTCGCGGTCCCCGCGCCCGAGGCCTGGGCGCCCGACGAAGCCGAATACGAGGACATCCAGACGTCGCAGATGCGCAGGACCATCGCGAAGCGTCTGGTCACGTCCATCGGCCCGGTGCCGACCTTCTATCTCACCATCGACGTGGACATGGGTCGGGTGATGGAGGCGCGGAAGAGCATCAACGCCATGCTCGAGGCCCAGGGGGCCAAGATCTCCATCAACGACATCGTGCTGAAGGCCACGGCAGGGGCGCTGCGTCAGCATCCCGACTGCAACGCCCAGTGGCACGGAGACTATATCCGCCGCTTCAATGCGGTCCACCTCGGGGTGGCCGTGGCCATCGAAGACGGTCTCATCACTCCGGTGGTGCGCAACGCGCACCGCAAGGGGTTGGTGCAGATCGGATCCGAGGTCAAGGAGCTGGCGGGCCGGGCCCGCGAGAAGAAGCTCATGCCCGAGGAGTACACCGGCGCCACCTTCTCCGTCTCCAATCTGGGGATGTTCGGCATCCACGAGTTCACGGCCATCATCAACCCTCCGGAGGCGGGGATCCTCGCCGTGGGCGGCATCGAGGAGACCCCGGTGATCGTGGGCGGCGAGGTCACCGTCCGCCCCCGGATGCGCATCACGATGAGCTGCGACCACCGTGTCATCGACGGCGCGCAGGGCTCCCGCTTCCTCCAGACGCTCAAGACGATGCTCGAGGAGCCCACGGCCATCCTCCTGTAGCTCGCCGACGAACGTGCTCAGGCGACTTCCGGGACGCTCGGCCACCCCATTCCCGGTCCTCCATGGGGCCGTGGTGGGGGCCTTCGTCCTCGTCTCGGCCTGTGCGCCCGCCCCCGACCCGCCGGACTGGATCTTCGTCGGTGGGCCCGTGGTGACCCTGGACGGCGACCGGGTCGTCGACGGCATCGCTGTCCGGGGGGACCGGATCGTCGCCGTGGGGGACGCGGCGAGCGTTCGGGATCTGGCGGGTCTCGGGACACGGATCGTGGAGCTGGCGGGACGGTCCGTCCTCCCCGGGCTCGCCGACAACCATCTCCACTCCATCGGAGGAGGTCCGGGCGTGGACCTCTCCGATGCGCGCTCCATGGACGACGTGCTCTCGGCCATCCGGGCGCGGGCTGCCCGGACCCCTCCCGGGGAGGTCGTCGTGACCAACAGCGACTGGCACGAGGGTCAGCTCGACGAGCAGCGGCTTCCCTACCGGGACGATCTCGACCGGGCCGCCCCCGCCCATCCCGTGGTGGTGGTCCGTGGCGGACACGAGTACATCCTGAACAGCGCCGCGCTGCGCCGGTGGGGAATCGACCGTTCCACCGCGGATGTGGAAGGCGGTCGCATCGGTCGATACGACGACGGCCGTCTCAACGGAGAGCTGGTCGACCGGGCCAAGGATCTGGTGGCGCTTCCGCCTCGGGCCGCGGCGGACCCCGCGGGCGCCAAGGACGCCTTGGTCGACCAGTACCGGGCCCTGAACCGCCGGGGACTCACGAGCGTCCGGCATCCGGGGGGCTCCCTGGAGCAGTACGAGATGATCCGCGAGCTGCGGGACGAGGGGCGGCTGACGGTCCGCATCGAGTTCCTGTTCCGGGCCCCCCGATCGGGTTCCCTGGAGGAGCTGCGCGAGGCGATGGACGCGTGGCCACCACCCGCGACCGGCGACGAGTGGCTCAGGGTGGGTGGTGTCAAGCTCGGTGTGGATGGCGGCTTCGAGGGCGGATTGATGCGGGAGCCGTACGAGGAGCCGTGGGGAGAGGGGGGAACGTATCACGGCTTGCAGACCGTGGCTCGCGACGAGTTCCGTGCTTCGGTGGCCGAGCTTCGGAGGGCGGGGCGGCGGGTGGCCACCCACGCGGTGGGAGACTCCGCCATCGACCTCGTGCTCGACGCCTACCGCGCCGCGGACAGCGTGGCGTCCATCGAAGGGGAGCGCTGGGTGCTGGAGCACGGCTTCATCGTTCGTGGGGATCAGTTTCCGGCGATGCGGGATCTCGGTGTCGTGGTGGCGCTCCAGGATCACCTCTACCTGGCGGCGCCGAGCCTCGTGGAGTATTGGGGTGCGGAGCGGGCGGCCTGGACGACTCCATTGCGCGCGTACCTGGACGCGGGCGTTCCCGTGTCTCTCGGGACCGACGCGCCGGTGGTCCCCTACGATCCCTGGTGGATGCTGCATCATTTCACCACGCGAGAAACCATCAGTGCCGGGGTCTTGGATGACGCTCAGGCGGTGAGTCGCCTCGACGCGCTTCGGGCTGCGACCCGGGGGTACGCGCACCTGGTCTTCGCGGAGGAGGAGCGGGGTACGTTGGAGACGGGGAGCCAGGCCGATCTCATCGTGACGGAGCGCAGCTATCTGGAGTGCGCCGATCCCTGTCTGGAGACCATGCGGGTGGACCTGACCATGGTGGACGGACGGGTCGTCTGGGAGCGCTGAAGGCTCCCGCCCAGGGACACCCGGCGCCTCTCGGGGCCTCGCCACGCCACGGGCCGGATCGTATTTTCCTCGTCCGTTTCACCCGCATTCCACGAGGCGACGACCATGCGCTCAAGCACTCTCCTCTTCTTGACGGTAGGGACGCTGACCGTCCTGCTGGCGGCTCCGCCCTCGGCAACCGCGCAGTCGAGCGAGCTCCGGACCATCGGCCTGGAGATGTACCTGGATCTGGAGAACGTCTCCGATGCCCAGATCTCTCCCGACGGGAATCAGATCGTCTACGAGCGCGGCTGGATCGACAAGATGAACGACAGCCGGGAGTCGTCCATCTGGATCATGGACGCCGACGGCTCCCGCAACCGCTTCTTGGTGGACGGCTCGAACCCCGTCTGGTCTCCCGACGGGACCCGCATCGCCTACACCGCGTCGGGTGAGCCCGAGGGCACTCAGATCTTCGTGCGGTGGATGGATGCCGAGGGAGCCACGAGCCAGATCACCCGGCTCACGGCGAGCCCGGGCGGCATCCGGTGGTCTCCGGACGGCGAGCATCTGTCCTTCACCATGAACGTCGACGTGGAGCCGGCCTTCTCCGTCGATCCGCCGGGACGGCCGGAGGGAGCCGACTGGACGGAGCCCCCGCGAGTGGTCACGCGAGCCGACTACCGCCAGGACCGGGTGGGCTTCGTCGATGACGGTCGACGCCACATCTTCGTCGTCCCCGCCGTGGGCGGAACGCCGCGCCAGCTCACGGGTGGCGACTGGGATCACTCCGCCGGCGAGTGGACGCCCGACGGGCGAGAGCTCGTCTTCTCCTCGCTCCGCACGGCCGACGCGGAGCTGGCGTGGCGGGAGTCGGAGATCTACGCCGTGGACGTGGCGTCGGGGGAGATCCGGCAGCTCACGTCGCGGCGTGGACAGGACTTCGGGGCGTTGCCCTCACCCCGCGGTGACGTGATCGCCTACCGCGGGCAGGACTTCCACACCGACACGTATCGCAACTCGGGCATCTACCTGATGGACCGGGACGGCGCCGACCCTCGCCTGATCTCGGGGGACTTCGACCGCTCCGTCAACGGGATGCAGTGGGCCCCGGACGGCAGCGGGCTGTACCTCACGGTCAGCTCCGAGGGCACGCGCAATCTCTATTTCGCTTCCGTGGAGGGCGGCGTCCGACAGCTCACGGAGGGTGAGCATCTCCTCGTCCTCGAGTCGTTCAGCCAGGACGGGAAGGCGGTGGGGACCTTTTCGAGCTTCCACGAGCCCATCGATCTGGTGGTCTTCGATCTCTCGAACCCGGGCCAGAGGAGCCGGGTCACCCGGGTCAACGACGACGTCCTGGGCGGCCTCACCTTCGGTGACGTGGAGGAGATCTGGTACGAGTCCACCGACGGGCTGATGATCCAGGGCTGGGTCGTGAAACCTCCGGACTTCGATCCGGGCCGCGAGTACCCGCTCATGCTGTCCATCCACGGTGGGCCCCACGGCATGTACAACGTGGGCTTCAACTTCGGGTGGCAGGAGCACGCCGCCAACGGATACGTGGTGCTCTACACGAATCCACGCGGAAGTTCGGGTTACGGGAGCGCATTCGGGAACGAGATCGACAACGCGTATCCCAGCAAGGACTTCGACGACCTGATGAACGGGGTCGACTACGTCCTCCGCCAGGGGTACGTCGACGAGGACAACATGTTCGTCTACGGTTGCTCGGGCGGGGGCGTGCTCACGTCCTGGGTCGTGGGCCACACCGATCGGTTCGCCGCCGCCTCGGCCAACTGCCCGGTCACGAACTGGCTCTCCTTCGTCGGCACCACCGACGGGATCGGCTGGTACCGCAATTTCGAGCACTTCCCCTGGGACGATCCGAGCGAGCACCTCCGGCGTTCTCCCCTCATGTACGTGGGCAACGTGACCACCCCCACCATGCTGATGACGGGCGTCAACGACCTTCGGACGCCCATGCCCCAGACCGAGGAGTATTACGCGGCTCTGAAGGTGTTGGGGGTGCCCACGGCGATGATCCGCTTCAACGACGAGTGGCACGGCACGTCCAGCAATCCCTCCAACTTCCTGCGAACCCAGCTCTTCCTCCGGAAGTGGTTCGACATGCACGCCCGCGGTCGGTCCGTGACCGACGGTTGAGCCGTCCCGGCGGGGACCGGGGAGGGGGCGAGGGCGAGGAGTCCGATTCCCCCCCGACTTCGGCGCAGATCCCTCGGCAGGGGCCTCAGATCGGCCTCTCGTAGATTCGCCAGCGCTTGTACGACTCGAGACCCATGGCGGCCATGGGTTTGGTGAGGTCCTGGTTGTCTTCGAGAATCCACGAGGCCTCGGCGCCTCCGAAGCCGATCTCCCGAGCCCGGCGCGCGGCCTCCCATGCGAACAGGGGGAAGAGGCCGCGCTTGCGGTAATCCTCGCGGAGGCCCAGGAGAACGATGCGGCCGTACCGGACCTTCGGCAGACGGGTGAGAATCTTGACGACGTTCCAGGGCCAGAGCCTGCCCGAAGGAACGTCCCGGAGCACGTGGTTGATGTCGCGGGCCACCATCATCACGCCCACCATCTCACCCTCGACCTCGGCGACGAAGGAGAAGTCGGGGACGATCACCTGCTTCAGGTCCTTCGCCGTGTGCCAGAACTCCTCCCAGCGCGGAGGAACGAAGCCCCAGTTGGCGGACCAGGCGTCGCAGTAGAGCTCCAGCGCCTTGCGGGCTTCAGCCTCGAGGGAGTCCAGCTCCAGGCGCCGAAAGCGGACGGCCGTCCGCTCGGCGACCCGCTCCGCGAGCCGCCGGAGCCTCGGTGGGACCGCCAGACCGTCCTCCGCGGGGATGTCGTAGCCGAGCAGATCTCGGATCTTCGCGTAGCCGGCGGCTTCCACGAGACGCCCGTAATAGGGCGGATTCCACGGCGTCATGATGGCCGGTGGGGTGTCGAATCCCTCCACGAGCAGGCCGGCCTCGTGATTCAGTGAGGGACTGACGGGGCCGCGGCAGATCGTCAGGCTCCGTGCACGAAGCCAGGACTCGGCGCGCCGGAGGAGGGTCCGCGCCGCCTCCGGGTCGTCCGCGCAGTGGAAGAAGCCGAAAAAACCCACCGAGTCCCCGTGATGGCGGTTGTGTCCCCGGTTCTCGATGGCGGCGATCCGACCGACGGGTCGCCCTCCCCGATGGGCGACGAAGAGGCTTCGTGCTGCCCGTTCGTAGAAGGGGTTGGCCGCTTCGTCCAGGGCGTCACGGACCACGGATCGCAGAGGTGGCACCCACGCAGTGTCCCCATCGGAGAAGAGCCGCCAGGGAACGTCCACGAAACGGGCGACCCCGGCACGGCCCTCCTCCTGCACCACCTTGAGCGTCAACCTCTCCTCCCCTTCCCTGCCCGGGACCGTCCCGCGTGCTTGAGCGCCGAGGTGCGTCTACCCCTCATCGACGCGGGCCGCCCGCTCTACCGCACCGACGAAGATCTCCGGCCCCCTGTCCACCCAGGCGCGAAAAGCCCGGACCCGATCCGCGGAGGGCTCGGGAGGGGAGCGCCAGAAGGCGTCCAGGTCCTCGTAGGTCCCCCATCGGGCCGCGCCGCAGCGCTCCGCGTCCCAGGCGTTCAGCGCCTGCTCGAATTGCCCTTCCGTCGGCACCGCGAGGACGGCCTTTCCCAGATAGTATGCCTCACAGATGGATTCGAAGCCCGCCGATCCGACGTAGGCGCGACAGGACGCCAGGTGACCAAGGAACGGCCGCTGGTCGAGGACGTGGACGTGGAAGCCCGGTTCCGGCTCCTCGGTGAGGGCGGCCTCTCCTCCTTCCACGTAGCAGTGCACCGGCGTGTCCGGGCGGCTTCTTTGCCAACGGGCGAGCCGGTCCGCGTATCCCGGGTTGAGGGCGTAGGCAAGGAGATGATCCCCGCTGGAGATCTCGAGCTCGGCGAGACCCGGTCGAAGGAGGGGCGGTGCGACCTGGAGCGCGAGCTCCTCATGATCCGGAAGCTCGTCGAAGGAAAGAGCGAGCTTGCGTGTGGATCCCGTCGCGGTGACCCGGGCGTAGGTCATCACCATCTCACGGATGGCCGCGGGCCCTGGGGCGCCTCGCAGTCGCGGGTGGAGGAAGACGTAGTTGTGAGCGACGGCCACGGCCGGAACGTCGGTGGGGAAGAGAGCCCGGGACAGACCACCGAGAAGGTCGAGGAAGTTCACGACGACGTCGGCTTCCGCCGTGCGCTCGGCGATGGCGACGACAGAGCGGAAGAAGGCGGGAGTGCGCCGGACGGCATCGGCCACGGTCCGACCTACGGAGAGCCCTTCGCCCGTGCGGTCGGCGACCTGCGCCGGGGCCTCGAACGTGCGCACGGGAGCGGCCATCCCGTCCAGGAAGTAACCCGGGATGGGTCGATGAGGGCTTCGGCCCACCAAGACCTCCAGGACCTCGTGTCCTGCTCGGTCGAGGATCGCGGCCAGGGCGAGAGCCTGGGTCATATGGCCGCGGCCTTCTCCCTGCACGACGAACGCGACTCTCAGTCCACTCATGCAGGAAGCTCTAACCTCACCTTCCCCCACTTCAACCCGCCAGCGGTCCGCGCAGGGCTCTTCACTTTACCGCCCTCGGCACCCTCTCTACCTTCGGAAACCACGAATTCGAAGAAATTTCCGGTGCCTCGCGAGGCCCCGACCCATGGAGAAGAGAGGCCCCGGTGCCTGACAGCAAGTCCTTCGATCTGATCATCATCGGAAGCGGCCCCGGCGGATACGTTGCCGCCATCCGGGCGGCTCAACTGGGGATGGACGTCGCGTGCGTCGAGTCCGAGGACCTGGGGGGTGTCTGTCTCAACATAGGCTGTATCCCTACCAAAGCGATGCTCAGCTCCGCCCTCCTGGCGAACGAGATGAAGGAGGGTGAGGCCCACGGGATCATGGCCAAGGAGCTCACCTTCGACCTGGGACCCGCCCAGGAGCGGAGCCGCCGGGTCGTGGACCAGATGACCAAGGGCGTCGGCTACCTCTTCAAGAAGAACAAGGTGACCCATCTGCAGGGATACGGTCGGCTCGCCGGTCCGGGGAAGGTGGCCGTGGAGTCCGCCGACGACTCGGCGACGTACCAGGCGAAGCACGTCATCATCGCCACCGGCTCACGACCCCGTAACCTCCCCGTGCTGCAGATCGACGAAGAGCGCATCTGGTCCTCCACCGGGGCCCTGATGCAGACGCGGGCGCCGGAGTCGCTCTTCATCGTCGGTGCCGGCGCCATCGGCATGGAGTTCGCCGACATCTACGACGCGTTCGGCACGAAGGTGACCGTCGTCGAGGCCCTGGACCGGATCCTCCCCCTCGAGGATGCGGACGTCTCCAAGCTCATGGCGCGGACGTACAAGAAGCGCGGAATGGACATCCACGCGGGCGCACGCTTCGAGGAGGCCGAGATCGGGGAGGACGGGGTGACCGTCACCTTCACTGACAAGAAGGGCGAGTCCCACACCATGGACGTCGAGTACGTGCTCTCCGCCGTGGGACGAGTCCCCAACTCCGAGGACGTGGGTCTCGACGAGGTGGGTGTCGAGACCGACGACCAGGGCTTCATCAAGGTGGACGACCGGCTTCGGACGAACGTGGAGGGCGTCTACGCCATCGGTGACGTCGCCGGTCGTCAGCTTCTCGCCCACAAAGCGTCTCATGAGGGGATCGTCTGCGTGGAGCACATCGCCGGAGAGGGCCACGGAGCCGTGGATTACGACAACGTGCCGAACTGCACGTATTGCCATCCCGAGGTCGCCTCGGTGGGTCTCACCGAGGAGCAGGCGAAGGAGGCAGGGCACGACGTCGAGGTCGGGCAGTTCCCCTGGAAGGGAATCGGACGGGCCGTCGCCGCCGGGCATACCGATGGATTCATCAAGGTCATCCGCGACAGGAAGTACTCGGAGATCCTCGGGGCCCACATCGTGGGTCCCCACGCCACGGAGCTCATCGCCGAGTTCGTCGTGGGCCGACATCTGGAGTCGACCGTCGAGGAGATGGAACGGGCCATCCACCCCCACCCCACGCTCTCCGAAGGAGTCGCGGAGGGTGCCCTGGCCGCCCTAGGTCGACCCATCCACATCTGATGTGAGCAAGGAGAACCCATGGACCAGAGTAGCGCAGCAACTCCACCCGAGCTCGACCGTCCCGCCGAGCGCGACTGGACGGAGAGTCAGGGCACCGCGCTACGCCTTTGGGTCATCCTGGCCCGCTGCTACGCCACCTACGCGAAGGCTATCGCGGCCAAGGTGCAGGATTACGGCTTGACCACGCCCCAGTTCGGGACGCTGGAAGCCCTGTACCACCTCGGACCGCTGTCCCTCGGAGAGCTTGCGGACAAGCTTCTGGTGACAGGTGGCAACGTCACCTACGTCATGGATCGCCTGGAAGATCAGGGACTCGTCTATCGGTTCCGACGTCCCGACGATCGAAGGGTGATCCAGGCCAAGCTCACCCCGGAGGGACGTACGCTCGTGTCTCAGGTCTTCCCGGGGCACGTGTCCTTCATCGAAGAGCTCTCCCGCCACTTGACGGCGGAGGAGCAGAAGACCGCGGCCGACCTCCTCAAGAAGCTCGGGACCGGGATCCAGGACTTCGACCTCTAGCTGTCGGTGACGCGGACGTTGTTCACACCAGCTCCTCAAGCCGGCTGAAAGGCGTGTGACGTTGCCGATGCCTCGGCGACGGCACGGTCCGACTCAGGCCGGCTGACCCTTCGGCAGGTCCAGCTCCACCTCGATTCCCCGGATCTCCAGGATCCGCAGGAGCGCCTCGCCGATCTTGTTGTTGGGCGTGGACGCTCCGGCGGTGATGCCGAGATCGAAGGGCCCGTGGGGCATCCAGGCCGACTCCACCGTCTCCGACGCCTCGGGGTTCAGCTCCGGCTTGTGACGGATGGTACCCGCCTCCACGTCGATGCAGGCGGCGTCCTCCACGTGGAAGGTCATCGTGTGCTGGCGGCAGAGGTGGGCCAGATGATTCGTGTTGGAAGAGTTGTAGCCGCCGATGACGAGCATGATGCGAGGAGGATCTTCCATCATCTCGGCCACGGCGTCCTGTCGCTCCTGGGTGGCGGAGCAGATGGTCCCGAAGGAGCGGAAGTGGGTGGCGGCATGCTCCTCGCCGAAGCGCTCGACCATCGCCTCGTGCACCTTCCAGCCGATCTCCAGCGACTCCTTGGCCAGCATGGTGGTCTGATTGGCCACCCCGATGTACTCCAGATCCACGTCCGGATCGAATCCCGGGGACGCCTTGCTCTCGAAGTGCTCCATGAACGCGTCCCGGGAGAGGCGGCCGGGGCGGTCGGCCAGGTAGTCCATGAGGAGCGCGGCCTCGTCCATGTCCCGGACGATGATGTACTTCCCGCCCTCGTGCTTGTTCACCTGCGAAGCCGTGGCGCGCG
>JAWVZK010000022.1:0-23617 GCA_033722275.1 Longimicrobiales bacterium | reverse complement strand
CGAAGATCTCGTGCTCGGGAATGATCTCTCCCACCGGCAACGCCTCGTCGCCGACGACACCGACGGTGAGCTCGCGACCCCGGTGGTAGCGCTCGAAGAGGACCAGGTCGCCCCAACCGCGCGCCTCGTCGACCGCCGCCTCCAGCTCGGCCCGGTCGTGAGCGAGAACCAATCGGAGGGACGAGCCACCACCCGACGCCTTGACGATCACCGGCAGGCCCAGGGCGTCTTCGATCGTCTCCAGCGAGGGGGCCTCAGAGCCCACCGCGGGCGTCCACGTCAGCCAGTCCGGCGTCGGAATTCCACGGTCACGGAGGAGGCGCTTGGTGACCTCCTTGTCCATCGCCAACGAGCATCCCAGCCGATCGCTACCCGTATAGGCCACGCCCGCCACGTCGAGGAGGGCCTGGATCGTCCCGTCCTCTCCGCTGCCACCGTGCAGGGCCAGGAAATACAGGTCCACGTCGGTCAGGGAGGGTTGGCGGGTGAGCGCGATCGTGTGGCCTTCGTCCAGAGTGTCCAGCTCGGTGGAGCTGGGCGGTTCGGCCCGGACTCCGTCCTCCAAGAGGCGGCGCTCCTCCTCGGAGGAGAGGACGCCCCGCGCGGTATCCACGGCCAGGACCTCGTGTCCGGCGTCCCGGAGCGCCCGGGCCACCTGGGCACCGGAGGAGAGGGAGACCTCTCGCTCGTCGGAGGTGCCCCCCAGCAGTACGGCGATCTTCACGCCGTGAGCGCCTGTACGAGGTCGTATCGGGTGAGGATCCCCGCGAGCCTCCCCTCGTCTCGTACCAGACAAGCGGCGTTGTCTCGTGCGAGAAGGGGACGCACCTCGTCGGCGTCCACGTGGCCGTCGAGCACCGGGAACGGAGGCGACATGATCGCTTCCACCGGTTTCTCCAGTATGGTTGGGTCCTCGATGACCAGTCCCATGAGACGGGACTCGGTGAGCGATCCGACGCACTCGTCGTCCATGACCACTGGAAGCTGGCCTATGTCGTGAGCCGTGATGGCGGACAGAGCTTGCCGGACCGGTGTCGTGGGCTCCACCGTCACCAGCTCCGTGACCCGGCTCTTCTCCTTGGCGCGGACCGACTCCAGGACCGACCTCGGGCGGGGCCGCTCGAGAAAGCCGTTCTCCCGCATCCAATCGTCGTCGTACGCCTTGCTCAGGTAGCGCTCTCCCCAATCACAGATCAGGGTCACCACGAACGAATCGGGATCGTCCAACTCCCGGGCCACGTCCACGGCTCCCTGGACCAGCAGGCCTGCCGACCCACCGGCGAAGAGCCCTTCCTCCCGGGAGACTCGCCGCGCCATACGGAAGGCCGGCCCGTCGCTCAACATCCGGTACTCGTCCACCACGTCCAGATCCAGCGTCCCGGGGATCTTGTCGTTTCCGATGCCTTCCACCTTGTAGGGGTGGCCCTCGATCTTCTCGCCGGTGTTGAAATACGGGGCGATCATCGAGCCCTCCGGGTCGATGCCGACGACTCGCACGTCGGGGTTCTTCTCCTTCAGGTAGCGGCCCACGCCGGTGATGGTGCCACCGGTTCCCGCCGACGCGACGAAGTGGGTGACCCGGCCTTCGCTCTGCTCCCAGATCTCCCTCCCGGTGGTCTCGTAGTGCGCCCGAGGATTGGCGGGGTTGTAGAACTGGTCGGCCATGACCGCGCCGGGTGTCTCGGCGGTGATCCTCCGCGCCTTCTGCAGATAATGGTCGGGATGGTCCGGAGGCACGGCCGTGGGCGTGATCACGACCTCGGCACCGAAGGCCCGCAGAAGCTTCACCTTCTCCGCGCTCATCTTGTCGGGCATGGTGCAGATGCACTTGTATCCCTTCAGAGACGCGGCCATGGCGAGCGCGAGCCCGGTGTTGCCTCCCGTGGCCTCCACGATGGTCCCGCCGAGCTTCAGGGTGCCCTCGGCTTCGGCCGCCTCGATCATGGCCACGCCGATCCGGTCCTTGATGGAGCCGCCGGGACCGAAGAACTCGCATTTGGCGTAGACCGGCGTCGGCGACCCGTCGATGACGGATCTGAGCCGGACCATCGGCGTCCACCCGATGAGATCGAGGACGCTGTCGTAGGGGCGGAGGTGTCGCTCAGACATCGGGGCTCCGGATCGGATCGGGAGGGCGACTACGCGCCACCCGGGGGTAGGCTCAGGTCCAGCGTGTCGGGACGGGGCTTCTTGGAGAAACGGACCGGGACCTGGGCCCAGACCTCGATCCGCTCCCCACCCCGCCGGGCGGGGGTGAAGCGCAGTTGGAGGGCGCCCTCCACAGCCGCCGAGTCGAAGGCGACGTGACCGGAGGACTCGATGATCTCCACGCTGTCCACGCCTCCGGTGTCCCCCACCCGGACCCGCAGGATCGTCTCGCCCTCCAGGTCCTGGTCCCAGAGGTGGAGGGGGTATTCGATGGGGACCTCGCCGAAGAGGGGCCGGGGCTGCTCGATCTCGCCTTCCGCGCCACACGCCAGAAGAACCAGGGCCGCGGTGCCGACCAGGACACGCCGTCGTCTCACGCGCCTCCTCCGCCTCTCACCGCATCTCGAAGCTCGTACAGGATCTGCAGGGCCTCCTTCGGGGAGGTCTCGTCCGGGTCGATGGCCCGCACGCGGCCCACCGCCGGATGCTCGACCTGGAAGATGGACAATTGATCGGCGGGTGGCTCGGACCGGGGTCGGTGCGCCCCGTGGCGCCCCAGGCCCTCCCCACCACCGGTATGTGTTCCCTCCAACTCGGCGAGAAGTTCCCGCGCGCGCAACACGATCTCCTCGGGCAGGCCCGCCAGGCGGGCGACCTGGATCCCGTACGAGCGGTCGGCACCCCCTTCGGCCAGGCGCCGCAGGAACACGATCTCGTCGGCGACCTCCCGGACGGAGACATTCATGTTCTTGACGCCCGGGAGCAGATCGCCCAACTGGGTGAGCTCATGGTAGTGGGTGGCGAACACGGTCTTCGCGCCGATGTGCTCGTGCACGTGCTCCGTGACCGCCCACGCGATGGAGACGCCGTCGTACGTCGACGTTCCGCGGCCGATCTCGTCCAGCAGGATCAGGCTCCGGTCCGACGCGCCGTGGACGATGGCGGCGGTCTCGCTCATCTCCACCATGAAGGTCGACTGGCCCCGGGCGAGATTGTCGGACGCGCCCACCCGCGTGAAGATCCGGTCCGCGATGGGCAGCCGGGCTCCGTTGGCGGGCACGAAGGAGCCGATCTGGGCCAGGAGCTGTATGAGTCCGACCTGCCGCAGGACGGTGCTCTTTCCCGCCATGTTCGGACCGGTGAGAATGACGATGTGCCCCCCGTCGTCCAGGACGAGGTCGTTGGGGATGAACTCCTCGGTGGGCATCATCGTCTCCACCACGGGGTGCCGGCCCGCGCGGATCTCCAGATCGAACCCCGTGTGGAGCTCGGGGCGAACGTAGCGGCGGGACACCGCCACGCGGGCGAAGGTGGAGAGGACGTCCAGCACGGCGACACGGGACCCCGTCTCTTGAAGCCTGGAGACGGCCTCCGCCACCCGATCGCGCACGTGGGTGAAGAGCTCCACCTCGAGAGAGGCGATCTGATCTTCGGCCCCGAAGACCTTCTCCTCCCACTCCTTGAGCTCGCCACTGAAGTATCGCTCGGCGTTGGCCAAGGTCTGCTTCCGGACGTAGTCGCCCGGGACCTTGTCCAGGTTCGCCTTGGTGACCTCGAGGTAGTACCCGAAGACCTTGTTGAAACCGACCTTCAGCGAAGAGATGCCCGTGCGCTCCCGTTCGCGGGTCTGGAGGCGGGCGATGAACTCCCGGGCGCCGTCGCGCACGTCCCGGATCTCGTCCAACTCCTCCGACCAACCCGGCCGGATGACGCCACCCTCCTGGAGCGTGGCCGGAGGGTCGTCGGCGATGGCGTCGCCGAGGAGCCGCTCTACGTCCTCGAGGCAATCCAGCTCGACTCCCGAGTGGCGGATCATCTCCGACGCGGCGGCCCCCGCGGCCTCCCGGATGGTGGGGAGGCGGCGGAGAGAGCGACGGAGTGTGGCGAGATCGCGGGGCGCCACCCGCTGGGTACCGAACTTGCCCGCGAGACGCTCCAGGTCTCCGATCTTCACGAGGGCGTCCCTCAGATCGTCGCGGAGCTCCGGAACATCCACCAGCTCCGTCACCGCTTCCTGCCGTCTCCAGACCTCTTCGGCCACCACCAGGGGCTCGAGAACCCAGCGCCGCAGTAGCCGCCCGCCCATGGCCGTGACCGTATCGTCGAGGACGTCCAGGAGCGTTCCTCCCTCCTCCCCGGACCGGAGCGGCTCGATGAGCTCCAGATTCCTCCGGGTCATCTCGTCCAGGAGCATGATCCGTCCCCGACGGTGGATGGAGACGGGCTTCAAGTGGGTTACGCCCGAAGGGCGGATCTCACCCAGATACTGGATCAGGGCACCGGCCGCTCGGACCAGAGGTCCGTCCCTCGACTGGAAGCCGAAGCCGTCCAGCGACTGGAGACCGTACACGCGCAGGAGCTCCTCCGAGGCCACGTCCTCCTCGAACATCCAATCGTCCCGGACCGTGCGAGGAACGCCCACCGGCGCCGCGTCCGCCAGCTCCGGGCTGTCCGCCAGCGCCCGTGGCAGGAGGAGCTCGGACGGCTCGAGGCGACCGATCTCGGCCCGGAGATCGTCCGGCGCCACGGGTCGCGCCCCGATCTCACCGGTGGAGACGTCCAGCGTGGCGAGTCCGAATCCCCCGCCGGGGCTCTCCACCAGCGCGGCGAGGAAGTTGTTGCGGCGCTCGCTGAGGAGAGACTCGGCCAGCACGGTGCCGGGCGTCACCGTCTCCGTCACTTCCCGCTTCACGATTCCCTTCGCCTGGGAGGCGTCCTCCACCTGGTCGCAGATGGCCACCCGACGACCCATCTTCACGAGACGAGCCAGATAGTCGTCGAGGGCCTTCGCAGGCACCCCGGCCAGGGGGACTTCCGCGGCGGCGCCGTTGTTCCTGGAGGTCAGGGTCAGTCCCAGCAGCTTGGCTCCCTCTTCGGCATCGCCATGGAAGAGCTCGTAGAAGTCGCCCACCCGGAAGAAGAGGAGCGCGTCCCGGTGTCGGGACTTCGCTTCCCTCCATTGCTGCATCAGGGGCGTGTCGCTGGAGGCCATGGGTCAAGTTAGACCGGCGTGGGATGGTCTCAAGTGGGCATCCGCGTCCGCACCGGCCGCTCCACCGAGATGTCGTCGACCCGACACACCTCTCCGTCGCAGCCGCCGCAGGGGGCGCGCCGCGCCGAAGACCCCTTCGCTCGCCGCGTCAATTCTTTTCAATTGATACGGGACGGGGAGCGCTGGTGCATCGTCGCCGTCTCCCGGCAGTCGGAGAATCCCGAGAACCCATCCCCGACGAGGACACAGGAGTCACAGGATGAGCGAGAACCTGACCTACGGATACAAGCGGACCGTGGACGGCTCGCCCCAGGACGTGGAGGAGCGAGTCCGGGCGGCCCTGGGCGAGGAGGGCTTCGGTGTCCTCACCGAGATCGACGTGAAGGAGACGCTGAAGGAGAAGCTCGACGTCGAGTTCCGGCCCTACAAGATCCTCGGAGCCTGCAATCCACCGCTGGCGCACCGAGCCCTCTCCAACGAGACCGACATCGGTCTTCTTCTGCCCTGCAACGTGGTGGTCTACGAAGGCGACGCCGAGGGGAAGACGGTGGTCGCGGCCATGGACGCCGTGCAGCAGCTGGGCGTCACGGGTCGCGAGGACATGGAGGAGCTCGCCACCGAGGTCAACCAACGGCTGGAGCGGGCGCTGAACGCGGTGTGAGCCCGGCGCGGAAGAACCGGTGTCCGTCCATGATCCGTCCATTCGCTTCACCCATTCTCGGGACGCCACCACCATCGCCTACGCCGTATCGGGCTCGGGCCCCCCACTGGTCAAAGCCGCCAACTGGCTGACCCACCTCGAGTTCGACTGGGAGAGCCCGGTCTGGAGGCACTGGCTCCGGGAGCTTTCCGCCCACCATACTCTCGTCCGGTACGACGAGCGGGGATGCGGCCTGTCGGATCGCGAAGTCGACGACCTGTCGTTCGAGCGATGGGTCGAGGACCTGGAGGCGGTGGTGGACGCGGCGCGCCTCGACCGCTTCGCCCTCTTCGGCATGTCGCAGGGCGGGCCCGTGGCGGTGGCGTACGCCGTCCGGCACCCGGAGCGGGTCGAGCGTCTGGTGCTCTACGGCAGCTACACCGTCGGCTGGAAGCACCGGGGCACGCCCGAGTTCCGACGGCGTGAACGGGCGCTCATCCAGCTCATCGCGGACGGCTGGGGGCGGGACAATCCGGCGTTCCGGCAAGTCTTCACCTCGATGTTCCTCCCCGAGGGCACACCGGCGCAGGTCGACTGGTTCAACGAGCTCCAGAGGAAGACCACCTCCCCCGACATCGCGGTGCGCCTGGAGGAGGAGTTCGGTGACATCGACGTCCGCGACGAGGTGACGAAGGTGGACTGCCCGGCGCTGGTCCTCCACGCGCGCCACGACGAGGTGATCCCCTTCGAGGCGGGCCGGTCCCTGGCCGCCGCATTGCCAGACGCTCGTTTCGTGCCCCTGGACAGCCGAAACCACGTGCTCGTCGCCGACGAGCCGGCGTGGGAACGGTTCGTCGAGGAGGTCGGAGACTTCCTGGGGAGCTCGACCGGCGGAGGGGATCCGACTCGCGAGGGGCGCCTGGCATCGTTGACGGATCGTGAGCTCGAGATTCTCGAGCTGGTGGCGGCCGGTCATCCCAACCCCGTCATCGCCGAACGCCTCTCCATCGAGACGAAGACGGTGAAGAACCACGTGAGCCGGATCTACGCCAAGCTGGGCGTCGATACCAGGGGACGAGCCATCGTCCTCGCCCGGGAGGCCGGTCTCGGGCACTCGGGCGAGCCCAGGCGCTGACCGGGACCCCGGTCCCACCATCGGCCGGAAATTCCCGGGGGACCGGGGGGGATCCGGGACCTGCGGCTCACGCGAGGCGATGCCGTTCCCTTCTACCTTGAGGCCGAGTGCGCGGGGCCACCGCCAACGACGAGCCGGTCGGCGCCCCGTCGGTGCCCATCGACCCGAACGACGGAGGACCGTCATGAAGCGGCTGCTCGGACTCGTCTATGGTGTCGTCTGCTACCTCCTCTTCCTCGGGGTCTTCGCGTACCTCGTCGGCTTCGTCGGCGATCTGGTGGTGCCCAAGTCCATCGAACGGGGGAGCGCCGCCCCGCTCCAGGTGGCCTTGCTCGTCAACGTGGGCCTTCTGGCCCTCTTCGCCGTCCAGCACAGCGTCATGGCCCGGACGTGGTTCAAGCGCTGGTGGACCCGGCGGATACCGCGGCACCTGGAGCGCAGCACCTACGTGCTCTTGGCGAGCCTGATCCTCGCCGTCGTCATGTGGGGCTGGCAGCCCATCCCCCGATCCGTCTGGGCCGTCGACCACCCGGTCGCGGCCCAGGCGCTCCACGTCCTCTTCTGGGCGGGCTGGGGCATCGTGCTACTCTCCACGTTTCTCATCGACCACTTCCGCCTCTTCGGGCTCAAGCAGGTCTGGGCCCACTTCCGGGGGAACGAGCTGGAACGCCCCTCGTTCCAGACGCCGGGTCTGTACCGCGTCGTGCGGCACCCCCTCTATCTCGGCTTCCTGCTCGCCTTCTGGTGCACGCCGGAGATGAGCGCGGGCCGACTCCTCCTGGCCGGCATCTGGACCGGATGGATCCTCGTCGCCATCCACTTCGAGGAGAGGGAGCTGGTCGACGTCCACGGTGATGCGTATCGGGCCTACCGCGACCGCGTTCGCATGCTGCTTCCCGTGCCGAAAGGTCACCCGCGACCGGACCGGGACGCGCCGTCCGGGGAGCGTCTCTCCACCTAGCGGGGTGCGACGAGCTCCTCGGCCCTGTCGTCGCGGACCAGAGCCGCGTCGATCCCTCGAGCCGCCAGCTCCTCCATCACCCGCACGGCGGATGCCCGGTCCGCGAAGCGACCCACCCGGACGTGGACGAAGGGGCTCCGGCGCACGCGCACGACGCGGGCGGCCACCCCCTGGTCTCTCACCGAATCATACAGGGCCATGGCACGGTCCGGCTCGCCGAACGCGCCGAGCTGGACGGAGTACTCCATCTCGTCCGCGGCCCGGACCGACGGATCCTCCCGGGGTGCTCGCTGGCGGGACGGGTCGGGGTCGACCGCCGTCCGGGCGGAGCGCTCCACCGGCGGAGGGAGCGGTCCGGGGTCCGAGAGCCAACGCTCCGCCCGCACCGTCGCCTCCGAGCTCGGATAGTCCCGTGAAAGCGTCGCCACGTGGCGGCGCGCGCCCTCCTCGTCTCCCATGACCCAGGCCGCCTGAGCCAGGCGCAGGAGGGCGTCGGGAGTGAAATCTCCGCTCGGGTACAGCACGACCAGCCTCTGGAAATCGAGCTCGGCCTGGACCGGATCCACCGTCAGCCGACCTCGCAGCCAGAGACCACGCTGGAGGTCCCGACGCGACGCCTCCGCCCGATCGCCCTCCCACCAGTCGGTGAGGGTCACGCGGGCCTCCTCGGTGCGACCGAGCCTCATCAGGCGCTCGACCTCCTCCAGCATCGACTGGGCCGCCGCCGGTGCGGCGTGGACGAAGCTGGACACGGAAAGCAGGACGATCGCGACGCTCGTTCCGGAAGGGACGATTCCCGTTCTCATGCGGCCTCCGCAGGCACGCTCAGGGTCAGCAGCCAGGTCTCGAGGAAGTGCTCGTCCGTGTGTGGGCTCGCCTTCAGGAGTCGGTCTACGTCCCGGAGTCCCGCGAGCGCCTCGTCGATCTCCTCGATGCTCCATCCGCGGGCCTGCTGTGCCACCCGTTTGGCCAACCACTTCTGGTGACGCGGGAGAGCCTCCTCGAGGCCCCTGACTCCTTGCTCCACAGCGATGCCGAGGCGCAGAAGATGCGTGGTCAACCCGATGACCAAGCCTACGCCCGTCTCGCCCTGCCCCAGGAGCACGGCGAGGGTCCGCCGCGCGTCCTCGAAGCGTCGGGCACCCACCAGGTCGAACCAGCGCCACCGATCCTGCGTGGGGAGCCGGGTCCCGGCAGCTTCGACGTCGGCCAGGCGGATGGCTCCCCGGTCCCCGACGAACCGAGCGAGCTTCTCCAGCTCCTGGGCGAGGACACCCAGGTCGGTCCCGATGGCGGAGCCCAGCGCCCGCGCCGCGTCCGGCTCCAGCGCGAGGCCGTGTTCTTCCTCCGCCCTCCCCATGAGCCAGCCCGGAACGTCGGCTTCGCCGATGGCCCGGAACTCCACCGATCGGGCGTGCTTCGCCAGCTCCCGATAGAACTTGGCCTTCGATCCCGAGGGGACCGTACAGCTCAGGATGAGCGCCAGGCCGGGAGGGGGCTTCTTCGCCACTTCGACGAGCTCGTCCCGGGCCTTCTTCGTGGTGGCGAGCCCCTCCACCTCCCGCAGGACGACGACGCGCCACTCGGCCATCATGGGAGGCGTGGCCAGGATGGATGCCAGGGTCTCGGCATCCACCTCGGAGCCCCGCAGGGGATCGAAGTTGAAGTCACGAGTGGCCGGGTCCAGGTGGGCGTCGACCAGGGCACGGACCGCGCCTTCCTTGCGGAAGTGATCCTCACCGTGAAGGTAGAAGACGCCTCCGAGCGTCGTGTGGAGACTGGGGATCCCGTCGGCGAAGCTCATTGCGACCTTCCGATACGGCCGATCATCCGGCGAAGACCCATCGTGGAGACGGCGAGGCCCAGGGCGGGACCTCTCACCGAGGGCCGACCTCTCGCCGAGGGCATACGGGAGCGTGTCGGCGAGAGACCGGTCTCCGCGCCCGAGCGGCTCTCAGCGCCCGAGCGGCTCGGACGCGCGACGGACACGCGCCCGCTGCTCGTACCGCTGGGAGAGCGGCGAATAGTCGTAGAGGAGCGTGTTCGCCCACAGGCCCTCCATGAGGTCGGTCCGGGACTTCGTGCTGAAGGTACCGGGCGGCGTCGCTGCGACTGGCCGGACCGTCGCTCTGGTCGGGGCATGGTCCACGACGATGGGATCGAGACGTACCACCGGAGCGTCGTCGAAGAGGAGGGGAGACCAGGCGATGGCGGCGATCAGCACGGCGATCCCCAGCACCGTCAATGCCGGGGCGCCCGACGCCCCGTTGGCTCGAAGCGCGCGCTCGCTGTCGACATGAAACAGCCGGTGCTGCAGTCGAGGACCGAAGTCCTCGCGCAACTCCGGCTGCGGAAGCGAACGGAGGAGACCGGATCCTTCTCTCAGGACCCTCTCGTACCGGCTACATGTGGAGCACGACGCCACGTGCGCCCGGATGGCCTCGACGTCCTGTCCGGACGCTCGACCGTCCAGGTAGTCCGTGAATTTGGCTACGACCTGTGAACAGTTCATCTCGACCCGCTCGACGATGGGAGCCCCGATCCGGGCTGCGTGCTCGTTTGATACTGCCGCCTTTCGACAGGGTTCCCCGAGGTTGACGGGTGTTCACTCCTCACCGGCGCCGGCGTCGACGCTCGGGAATCACGAGCCTCCGGCGCGGCGGCGGACCAGACCCGCCCGACGCACCGAGCCCCCGCCGAGCGTACCCGGCGGGGGCTCCCCCCATCCACCTCCCACGCACGCGTGTCTCTCGTCTGGGCCACCTCAGTCGATCATGGGCGCGATGATGTTGGCGAAGTTGTTGCGAGCCCGGTTCAGACGGCTCTTCACCGTCCCGAGGTTACAGCCGGTGATGTCGGCGATCTCCTCGTACGTCTTGCCCTCCATCTCCCGGAGCACGAAGACGATTCGATGATGCTCGGGCAGCTGCTCGACAGCCTCCTCGACCTTCGATCGAAGATGGCGCTTCCGGAAGAGATCGTCCGGCTTGAACTGCGTGTCCTCCCACTCCAGCGGCCGGTGGTCCGCGTCCCAGTTCTTCTTGAGCGTCTGGAAGAGGACCAACGGATTCCTCGAGCGGTTCCGTAGCTCGTTCTTCGCCAGGTTGCTGGCGATGGTGTAGATCCAGGTCGAGGCCTTCTTCGTCTGGTCGAAGCGATGCAGGTGTCTGTAGACCCTCACGAAGGTCTCCTGTACCAGATCCTGGCTCCGCTCCCGATCACCGATGGTGCGGTAGACGAAGTTGAGAAGCCGTTGGTCGTAACGACGCACCAGCTCGTTGAAGGCGCGCGGGTCTCCGTCGAGCGAAGCCTGCACGACCTGCGAGTCGTTCATGTCCTCCAGCTGCAGCCGATGCTCCCGAGCCGGGCTCGGAGCCACGTGCAGCTCGTCTTTCTTCAATCGTGCCTTGGCCACGCCAATCCTCCCTGTTGCGGCGAACCGCCGTATCGGCAGTCGCACTCTTTCCTGCCCCTATGGAGTTGCAGGGCCCGTGCCAACCCGAATCCACCGCGTGTCGCCGCACCATTCCGGCCCTGCGTCCCCTCCATGGGACGCTCGAGGAACACGCATGGGACACTCTGGCAGACTTCGCGGAGCACGCTCGGACCCGCGCGCCGGGCACGCGTGCCCGTCCGATCTTTCGATACGTCGGGGACTGAAATCCGTTGCAGCCGGGAGACGGCGCTTCGGGACCTCGCGCTCCCGCCCCGGAGCCTCCGACGAGGGATACCTCAGTCGACGGCGGACACGACCTCCACCGGACCCAGCCCCAGCGCCTCCACGGGCGCCGCGACCACGTCCGCGTCTCCGACCAGCACGATCTGGGCCTCGTGGGGACGGACGTGTCGTCCGGCGGCGTCGGCCGCGGACTCCACCGTGACCGCCCGCATCCTCCCGCGGTAGTGATCGAAGTGGTCGTCGGGGAGCTCGTACACCACGAGTTGGCTCACTCGAGTACCGATCTGGCCGGCGGTCTCCAGCTGCAAGCCGAAGATGCCCGCCGAATAGTCCCGGGCGGCCGTGACCTCCGCCTCCGTCGGCCCTTCGTCCGCCATGCGGACGAGCTCGCCCACGATCTCCCGGACGGCCGGCGCCGTCACCTCGTTGCCCACGGCGGTGGAGACCTGGAACGGCCCGGGGGACGACCGGAACGTGAAGCGGGATCGGACGCCGTAGGTGAAACCGTGCCGCTCCCGCAGGTTGAGGTTGAGTCGGCTGGTGAACATCCCACCCAGGACCATGTTCGCGATGGAGAGAGCGTAGTAGTCCGGGTCCGATCGCCGGGCCCCCACGTGGCCCACGCGGATCTCCGACTGGACCGAGCCGGGTCGATGCACGACGTGGATCCGACGCTCCCGGACGTCCGGCTCGACCTCGAAGTCGGGAAGGTTGGCGGGCGTGCCGGTCCACCCGCCGAAGCTGTCCAGGACCATGGCCCGTACCTCGGCGGGGTCCACGTCGCCGGCCATGACCAGTCCTCCGCGCCCGGGGCGGTAGTTGGCATCCGCGAAGGCGAGCATCTCGTCGCGCCCCGTCCCGCCGATGCCGTCCGTGGTCCCCTGGACCCGCCGGGCGTAGGGCACGTCAGGGGCGAAATAGCGCTTCTGCGCCTCGTCGGTCGCCAAGGATCCCGGGTCCATCTCCCGCTGGCGGATGGCGGCGAGCTGCTGATCCCGGACGCGACGAACCTCGTCCTCCGGAAAGCTCGGGTTCAGCACGGCCTCGGCCAGAATCGTCAGGGCCTCGGGGAGCCGGTCGGCGAGGCAGGAGAGGGAGACGCTGGTCCCCTCCCACCCGGCCGAGGCCGACATGCGCGCTCCGATGCTCTCCAGGGCCTCGGCCAGATCCGAACCGCTCCGACGCTTCGTCCCGCCTTCGAGCGTGTCGGCGGCGAGCACGGCCAGTCCCGCGTTGTCCGGAGAGAGAGCCGACTCGGCGGCACGCATGAAGAGGGTCAGGCTCACCACCGGAAGTCGGCGCAGCTGGGCTACGCGGAGATCGAGACCCGTGGGGAGCTCCCTGCGCTGCACCGTCGGGAAGGCGAAGTCCTCGAAGCTTCCGCGGGCGGGCGGGGTGGAGCGGTCGAGGGCGCTCATGCTCGGTGCTCCGGCTCGTAGACGACCACGGCCCGATTGTCCTCCCCCAGCCGGTGATCGAGGAACGCGCGAATCTGATCCAGCTCCACCGCCCGGAGTCGGTCGAGCTCCTCGTTCAGGCGTCCGGGCTCGTCGAAGTAGAGCTCGAACATGGAGAGAAGATCCGCTCGTTGCGCCATCCGCTCCAGGGTGCGGACGAGGTCCGTCTCGGTGAGAGCGATGGCGCGATCCACCTCGCGCTGCGTCACGCTCCTCAGGCCGTCGATCTCCTCGGACATAGCCGCCTCCAGGGTCGCCGTGTCGGTGTCCGAGTACCCCGTGGCCCAGACGAGCATCATGGACTGGCCCGTGATCAGTGGATAGACGTAGGTCACGACGCTCTTGGCGATGCGGCGCTCCCGCACCAACCGACGATAGAACCGGGACGCCCTGCCCATCCCCAGGAGACCCCGGGCCACCTTCGCCACGGCGAAGTCGACGGAGGAGAACGGGGGCACCCGGAACGCCATGATCACCCGGGGGAGGGGAACGTCGGAGACCACATGATCCCGGACGGTCGCCCCGATGGTCGGACCCAGCTCCGGATTGCCCGGCAAGGCCGGCACGTCCTCTCCGGGCTCGATCTCCCCGAAATACCGCTCCACCATCTCCATCGCCGGGCCGGGATCGACGTCCCCGGCGATGGTCAACACCGCGTTGTTCGGTACGTAGAAGGTCTCGAAGAAGGAGCGGACGTCGTCCAGCGTCGCCGCGTCGATGTCCTCCATCGAACCGATGACGGTGTGGTGGTAGGGGTGATCCGGCGGATAGACCAGCCGCTGGAGCCGTTCGTCCCAGTCCCCGTAGGGCTGGTTGTCGTAACGCTGGCGCTTCTCGTTCTTCACCACCTCCCGCTGGTTGTCCAGCTTCTCCTGGTCCATGGCCGGGAGCATCCAGCCCATGCGGTCCGATTCGAGCCAGAGGGTGAGCTCCAGGTCTACCGAGGGAACCGTCTCGAAGTAGTTCGTCCGGTCGAACCAGGTCGTGGCGTTCAGCGTGCCCCCCACGCGCTCGATCATCTCGAAGTGCTTGTTCTTGGGCACGTGGGCAGAGCCCTGGAACATCATGTGCTCGAAGAGGTGGGCGAATCCGGTCTTGCCTTCGACCTCGTTCCTGGACCCCACCCCGTACCAGAGGTTGGTCGCGACGATCGGAACCGTGTGATCCGGTGCCAGCACGACCTTCAAGCCGTTCTCCAGGCGATGTCGCTCGAATTCGATGGAGAGTCCGCTCACGGGATCCGTTCCGGGTTGAGGGAGAAGTCCATGGGGCGTCGGGTCGCAACGGCCGATCCTCGCTCGACGAGCATCAGGGCCGCTCGCTCAGGCGTAAGCGGAGCATGTTGGGCGCCAGCTCCTCGGTGAGGAAGCGGGCCGCCTCCTCCGCTCCCGAGTCCACCCGCTCCTCCACGCCCGTGACCAACGCCAGATCCCCCTCCAGTGCCCGGATGCGTGCGCGCTCCATCATCTCGAACGCCTCGTCGAGCCTCTCCGTCGCCGCGGCGGCAAGCGCCGCCGCCAGCTGGGCGTAGACGTCCTCCTCCAGGAGACGGGCGCCGGAGAGGAGCTCACCCGCGCTCTCCTCCATGCGATCCTCCTCCAGGAGCTCCAGGCCGAAGACCACTCGGGTCCAACCGTCATCCGGAGCGAGGCGGACGGCGTCGGCCAGGGCGTCGGTAGCCTTTTCGTGCTCCCCCGCCATCGCGTAGGCAGCGCCCAGCTCGTAGGCGATCTGGTGATCCCCGGGGTCGAGCTCCCGGGCCGCCCGCAACTCTTCCAGCCCCTGCTCCAGGAAGCCCTCCCGAGCGAGGTATGCCCCGTAGAGGAAGCGTCCCACCGCCACGTCCGGGGCCGTGACGGCGGCGGCTCGGAGCGCCTGCTCCGCGTCGGGGTCGTCGACGTGGGCGATGCCGTTGCCCGCCGTCGCCAGGACGTACGGATCGGAGGGATCGAGGGCCAGCGCCCGCTTGAAGCGCTCGTAGGCCACGCCGTCCATCCCCAGCTCCCGCTCGGCCACGCCGAGCCAGCAGTGGACGGCGGGATCCTCCTCGAAGTCCGAGAGGTGGTCGCGGAGAAGCTCGGCGGCGCCCGCCCAGTCCTCCTGCTCCCCCAGGGTCAAGGCCCGGCTCAGAATCGTGTCACGGTCCATCGGATGTCCTCCCCGAACGCTTCACCGGGTCCGTCATCGGTCCCGCACCAGGTCGCGCCCGGTCATGACCTCCGGCGGCTCGATGCCCAGATAGCCGAGCACCGTGGGAGCCACGTCCGCCAGACGCCCGACTTCGAGGAGCCGGACAGGCGCCCCGTGCGACGCATCCGCGCCCGGGGTTGCGTCGGTCGAGCCGTCCGGGCTCCCCTCCCCGCGGGCTTCGTCGGCGCCGCGGCCGGCCAGGGGGTCGTAGACGATGAAGTCCACGGGCTCCGTGGTGTGCGCCGTGTGCACGTTCCCCTCCGCGTCGAGCATCTTCTCGCAGTTGCCGTGATCGGCGGTGATCAAGGCGACCCACTGCGGATCTTCCGAGACACACTCCAGGAGATCGGCCAGACAGTCGTCCACGGCCTCCACCGCCGCCACCGCGGCGGGAATGACGCCCGTGTGGCCGACCATGTCGGGATTGGCGAAGTTGACCAAGACGAAGTCGTTCCCGGCTCGGAGGCCCTCGATGACGGCGTCGGCGACGGGGCGCGCGCTCATCTCCGGCCGCTCGTCGTAGGTGGGGACCCTCGGCGACGGGATGAGGATCCGGTCCTCGCCCATCCATGGTCTTTCCTCGCCGCCGTTGAAGAAGTAGGTGACGTGGGCGTATTTCTCCGTCTCCGCCACCTTGAGCTGGCGAAGCCGCTTCTGCGCCAGGAGCTCGGAGAGGCCCATGGACACGTCGGCGGGCTCGAAGGCGACGGTGACCGGAAGGTCGTCTTCGTACTCGGTCATCGTCACGACCTCGTGGGGGAGAGGACCCGCGCGGTCGAACGCGTCGAACTCGGGTACCGCGAGAGCGGCCGTGATCTGGCGCATCCGGTCCGCCCGGAAGTTCATGAGGATGATCACGTCGTCCGGCCCGATCCCCTCCTCGCCCGCCCCCCGGATCCCCGTGGGCTCGACGAACTCGTCGGTGCGCCCTTCCGCGTAGCTCTCCTCCAGGAAGCCCGGATCGTCGGCCCAGTGATCCGACTCCCCCCGAGCGACCAGGTCATAGGCTCGCTTGGTCCGATCCCACCGCTTGTCCCGATCCATGGCCCAATAGCGACCCGTCACGGAGGCGACGGCCCACGCTTCGCTGCTTCGGCAGATCTCGGCCAGCCGGCCCACGTACTCGAGGCCTCCGGTGGGTGAGGTGTCCCGGCCGTCGGTGAAGCAATGGAGCCGAACCGGGAGATCCGGGGGGAGGAGGTCGAAGAGAGCCTCGAAGTGCCGGATGTGGCTGTGCACTCCGCCGTCCGAGACCAAACCCGCCACGTGCAGCCTGGCGTTCGTCGCACGCACGTGGTCGACGATACGATCCAGCTCGAGATGGTCCTCCAGCGTCCCCTCCTCGACGGCTTCGTCCACCCGCACGATGTCCTGATGCACGATCCGTCCCGCACCCAGGTTCAGATGTCCCACCTCCGAGTTGCCCATCTGCCCTTCCGGCAATCCCACGTCCCGACCCGAGCACGCCAGGCGTGTCCGGGGACATCCGTCGAAGAGTCGACGGAAGGTGGGTATCGTCGCCTGCTCGACGGCGTTGCCCTCGTCGGGGTCACCCTCGAAGTCCGAGTGCCCCCACCCGTCGAGGATGACCAGAAGGACCTTTCTCATCGCCGCCTTCGAGCTCGGGGTTCGGTGGAGGTGTCGCGAGGAGGAATCTAACCTTGTCCCCGGCGTCAGTCCGGCCCCGGTTGACGGGAGGGCGGCAGCGGCGGGAGGTTGCGGTCCGCCCGTGAACCATCCACCGGGAGTCGACCTTGAGGTATCAGCCCTTTCGCATGGAGCGGTGGCAGTCCACGTACGAGCACCGCGTCCAGATCAACCTGTCGGAAAGCGGTGTGCACCCGCTCACGGTCGACGAGCTCGTCGAGCTTTCCGGGAGGCGTGTGCCCGTGGGCGACACGCTCCTCGGCTACGGGCAGTCCAACGGCTCCGACGAGCTCCGGGCTCTCATCGCCGATCAGTACGAGGGCGCCACCGACGCCTCCGTCCTGGTCACCACCGGAGGCGCCGAAGCCAACTTCACCTGTTTCTGGCACCTCTTCGAGGACGATGCCAGGGCCGCCGTCGTCCTCCCCACGTACGGACAGGTGCCCGGGCTGCTGGAGTCCTTCGGCGAGCGAGTCCTCCCCGTCCACCTCCGGGAGGAAGAAGGATGGCAACCCGATCTGGATCAGCTCGAGGACGCGCTGCGGGCGGGGGCGTCGTTCGTGCTCGTCACCAACCCGAACAACCCGACGGGCGCGTCCCTCTCCCGGGCCTCCATGCATCGCATGTCCGAGCTCACGGAGCGTCACGGAGCGTGGATCTTGGCCGACGAGGTGTACGCCGGAGCCGAGTCCCACGGCGAGCGTACCCCCACCTTCTGGGGCTGCCACGACCGCGTGTTGGTGACCAACTCCCTCTCCAAGGCGTACGGGCTTCCCGGACTCCGCCTGGGATGGATCGTGGGTCCCGAGTCCCTCACCGGTGAGCTGTGGGGCCGGACCGACTATACCACCATCGCCCCCGCCTCTCTCTCCGACCTGCTGGCGTGTGTCGCCCTGGAGCCTCCGACGAGGAGGAAGATCGCCGAGCGGACCCGCGGAATCGTCCGGAAGAACCTGGGCGTCCTCCAGGAGTGGATGGATCGACAGGAAGGCCGGTTCCGCTACCGTCCCCCGGACGCCGGCGCCATCTGCTACACCCACTACGACGCCCCCGTGAACTCGAGTGAGTTCGCCGAGACGCTGCGGGTGGAGAAGTCGGTGCTCGTGGTTCCAGGCGACCACTTCGGCATGGACCACTATCTGCGGCTCGGCTTCGGCAATCCCGAGGACGAGCTCCTGGAGGGGCTCGCCCGTGTCCGTGAGGCCTTCGACGAGGCGACGACCTGAGACCCGAGATCGTCACCCTTCTCGGGGTGCTGGGGGGCCTGGTCGTGGAGGTGCGGTCGCACGAGCCCCTGGACCCCCATCCGGCCCGCCAGTCGTTTCTCGTCCGGGGCTTCCTCGTTCGATGGTTCTACTGGCTCGTCGCGCCCGTGGTCCGGGGTGCCATCGCACCGGCGGCACGCCCTGTGCTAGGAGTCCGGAGAGCATCGTAGCTGGCGATGCATCGGGGGGCTTTCAGACCGCTCGGGTCCACCACCCGTCGGAGCCTGCGAAGGGGGGCGGACCGTCACGGTCGAGGGCCCGACCAGACCGAGGGAGACGGGACCGCAGTCCCCCGTGTCAGTCTCCCCGCAACGCCTCCCGGGGATCGATGCGCACGGCGCGGCGGCTGGGCACCCACGCCGCCAACGTTCCCACTCCCCCCAGCAAAAGCACCGCCGCGATCATGCTCGGGGGATCCCACGGGGGGACCCCGAAGAGGAGGCCCGACAACGACCGTCCCGCCAGAAGCGCTCCCGCGAGACCGAGGAGAAGTCCCAGAGACAGGAGACGGGACGACTCTCCCATGATCATCCCCGTGATCTGGCTCCGCGACGCGCCCAGCGCCGCACGGACACCGATCTCCCGGGTCCGACTCTGCACCAGATAGCTGAGGACTCCGTAGATCCCCGCTGCCGCCACGAGCAGGGCGAGGACGGCGAACAGGCTCCCGATGAGGGAGGCCGCCCTCGGCCGGACCACGGTCTCGTCCAACATGTCTTCCAGGAGACGTAGCTCCGTGGGCACCTCCGGGTCGACACGAGCCACGGCCGCGCGGATGGAGGACCAGAGCAGAGGGGAGGTCTCGTCGGTGCGGAGCACGAAGGCCATCCTCCTGTTCGGGAGGGCACCGAAGGGGGCATAGAAGATGGGCTCCGCCGTCGCGTCGAACCCGTCGTCGAGAACGTCTTCCACCACGGCCACCACCGTGGCGGCGAGGGTGTCCTGCCAGGCGAGCTCGAAGCGTGCGCCCAGGGGGTCACGCTCCGGCCAGTAGCGACTGGCGAAGGCCCGATTCACCACGACCGGCATGGGGCGACGGACCTCCCAGTCGGAGTCGGGGAGGCTCCCGCGCGCTACCGCGATCCGCATCACGTCGAAGTACTCGGACGTCGCGGTCCGATACTCGGAACGGGGTGGATCCATGGGATCATGCGGCCGGTCCGGGAGCACCAGCTCGGTCCAGCGGTTTTCGCCCGTGAAGGGCATGTCCGATACCAGACCGACCGAGGCGACGCCCCGAACCCGCTCCAGCTCGTCCCAGGTTTCCCTGAAATACTCGCGAACGCCATCGCCTTCCTCCCGACCGGGGAGGGCGGTGATCTCGAACGTCACGACGTTCCGCGCCTCGAAGCCCGGGTCCACGTCGACGAGCCGGTTGAAAGACCGTACGAACAGGGCTGCGACGACCACGAGGGAAGTGGCCAGTCCCACCTGTCCGATCACGAGGAGGTTCCTCACCGTGCGGGTCGCGGCCCCCCGGCCTTGTCGCCGTCCACCCTCCGCCAGAGCGTCCCGGAGCTCGGTGCGAGCGGCCGAACGGGCCAGGGGGAGACCGAAGAGCAGCCCGGCGACCAGGGCCATCGAAGCGGTCGCCGCCACCACGCGGAGATCCACCGCGGCTTCCACCAGGCCCGAGAAGAACCTGCTCTGCACGGCCTGGATGAGATCCCGGGAGAGCCATACGCCGACCGTTCCGACCACCGCGCCTGCCAGGGCCAGGACGATCCCCTCCACCACGATCTGACGGAGGAGCCGCCGGCTCCCCGACCCCAGCGCCGCCCGCACGGCGAACTCGCGGCGTCGGTCCTCCCCGCGGGCCAGAGTGAGGTTGGCCACGTTCGCGCATACGAGAGCGAAGACGGCGACCCCGGCACCCAGGAGCATGAGGAGCGTGGGGCGGGCGTCGCCCAGGAGGTAGTCGTCCACGGTGCGCACCAGGATCGAGCGTCCGGCGTTCTGCGTCGGATACGCCTCGGCCATCCGTCGGGCCACCGCGTCCATCTCCGCTCGGGCCCGCCCGACGTCCACGCCCGGAGCCAGGCGTGCCACCGTCCTGAGCCATCGGGACCCGAAATCCTCCCGCCGGCCGTCGAGTCGCAGGGGGCGCCAGAGCTCCGTGGCCTGCCACGAGAGGTCTCGCTCCGGTTGTCGATAGTCCGGCGGCAGGATCCCCACGACGGTGTACGGAGCTCCATCGACGCGGATGTCCCGGCCCACCAGGGATGGATCCGCGCCGTAACGGCGAGTCCAGAGTCCGTGGCTCAGAACGACCAGCCGGCCGTCCGCCGACTCCACCGACGCTTCGTCGAAGCCCGATCCCAGGACCGGATCGACACCCAGGACGTCGAAGAAATGCGGGCTGACATAGCTCGCGGTCAGGCGCTCCGCTGGACCTCCTTCACCGGACACGTTGGCGTAGTCGACGTTGAATGCGGCCACGTCCACGAAGGACTCGGTCTCCTCCCGCCAGGTGAAGTAGTTGCCCGGCGCGACGGTCGTGACCTCGGAGCTGTTGCGATCCGTCTCCCAGATGAGGACGAGCTCCTCGGGACGGTCCCACGGGAGCGGCGCGAAGAAATGGGCGTCGAGGAGGGTGAAGATGGCCGAGTTGGCGCCGATCCCCAGGGCCAGGGTCGAAACGGCCACGACGGTGAAGGTCGGCCGCCGACGGAGGCCTCGGACCGCCCATCGAACGTCGCTTCGAAGATCTCGCAGCATCCCGTCCTCCCCGGACCCGTCGGGTCCGTCACGGCGAGCCGCGGGCGGTCGCCAGAGAAATCCGAAGGCCTGCCGCCAGTACCAGCGTCGAGCCGCGCCTCCGCCTCGCTGTGCCAGCTTGTCGGCGAAGAGCTCGTCGAGCTCGCCGAGGACGACGTCGACCTCGTCGGCCGGGACCGACCAGGAGACGATCCGGCGAGCCAGCGACGGGCCTCTTCCGCGGCGACTCCTGCTCGGTTCCTCCACGGATCAATCGTCCAGCACCGGCTCGAGTCCATCCCAGAGCTCCAGAAACGAGCGCCTGGAGTCCTTCAGGGGCTCGAGCGCCGCGTCGGTGAGGGCGAAATAACGCCGGGCGTGGGATTCGCCACTTTCTTCCGGCGCGACCGCACGCGAGGTCAGGAGACCCTTCTTCTCGAGACGGCGCAGCGTGACATAGACCGCCGCCGTGGCCACGTCGCGCCCAGTCCGATCCTCCAGCTCGCCCACGATGGACACCGAGTAGGCCTCGCGTCCAAGACGGAGAATCGCCAGGAGGACCTGATGCTCGAACTCGCCCAGGGTGGCTCGCGCCATGAAGAGGCTCCAGTCTCCGACATGTAGGACGACGTCCATACACATACGTTGTTATACAACATGGGACGGAAGGACGGCAAGAAGGGTTGGAATGGCCCGGGGCGTGTCCGCGGATCGGAGTTCGTGGTTCGCGGTGCTCCTGGAGAAGACGTTCCTCGAGGGACGGAGCGTGCGGCGTCGCAGACGTGAGCCACTCGGAGGATGCACTGAACAGGCCGGTGCGGAAGCCCCTGGAACAGGGGCTCCGCCACTCACCGTCCGCATCCTCGTTGCTGCTACTGCCTGGGGGGGCACTGTGCCAAGAATGGCGGAACGGAAGCGACCGACGATGCCTCCGTCGGTACCGTCCTGCGTTTAGACACTCTCCGAACCTCGGCTCGGTCACAAGCCGACCCCATGAGAACGAGTCCGGGGTGTGCGATGGTGGTCTCTCGGTGCATTCGGGCCCCCGGCGGAGCGTTCCTCCTCGCGCGCTCCGTTGCCTCGAAGTGGGGAGCGGCCCAACCTGTCCCACGGCGTCCCCGGACGGACGCCGCGTCGGCGGAGCCGGCTCCCTGATCCGGCGTCGCCCGAAGAACCTGCACGTCCCTCTCCGGAGGCCCGCTCGTGGATCGTCGCACCTTCCTCTCCGATCTCCCGCGGTACGCTTTTCTCTGCGCCGGCGTCCCCACCGTATGGCGCGTGACGTCTCGACCCCGCCTTCCCGACGATCCCTTCCGGCTCGGCGTCGCTTCGGGTGATCCTCTCACCGACCGGTGCGTCATCTGGACCCGACTCGCGCCGAGCCCCCTCGAGCCCCTGGGAGGCATGGACGGCGTAAGGGCCGTCGTGGGCTGGGAGGTCGCCCACGACCCGGGCTTTCGGCAGGTCGTGCGCAGCGGGCGCCACACGGCGGCTCCCGAGCTGGGCTACTCGATCCACGTGGACGTCGACGGACTCGAACCAGACCGCTGGTACTTCTATCGATTCCACGTCCCTGGCGGCGCCAGCCCCGTGGGGCGGCTACGGACGGCCCCGACCGGCGACTCCGACGCACCTCTGCGGTTGGCCTTCGCGTCGTGTCAACACTACGAGCAGGGCCTCTATACGGCGTACGAGCATATGGCCGGTGAGGAGCTGGACCTCGTCGCCCACCTGGGGGACTACATCTACGAGACCGCCACCATCGGGGGCCGCGTACGGGCGCATCACGGACGGGAGATCATGACGCTGGACGACTATCGGACTCGATACGCCCAATACAAGTCGGACGCCGCCCTCCAGGCGGCCCACGCCCACTGCCCATGGATCGTGACCTGGGACGACCACGAGGTGGACAACAACTATGCCGACCTCGTGGGAGAGAATCGCCGTGAGAGCGCCGAGCAGATGCGTGCGCGGAGGGCGGCGGCCTATCAAGCCTGGTGGGAGAGCCAGCCCGTGCGCGTGCCGCGACCCCGCTCGTGGGCCGACCTGAGCATCCGCCGCTCCTTCCGCTGGGGGAGGACGGCGACGGTCCGGGTGCTGGACACCCGCCAGCATCGAAGCGACCAGGCGTGCGAAGACGGCAACCGCTCGGTGCCCTGCGGCGTGTGGGAGGATCCGTCCCGGACGATGCTCGGCCCGGCCCAGGAGCGCTGGCTTCTGGATGGGCTCGGACGGGACAGAGCGCGCTGGCAGGTGCTGGCCCAGCAGATCATGATGGCGCCCTTCGATCGGGAGCCTGGACCGGAGACGGTGCTCTCCATGGACCAGTGGGGCGGGTATCCCGTGGCCCGAGACCGCCTCCTCCAGGCCATTGCCGGACGGGCTCCGGGGCGGACCGTGGTCCTCACGGGCGACATCCACTCCAACTGGGTGAACGACCTGCACGCCGGTTTCGACCGTCCGGACCGACCGGTGGTGGCCACCGAGTTCGTCGGCACCTCCATCAGCTCCAGCGGAGACGGGGCGGACACGTACGACGTCGTGCAGGAGGCGATGGGCGACAACCCCCACCTCCACTGGCAGAACGGCCGTCGAGGGTACGTCCGCTGCAATGTGGGCACCGACGAGTGGACCACCGACTACCGGACCCTCGAGTACGTCTCCCGTCCCGGGGCCCCCATCCGGACGGCGACACGCTGGCGACTGGAGCACGACCGATCGGGAGTGGAGAGGCTGGCGTAGCCCGCGAGGGCGAACGTGAGATCTGCGCGTCGGCGCCGACACTTCTTCAGCTCCAGACCGT
>JAWVZK010000021.1:0-24552 GCA_033722275.1 Longimicrobiales bacterium | reverse complement strand
TTCCTTCTCTCCGACCCGCAACAGCGATGCGGCCCAGAAGGGTGCGTGCTCTGTCACCGGGGGTCGGGGACAAGGTAACGCCCGAAGCCGCCGCAGAGGAATGTCCGTCGTCGAGGGAGAACGACCGCCGAGGGGGCGAGAAGGACGAGGGAACCGAGGGTAGGCGCGCACGCGCGATCCGGGCTGCCAGGAGCCCGGCGCGGCCGCGGGTGTCACCTTCAGCGCACCGGGCCCGACAGCATGTCCTCGAAGAAGTCCACGACCCGCTCGTCCTGGAACTGGGCGAGCCAGAACAGGCTCGCACGCAGGGTTTCGGCGTCCTCGGCCGTTCGGGCCACCTCGATGAGCGCGGGGATCGCCTGGCTCGGGGGACGTTGGGAGATGGCGAAGATCGCGCTCTCCCGCACGTCCTGCTCCTCGTCGGAGGCCACCGCGACGGCCTGGAGCTCGCCGGTTACGGCGTCTGCGACCTCCTGGCCCAGCCAGAAGAGCGCACCCTTCCGGACGTCCTGGTCCAGCGCCCGATCTCTGGCGATGGTCACGAGGCCCCGCCATACGTCCTCCGCGTCCGCCAGGGTGCTGAAGAAGAGGATGTCCTTGGCCGCGTCCGGCGTAGCCCCCCTCCGGGCGAGGTCGAGAAAGGCGGCTGCCGCCTCTTCGGCCGGGAGGTGCCCGAGGTCCCGGGCGCTCCCGGTCTCGGACTCCGAGGGACGGATCAGTCGGGCCTCCTGCACGACTCCGCTCCGGAGCTGGAGCTCGACGAGCGCGGTGCCCGTTCGACAGTCGCCTCGGTCGCGGAGTGAGCCCCGGCGCCACGAGGCACGGCGTTCCTTCGCATGGACCCCGTCGTCGCAGATCTCGACCCCCGGCTTGACCGGGAAGGTGAAGCGTACCGAGCCGTCTCGGGCGTCACCTGCCGCAGACGGAAGCTGCCCCTGGGCCGCCACGGCCCCCGTGAGCATCAGACCGGGCAGGAGCCGAAGCGCCCGCTGCAGGATGACGACCGACCGGCTCATCCTCGCACCAGACCCAGGAGGAACTCGGTGACCCGGGGATCGTCGCTCTGGCCGAGCCAGAAGATCGCCCGCTCCCGCATCTCCGGATCCTCGTCCTCGGCGGCCACCTCCATGAGGAAGTCCACCGCCTCGTCGTCGCCCTGCTGGGCGGCTACGAAGATCAGCTGCTCCTTCATCTCCGGGTCGTCGAGGCCGGCATAGAGCTGCCTCAGATCCGTCATCGAGACGGCGCCCATCTGTCCTGCCCAGAAGAGCGCCTGTTTCCGCGCTTCGAGCGTCTCGGACGGATCCCTCATCCGCTCGGTCAACCACGGGAAGGCCTCGTCGCTGCCCGACTGGGCGATGGCGAAGAGCGCCCGCTCCTTCAGCTCGGGATCCTCCAGGGAGGGATAGAGGTCGATGATGTACTCCGTCCCGTCGGCATCCCCGCTCTGACCCATCCAGAAGATGGCGTCGGCGCGGAGCTCCGCCGGGACATCCTCGCGTTCCACGTACCGACGAAGGGCATCGATCCCCCCTTCTCCCCTCTGTCCGATGGCGAAGATGGCTCGCTCCTGGATCTCGGGATCCTGGCTTTCCAGCAGGATGGACTCCAGGGCGGCCAGCGCCTCCGGCGTCTGGACCTGATGGAGCCAGAATACCGCCTGCTCCCGCACCTCGGGGTCGGGATCGGGATTGCGGTGCGCCAGATCCACCAGGACATCCACCGACTCCTCGTCCAGGGTCTGCGCCACCAGGAAGACCGCCCGACGTCGGAGCTCCACCGAGCATTCGTCCCGACGTCGGAGGACGTCCCGGAGGATGGGCGTGGCCTGCTGGGCATTCATGTTCAGCAGGGCGCTCAGGGCGGCGAGCCTCACCTCCTGCCCCTCGTCGCAGGGACCGACGGCCTGACGCGTGATGGCCTCGGCGGCTTCGGCGTCCCCCCGCTGGGCGAGCCGAGCCTCGATACGGACCCGGAGCGCCTCGGCGTCCTCCCGCGTACGAGCCTCGGCGTGGGACTCGGCCTGACGGGACAGGAGCTCGGCCGCCCGGCGCAGCTCCCGCGTACCGTCCTCACGATAGAGCGCGAAAGCCTGCCAGTAGTACGAGTCGGCGACGAAGGCCGAGCGGGGGTGACGGCTCCGGAGCTCCTCGAAACGACCGGCGGCGGCCTCATACCGCCCACGGGCCAGGGCCTCACGAGCCTCCTGGTAGAGTTGCGCCCCCGGGTCTTCCTGCAGGAGGGCCGCGGGAGGCGCGGTCCTGGAGGCCACCCCTTCGATGGCGCGATCCGGCGGGGCCACCGGGGCTGCGGGAGAGCGTATCGTCGCCGGAGCACCCACGGCTCCCGGCGGCGGAGGCACCTCCTGCGCTCCGGCGTTCGAGATCGATCCCAGGGCGACCACCGCACCCGTCCAAGCTCCGGTCCACAGGCTTCTCGTCGTCATCTCTCGTCCTCTCCTCTCACACGCTCGTATCGCGTCGGTTGTCGTATTCGACCTTCGATCCCACGTCGGAGCCGCACGCCGGGCTCACGCTCCGGCCGCCCCGTGCGGCAGCGCCGCCTCGATACGAGGCAGCAGCCGCCCCTCTTCCAGGCTTGTCAGCGTCAGCGCCGTCTCCGTATCGGCCTGCTCCGTCCCCGAGGGTGTCGGACCCGCCGCCCCCACCACCTGGGCCAGCACCAGCTCGAGATCCAGGAGGAGCTCCCGGGTGTCCGGCGAGATGCCGTCCCGCCGGTCCAGCAGAAGGCGTGTCTGCGCCAGCAATCCGTCGGCCCACTCGGCCACGGCCGGATCCATCCGCCCGTCGCGCGCGTCGGCGCGGACCAGCGTGAGCAGGGACCCGCTGCGCCCCAGGTGCTCGCGGGTCGCCAGGTCCAACCCTCCGGATCGGGGCGCGGTGACGTCCGCGGTCGAGGCGGCGACGGGCGCCGTGTCGGTGGGAGCGGTCATCCTGCCCACGCCCACGCCCAGGACCAGGGCCGCCGCGGCAGCCACCGCGAGACCCAGCCCCCGACGCCCGGAAGCCGAGACCTGCTTCCTCTTCCGAGCCCGGGCCCGGGCCAGATCGTCCACTCCCTCCCCGTGATCCTCTTCGGCGGCGATGCGGGCGACGATGCCCCTCCACATCTCGTCTCGGGGGACGGCGCCGGCTCGGTTGTATCCCTCCACCGCCTGGATCCAGGCCGGGCGGTCGTCCTTCGTCGGGGTCATACGTACTCCTTCATGGCCGGGCCGAGAGCGTCCCGTAGCTTGGATCGGGCCCGGCTCAGGCGAGCTTTCGACGTGCCCTCGGCGACCCCCAGGAAGGAGGCGATCTCGCCGTGGCTGTAGCCCTCCAGGTCGTGCATGAGAAAGACGACCCGGTAGATGTCCGGGAGCCCGTCCACGGCTTCGTCGAGCCGCTCGCGCACTCCGGGATCGGGCCGACGGGTCGGGGAGGCGAGAGGACCGGCGTCCCCCAGCGACCGCTCTCTCTTGCGGTGGCGATCGACCTTCCGAAGCCCGTTGAGGGCCACCGAAACCGCAATGGAGTGAAGCCACGTGGAGAACGCCGCGTCGCCACGGAACTGGTCCAGACGCTGATAGGCCCGGACGAATGCCTCCTGGGTGTAATCCATGGCCAAGTCCTCCTCTCCGGCCATGCGATGCATCAGCCGGTAGATCCGATCCACGTTTCGATCGTACAGCGAGCGGAATGCGACCTGATCTCCAGCCCCCGCGCGCTCCACCAATTCCATTTCGGTCACGAGAAGAGCTCGTTGATCGCCGTGACTCCCTCTTCCGCCCCTTGGGACAGGGGGTCGGGTGAAAGGGTTGCGTTCGGAGCACCCGGGGACCGCATCCGACGGCTGGGCGGGCGCATCGGGAGATCCGGGCTCAGCCGAGGGGATCGACGGGCAACACGGCTCGTGCTCGGGCGCCCCCGTCGGGACGGTTCTCCAGCTCCAGGGATCCTCCGTGGCCCTCGACGATCTGCCGGGAAAGAACGAGACCGATCCCCGATCCACCCTGCTTGGTGGTGTAGAAGGGCACGAAGAGATTCCCGGTCTCGGAAAGACCCGGCCCCCGATCCTCCACCAGGACGTGCACCATGGAATTCCTGCGGAGCCACCGTAGGGACACGCCCTCCCCCTCGGTCTCGAGCGTCGCGTCGACGGCGTTCCGGACGAGATTGATGAGGGCCTGCTCGAGCTGGTCGGCATCGGCCTGGATGACGACCTCCTCGCCCTCCATGACCGTCACCGGAAGGCGGGTCTCGAGATCGGCCACGCGGTGGACCAGCTTGTCCACGCGGACCGGACCCAGCTCGGGCTTGGGGAGCCGTGCCAGGGTAGCGTAGGAGGCCATGAACCGTCCCAGGGCCTCCGCCCGACTGGAGATTACGGCCAGCCCCCGCTCCACGTCCTCCCCAACCTCCTGGGGCAGCTCGCTGCGACCGAGCAGGCTCTCCAGGCTCCCCGATATCGACTTGATGGGGGCGAGCGAGTTGTTGATTTCGTGGGACAGGACACGGATGATCCGCTTCCAGGCTTGACGCTCCTCCTCCCGCAGCGCGCGGCTCAGGTCGGAAAGGGCGATGAGCTGAAGGGGGTAGCCCTCCTGCCGGACGACGCTTCGCCGGAGCTCCCAGCGACCCGTTCCCCCGGGGAAGGACACCTCCACGGTGCGAGGAGCGATACCCGTCAGCGTGTCGTCCAGGCGGAGCTCCTTCGCCGTCTTCCCGATGAGCCGGTCGGCGGGCTGCCCCATGAGTCGCTCGGCGGCCCGGTTCACGATGCGAAGCGTCTCGTCGGGATCGAAGGCGAACACGGCCACGTCGATCTCCTCCAGGACCTTGCGGAGGGTCTCCGTCGCCTCGACGGCGCCCAGTCGCTGATTGCGAAGGACCTCCTCGAGCTGATTCACCTCGAGATACGCGAGGGCGAGCGCGTCGGAGCCGTCGGTGACCCGGGCCCGGATGGAGAAATCCCCCTCCCGGAGCGCGGCCAGCATGTTCGCCAGCGTGCCCAGCGGTCTCACGATCTGCTCCCTCAGGGCCAGCGTCGCCCCCACCCAGAGGCCCACGAGGAGGACCGACGCGGTCCATTGCACGCGGGGCGCGTAGCCGCCCAGCCATAGAAAGCCCAGGGACGTGGCCACGCCGGGGAGTCCCACGAGGAGCGCGAGCGTGACCACCCGTTGCTCGTGGGTCCGGTTCCTCCACCACCGGCCCATGGGCTACGACCCTTCTCCCGGGTCGATCTCGTAGCGCTGGAGCCTCCGGTAGAGGGCGCTCCTGCTCAAGCCCAGCGCCTCCGCGGCGCGACTGACGTTGCCCTGATGACGATCCAGCGCCTTCTCGATCATCAGCCGCTCCGCCTCGTCCAGGGTCAGCTCCTCGATGAGGGTGGAGTCGTCGTCCCGCCGTCGCAGTCCCAGGTCGGACGCCTCGATCCGGGATCCTCGGGCCATGAGGACGGAGCGCTCCACCGAGTGCTGCAGCTCGCGGACGTTCCCCGGCCAGGCATGGCGGCGCATCGCCTCCATGGCCGGCGGCGAGAAGCCGTCCAGATCCCGGTCGTACCGCTCGGCCTGTTTCCTCAGGAAGTGCTTCGCCAGCAGGGGGATGTCCTCGGGCCGGTCGCGGAGCGGAGGGACCCGGATCTCGACCGTGTTCAGGCGATACAGGAGGTCCTCCCGGAAGTCTCCGCCGGCCACGGCCTCCGAGAGGTTGGCGTTGGTGGCCGAGATGACCCGTACGTCCACCTTCCTCACCTTCGAGGAGCCCACGCGCTGGATCTCACGAGTCTCCAGGACCCGCAGCAGCTTGGCCTGCTGCTGGAGCGGTACGTTGGCGATCTCGTCCAGGAAGAGCGTCCCTCCGTCCGCCAGCTCGAAGCATCCGACCCGATCGGTCTTCGCGTCGGTGAACGCCCCCTTCACGTGGCCGAAGAGCTCGCTCTCGAAGACGCCCTCGCTGAAGCCCCCGGCATTCACGGCCACCAGCGGCTCGTCGGACCGGTTGGACACCGCGTGCAGCCAGCGCGCCACCACCTCCTTGCCCGTTCCGTGCTCCCCTACGACCAGCACGTTGGCATCCGACGGTCCGACACGATCGATGAGCTCGATGACGGGACGCATGGCTTCGGACTCGGCGATGAGCTCGGGCGCGCCCTCCCCCTTGAGCCGCCGGTTCTCTCCCTCCAGGAGCTGACTCCGGCGAAGGGCTCGACCGAGCTCCACCTGCGTCCGGATCGTCGAGAGGAGACGCTCGTTGTCCCAGGGTTTCTCGATGTAGTCGCGGGCGCCCCTGCGCATGGCCTCCACCGCTCCCTCGACGCTCCCCCAGGCGGTCATGACGACGATGGGGAGCGTGTTGTCGAGCTCCCGCAACGTGCTCAACAGGTCCAGTCCTTCCCGACCGGAGGTCGTGTCCCGGGTGTAGTTGAGGTCGATGAGGGCGAGATCGAAATCGCCCCGCTCCACCGCCTTCATGACCTCTTCGGGCGAGCTCGCCGTGACCGCCTCGAAGCCCTCGGCCTTCAGGAGGATCCGCAGAGCCTCGAGGACGTCGGGCTGATCGTCGGCGACCAGGACCCGGGCGCTGGGAGGGGCCACGGCTCTACCGCGAGACGGGTGGCCGCGGGGCCGCCGCGCCGCGACGTCCGATGGTCGCCTGGAGGCCCTCCCCTTCGACTACTCGTCGACGATCCATCCGTCCTTCAACTGGATCACCCGGTTGCCGTACGCGGCGTACTCCTCGTTGTGCGTGACCTGGACGATGGTCGTGCCCTCCCGATTCAGCTCCTTCAGGAGGTCCATGATCATCCGGCCCTGGCTGGAGTGGAGGCTACCCGTGGGCTCGTCGGCCAGAATCACCGCCGGCTCGGCGATGATGGCCCGGGCCACGGCCACGAGCTGCTGCTGGCCTCCGGAGAGCTGACTCGGATAGAGGTCCTTCTTCCCCACGATCTGGAACCGGTCCAGGGCGTCCGCCACGATGGCCTGTCGCTCCTTCCGCCGGACGTTCCGATACGAAAGGGGAATCTCCAGATTCTCGTAGACGTTCAGGTCGTCCAGGAGATGGTACTGCTGGAAGACGAAGCCGATGTATTGCTTGTTGAGCTCGATGCGGGCCCTGGGCTTCATGGCGTGGACCGGCTCCCCCATCAGGTAGTACTCCCCTCGCCAGTCGGCGTCGAGCATCCCGAGAATGGAGAGGAGGGTCGACTTGCCCGCCCCCGACGGCCCCATGATGGTCACGAACTCCCCCTTCTCCACGTCCGCCGTGATCCGGCGGAGGACGAAGGTCTCCCCGGCACCCGATTTGTACGACTTCTCGATGTTGCGAAGCTTGATCATCCACCCATCCGTTGTTCATGGGACGGCTGGAGCCGTCCGTACCTTCGCCGGGTAAAACTAGCACAGGGCCGAGGAGGGCCGCGACAGGCCCCCTCCCCACCGGATCGGAGGCGCCGGGCGGGCCGCGGGATCCGTACGGGATCACTCCCCTTGCAGTGCCGACACCACGTCCACGCCTGCGGCTCCACGGCTGGTGTGCACCATGGCGAGCATCGCGGAGATCGCCACCAGCGCCAGGGCACCGCCGTACACGGGAAGGGCGTCGCTCCACGTCCCGACGATCCTTCCCTGGTCCTTGCCGAGCCGAGATCCGGCCACGAGCGCGCCCACCAGGATCGCCACCGTCGTCACGGCCACCGCTCGCTGCGCCACCTGATAGCGGAGCTCACCCTCCGTGGCTCCCAGAGCCTTCCGGAGGCCCAGCTCGGGCATCCGCCTCCCCATGTCGTGGGCGATCAGCGCATACAGGGCGAGGACCGAGAGAAGGAGCGCGACGGCCGCGCTCACCGAGGAGATCGTGGCGACGAAGCGCCGGTCGGCGTGGAGGGTGGCCGCCAGCTCCCGGGCCGGCGCGGCCACGCCCAGGGCGAGGGCCGGATCCACGCGCCCGAGGGCTGCCCGCGCCTCGGCGATGGCCTCTCCGGGGTCGCCATCCACGCGAACAGCCACATGGAGGATCTCGACATCGGCCTGGTCGAAGGGCAGGTAGATCACCCCTGCGCCTCCCCTGTCTTCTCCTGGCGCGTCCTCCACCACGCCGACCACGGCTCTCCGGACCGCATCGTCGCCCCCGCCGAGAGCGATCCGCGCGCCCAGGGGAGATCGAGGCGGATCGCCGAACAACCGACGGGCGGCCGAAGCGTCCACGATCGCCACCGCCTCACCCGAGGCGTCATCCCCGATCTGGAAGCCGCGTCCCTCTCGCAGGCGCTGGCCCACCGTGTAGAAGAAGCCGGGCGACACGCTCCGGACCCTCGCCCGTGGAGGAGGGGCCGAAGGGTCCTCGGGCTCCCCTTCTACGAGGACCCGTCGGACGGGCCCGACGTCGGTGAGCGGCAGCCCACTGGACATCCCGACCGAGAACGCCCCGGGCATGCCCTCCAGCTCGCGCCGGATCGCGTCGAACACCCCGGAGCGGGACGAAGACGGCCCGAGCCGGTCGGCGGGAAGGAGGACCTCCATGACGAGTAGGTCCTCGCCCCGGGAGCCCGCCAGATCGGCGACGGAGCGACGTGCGTCGTGAATCGTCGAGCCGGCGACCACGGCGAGCATGGCCGCCAGAGCGATCTCGACGGCCACCACACCCGAGGAGAGCATGCTGCCCGGAGGCGAAGACCCGCCGGACCACCCGGACAAGGCTCGAACGGGGCGACGGCCCAGCCCACCCAGGATCCAGGCGGGGAGGAGCCCAGCGAGGATGCCCGTCGCCAGCGACAATCCCAGCGCGGCCAGGAGGATCGAAGCGTCCACGTCCACGGTCCGCACGCCGACGAGGCCGTGGGGCGCCGCCCGCTCCAGACCTTCGAGCGCCCACACGGCGAGCCCGGTCCCCAGAAAGCCGCCGACGAGCGCCACGGCGGTCCCGTCCCACACCAGCTCGCGCCGCAAGGCACGGGGAGACGCGCCCATGGAGGCCCGGATGGACATCTCCCTCGCCCGGACCGTTCCTCGCACCACCAGGAGCATGCCGAGGTTCGCGCAGGCCACCAGGAACACCAGGCCCGCGGCGGTCAGCAGTCTGCGAACCTCTTCCGCGGAGAGCAAAGAGAGATCCCGTCCGAGCGCTTCCATGCCCGCGCTCATGCCGCCATTCGTGTCCGGGTACGACGCACGGAGCCGCTCCGTCAACGCCACGGCCCGGGCGCGGGCCACCGGGAGGCCGGTGCCCGGCGCTAGTCGCGCGACGACGGTCAGCGCCCGGCAATCGCCTCGACATCGTGACGTGGGCAACCGTGCCGACGTCCACAGCGCCGCCTCGGGTCGGAACGGCGGTCGGAATCCGGAAGGCATGACCCCCACGATCAAGTGGGGCACACCATCGAGGACCACGGAGCGCCCGATGGCCGTCGGATCTCCGGCGAACCGATCGCGCCAGAAGCCGTGACCGAGGACGACCGTCGGAAGGGCTCCCGGACGATCCTCGTCGGGCAGGAAGGTCCTGCCCAGGAGGGGATGTGCCCGAAGGACGCGGGAGAAGAGGCCCTCCGTCACGGCCGCCGCCGGGACCACCTCGCCTCCGTCTTCCTTCGCCAGCACCGGATCGATGGGCTCCCACCCCGACACGGCGGCGAAGAGCCCCGGCTCCGCCCTGAAATCGGCGATGTCGGCCCCGGTGAGGGCAATCCGATCGCCCGGTGCCTCGAGCGGTCGCTCCATCCACAGGCTCACCAACGCCGAAGCGTCGTCGAAAGGGAGGGGACGAAGCCATCCCGCGTCGACGACGCTGAAGATCGCCGTGCCCGATCCGACACCCAACGCGGCCGTCAAGACGGACGCGAGGGCGAGCGTCGGGGATCGGATCAGGCTTCGAGGAAACCCGACGATCGTTCCCCCCGGCTCAGGCCATGTCGAAGCCGGCTTCCTCGAGCTCGGCGGCCTTGCGGGCGTCGTCCTCGCTCACCACCTGGCCGTCGAACAAGTGCACGCTCCGGTCCGCCATGTGCGCATACCGAGGATCGTGCGTCACCATGCAGATCGTCGCACCCTCGTCGTGCAGCTCCTTCATCAGGTCCATCACCGCGTTGCCGTTCTTCGAGTCCAGGTTCCCCGTCGGCTCGTCCGCCAGCAGGATCAACGGCTTGCCCACGATCGCTCGCGCCACCGCCACCCGCTGCTGCTGACCCCCGCTCAGCTGGCTCGGATAGTGGTTCATCCGATGCGCCATCCCCACACGCTCCAGCGACGCCTGCACCCGCTCCTTGCGCTCGCTGCCCGGCATCCCCCGATACGTCAACGGCAGCTCCACGTTCTCGTACACCGTCAAATCCCCGATCAGGTTGAACGCCTGGAAGATGAACCCGATCGCCTGATTCCGGATCTTCGCTCGCTGACTCGCCGTCAAATTCTCCACCGGCGTGTCGTCCAGCAGATACTTGCCCTGCGTCGGACTGTCCAACAAGCCCAGAATCGACAACAACGTCGTCTTGCCGCACCCCGACGGACCCGCAATCGACACGAACTCCCCCGTCTCGATCGACAGGTTGACGTTCGACAACGCGTGCGTCTCCACCTCCTCGGTGTAGAACACCTTGCTCAAACCTTCCAGGTGGATCAGCGGATGCTCCTTCGACATGCTGTGCTCCCATGCTCTGGCTTGGAGCCGCCGGAGGCGGCGAGGATTCTCCCGTCCCTGATATAGACGAGAGTAGTGGCGAAGAAGTTGCACATCGCGCTGGAAGGGTCGCCCCGACCTCAAGAGCCGTCCGGGTCCGTCACCCCCTTCATCCCCTCACCGGTGAGGGCCCGGAGGTAGGCGTCGCCCCTGGCGGTAAGCCGGTCGGCGGCGTCCGCCAGAAGGCACAGGCCGGCCAGAGCCGCCGACCGCTCCTCCGGCCGAAGGCTCCGCAGCACGGCGTCGACACGCGTCGGATCGAGAGGCGTCCACGCCCTCTTCACCTCGGCCCCACGTCTCGTCAGACGGACGTTCATGACCCGTCGGTCGTCGGGATCTCTTCGCCGATCCACGTACCCCCTCTCCTCGAGACGCTTCAGGTTCAACGACATCGTCGAGGGCGTCACCCCCAGGAACTCGGCGAGCTCGCCGACCATGGTGGGGTCTTCGTCGTCGAGCTGAAGGAGGACGCGAGCCTGATGTCCGCTCACCGGCGCGCGGCGGCTCGGATCGGGCATCTCTCGCCTGCGGCAGGTCTCCAGGACCCGGAGGAGGGCCGAGACCGCCACTCCGGCGTCGGAACGCGACATCGAGGACCTCCTCCCTGTCCTGCGGTCGTCATCGGATATCACCAGGATAGTTATTTTGATTCGTCAAAGCAATATTTCTATTCGTCTTCACCTCCAACGACCCCCTTCGCTGGAGGCGTCCCGAATCTCAGCCCGGACGTCCCGGATCCGCGGAGCGGACCGACACCCTGCCACGGGCCCTCCGGGAGCCCTGGGCTGAGGAGGTTCCCGTGCGTACCTTGATGGCCAGCAGGACGCAGGTCCCCTCCCTCCCTCCCTCAGCGCCGCACCGGTATGTTCGACTGGCTCGACAGTCCCGAAGCGTGGATCGCCCTGCTGACGCTCACGGTCCTCGAGATCGTTCTGGGGATCGACAACATCGTCTTCATCGCCATCCTCGCCGACCGCGTGAAGGAGAGCGCCAGGGCCCGAGCCAGGCGAGTGGGGCTGGGCATCGCGATCAGCACCCGCATCCTCCTGCTCTTCTCCATCACCTGGATCATGCGGCTCACGGAGCCGGTGTTCACGTTTCTCGGAAACGAGCTCTCGGGACGCGATCTCATCCTGATCACCGGCGGCATGTTCCTCCTCTTCAAGTCGACGAGGGAGATCCATCACAAGCTCGAGGGGGCCGACGGAGAAGTGGCGGGGAAGGTCGGACACTCCACCTTCCTCTCGGTGGTCGTCCAGATCGCGCTCCTGGACATCGTCTTCTCCCTGGATTCCGTGATCACCGCCGTCGGCTTGGCGGAGGATCTGGCGGTGATGGTCCTCGCCATCCTCATCGCCGGCTTCTTCATGATCGTGTCGGCCGAGGGCGTGAGCGCCTTCGTGAGTCGCCACCCCACCATCAAGGTCCTCGCCCTTTCCTTTCTCCTCCTCATCGGCATGTCGCTGGTGGCGGAGGGCTGGGACCAGCACATACCGAAGGGCTACATCTACTTCGCCATGGGGTTTTCCATCTTCGTCGAGATGATCAACCTCCGGGTGCACCCGACCCGATCGCCGGTGGAGCTGCACGGTCCTACGATGAAGGACCCCAGCCACGGGAATTGAACGACGAAAGCGCCACCCTCCGCAGAGGGTGACGCTCCGTTTGGTCCTTCCGGCTCGACCCGCAGAGGGCCGGGCGGATCACATCCCGGCGACTCCCGCCGCATCCCCTTCGGACACGGTGAAGTACAGCCACATACCCACCGCGGTGTGTCCGGGGATGTAGCAGACCAAGGAGTAGTTCCCCGCCTGGTCCGCGACGAACGTGATGGTCTCGGATTCACCGGGCATGGTCGCCTGGGTCATGGACTGGGGATTCTCCGTGATGGCGCCCTCGAAGACCGGATCGGGAGCCGGGGGAACAGCGAAGCTCTCCAACTCCGACGAGATCCCCACGCTGTGCGCCATGTTGGGATCCTCGTTCACCAGCTCGATGGTGACCTCGTACCCCTCGGGCACGGTGATGGCCCACTCTCCGTTCACGGCACCGTTGTAGTTCCAGTAGTTGTTGTCCGACGTCGCACCCGCGACGAGGGTCATGCTCACGGACTGGGCGTCGTGGTCCACCTGATACCACTCGGGTACGGTCAGGGAGCCACTGGGAATCGAGGGACCGCCGGTCTCCGCGGGCGCCGACTCCTCGGCGCTGGGAGCCGCCTCGGACGCATCGGTGTCGGCAGCGGGCTCTCCGCCTCCACAGGCGGCCAGCAGGAGCGCAGCGACGGGGAGAAGATGGTAAGCCTTCATCGCGTATCCTTTCTCGTTGATGGCCCCGATGCCTTCGGCAAGGACGGGACCTGGAATTTGTGAAAAATGGTACAAGCGCAATTTCGCGCTTGTTCCCTCTTCCCCACCGGCACCCGGCACGAAGAAGCCCGGCCGCCGGATCGGCGACCGGGCTCGGTGTACGGATTCGGCCCCGCGGTTATTCGGCTACGGCCACCAAGACGGGGCCGTCGGGCAGGAGGGCGCTCTCACCAGCGCTCATATCCTCCGCCATCCGTCGGAAGAGACTCGCAATACGAAGCTCACCTCTTCCCTCCGCCCGAACCGCCGTCCGGAGGAGAAACCGGATCCGCTCTTCCACGTTCATCGTCCTCGTCATCCCGCCTGCGTCGGACCGAATCACACCCATCATCTTCCCCACCCATCGACCCTACCTACGAGTCGACCCGCCTCGGCGTTTCAACCCCTCGACATCAGCGGGGCGACGCGCCTGGCGGTCTCTCCATCAGAATCAGACGAAGCGAGCGTCGGTTCCGTTGCATCGGATCCGTCGTCGATCCCGCGTCGCGATCCCCGCGCTAACGCCTCCACCCCTCCCATCCGGGACCGCGGACGGGCTGTCCGGGCAAAGCTCCGGTATGCCGCCCGTCCTCGACGACGGCGACGCCGTTGACGAATACGTGCTCCACGCCCACCGAGAGTCGATGGGGCTCGTCGTACGTGGCGAGATCGGCGACACGGTCGGGGTCGAACACGACCACGTCGGCATAGAAGTCCTCCTGCAGCAGGCCCCGGTCCCGGATCTTCAGCCGTGTGGCCACCGCGGAGGTCATCTTGCGGACGGCATCCTCGAGCTCGATGACCCCCTCCTCCCGTACGTACTTGCCCAGGATCCTGGTGAAGGTGCCGTAGGCGCGGGGGTGAGTCAGCCCGGTCGCCGTCTCCGGGTCCAGACCCCCGGCGTCGGTGCCGAACTTGATCCACGGCTGCTGCAGCTGCATGGCGACGTTCTCTTCGCTCATGAGGAAGTACATGGTGAAGATCCTCTGCCGCTCCGCCAGCACAAGGTCCATGGCCGCGTCGATCCAATCCTTTCCCATGTCCTCGGCCACGTCGGCGAGCCACCACCCCTGGTACTTCTCGTGCTCGGGAAGCTGCAGGCCGAAAAGCATCGTGCCCTCCGGAGTCGCGAGATTGCAGAACGCCTCCCACGGCTCCGTCTGGTTCTCCATCTCGGCGCGGATGCGGGCCCTCATCTCCGGATCGGCCAGGTTCTCGAAGAGCATCCCGTCGGCGGACGCCCACGGAGGGAAGCACGCATCGAGTCCCGTGCCTCCGGCCGTGTACGGATACATGTTCGCCTGCACGTCGACACCGGCGGCCCGTGCCGAGTCGATCTTCGCCACCGCCATCGCCGCCTTCGGCCAGTTCCTCTGGCCGGCGGCCTTCAGATGGTAGATCTCCACCGGCACGCCCGCCTCGGTCCCGATCTCGATGGCCTCGTCGATGGCCTCCAGGAAGTTGTCCGCCTCGGAGCGCATGTGCGTGATGTACACGCCTCCGAAGGGTGACGCAGCCGAGTTGATGGCGATGAGCTCTTCGGTGGACGCGAAGTTCCCGGGCGGATAGACCAGGGCCGAGCCGACGCCGAAGGCACCGTCGAGCATGGCCTCCCGGACGGCCCGCTGCATCGCCCGCCGCTCCGGACTCCCGGCGGCACCCATGGCCATCCCCCTGCCCAGCACCCGGATGGAAGACGCCCCGACGAAGGAGCCGAAGTTCACACTGGCCCCGTGCTCCTCCATGGCGACCATCCAGTCGTCGAAGGTCTCGAACTGGGTCACCCCTGCCCGGTCGCCGGCGTCGTCCATCATCTCGTCGCTGGACGGGGCGTTGGTGGTCGACTCGCCCATGATCTCCGTCGTGACGCCCTGGGTGACCTTCGAGAGGACCCGGCCGTCTCCTTCGCCCAGGAAGGCGAAGCGCGAGTGGCTCTGGATGTCGATGAAGCCCGGCGACACGACCATCCCGGTGGCGTCCACCCGACGGCGGGTCTCGACGTCGTCCAGACCGCCGGGACGGGTGATGGCCGAGATGCGGGCAGCGCGAATCCCCACGTCGCCGGGGTACCAAGCGTTGCCGGTTCCGTCGACGATCCGGCCGCCGCTGATGACCACGTCGTACGCCCCGTCGGCTTCCGGCGCCGGAGCCGAGGCCGGAGACGGAGCCGCCCCGGCGCACGCGGCCATGGCGACGCAGGCGACGGTAACGGAAAGACGGCTCCGCCAGAGCGCGGGAAGAAAGGGTCGGCGCATGGGGATGACCTCGGGTTCGTTCGGTGAACGGAGGGAGCGAGCGAGGAATATCCCGTCGAGCCGCGGTCCGTCAACGGCGGAAGACCGGCACGGGCTCCCCTCGAGCGTCCTCAGTCCGACATGGACCGGATGTGCGCCCGGAGTCGGTTCATGTACTCGACGAAGCGCTCGAGCTCCTTGTCGTCGAGGGCCCCGGCCAGGATGTCGTCCACCGCATCGATGGGCCCGTCCAGTCGGGCGAGGAGATCCAAACCCTCGTCGGTGATCAGGCACCAGACCCGCCGCCGGTCCTCGGTGCAGCGCTCTCGCCGGACCCAGCCCTTCTTCTCCATTCGGTCGATGAGGCGTGTCACCCCTGGAGTCCGCTCGATCATCCGCTCCGCCACCGAGAGCGTGGGCAGTCCCCGCTCCCCTGCCCCTCGAAGGATCCGCAGCACATTGTATTGCTGAAGCGTCACACCTTCCGCTTCGAGCACCTGGCTGACGAATCGCTTCGACTCGTCGGCGGTTCGGAGAAGAGCGACGTACGCTTCGTGGCTCTTGGAGCGGAAGGGACGAGACTGCTTGATCTCGTCCAGGACCGTGGTGGTACGGGTCGTCTCTGGCGTCATCGGTAGCCGGTGCATCGTTTTACATGGTCACCATTCAAGTTAGAACTTACGAGATCAATACGCACCACCATGGAGACGACGATCACCCGATTGGGTGTCCATCGACGCTCCAACCCCTCGCGTCCGGAGGCGAACATGCGAACCAGACCCTACGCGTTTCTGAAGGTCGGAAGACGGTGGATCAACATGGCCATGGTCACCGACATCGAGGACCACGACGACAAGCTGGTCATCTTCGTGACCGCGGACATGGCCCGCCTCGCGAGTCTCGACGACCCCTCCGCCATCGACGTGGCCCGACGCTTCTCCATCACCGATCCCGAGGAGATGGACAAGCTGAGGCAGTGGCTCATGCTGAACGACGAAGACTGAGCGCTCCCTGGGCCCGGCTCAGAAGATCAGGGAGAACACGACGAAGGCGATGACGCCCGTGGCTACGGCGACCTTCATGGCCACGGCGACGGTGCGGGCGAGGAGCACCCCCCATCCGACCCGGGCCGAGGCGCCTACCGACCGGGTCTCGGCGAATGTCGCGAGCCCGGCGCCGACGAAGGTACCGAGGAACGCCGTGATCACGGAGCCCACCACCGGAACGGGAAGGCCGAAGAAGAGTCCGGCCGTTCCCCCGAGCACCGCGCCCCAGAAGGCTCGACGCGATCCGCCGTACACGCGACCGAAGCGCGCGACGACCAGGAGCTCCGATACCTCGGCCAGGATGGCCGCCCCCGCCACGAGGAGGGGTACGGAGGCGGGGAGGAATCCGCCGAAGAACAGAGCGAGGGTGGTGCCGACGATGAGCCACAGTCCGGGCAGCCCCAGCGGGATCAGGAGGAGGCCCGTCATCAGGACCACGCCGACCAGGATCGAGAGCCATGCGTTCACGCTCGTCTCCTCTTTCGAGTCGTACTTCGATGCGTCCCGTCGCGACCGTGCACGCGAGGCCGAAGCGTCGCGCGGAGCGCGCGTCGGCGCGTCGCCGACCTCCGAGACGGGACCATCATCCTACGAGGACGAGCGGTCCTGAGATCCCCGATCCCCGGACGACGCTCCGTCCCACGACCCTCGGCGAAGGCGGACATCTTCGCCTCGCCCGCGTGCCGAGCGCGTGCGACCCGTGCTACCTTCCTGGCGATTTTTCTCGACTTCGTTGACCTCCCGTGGTGCCGAGGAGCTCCGTATGAAGCATCTCCCGACGGTCCGCACGTGGCCAGGCGTGCTTTCCTCGCTCGTCGTCCCGTTCCTCCTGTCCTTCGCGCCTTCGACGCTCGAAGCCCAGTGCGTCGACTGCGTCTTCCCCGCAGAGGAGTGGGAGCACGTCCGTGGTCCCGAGCTGGCGGCATACGGTTGGGATGCGGCAGCCTTGGACGATCTCCGCGACTTCCTCCGGGACTCGGCGAACACGACGGGACTGCTGGTGGCCGACGGCGGTCGCGTGGTCTTCGACTTCGGCGACGTCGAGGAGCTCTCCTACATCGCCTCCGTGCGCAAGAGCATTCTGGCCATCCTCTACGGGCCCTGGGTGGAAATGGGCGTCATCGACCTGAACGCCACGCTGGCCGACCTCGGCATCGACGACGTCGGGGGGTTGCTGCCCGTCGAGCGTCGGGCCCGGGTGGATCACCTGGTGACGGCCCGATCGGGGGTCTATCACCCGGCCTCCAACGGGGGCGACAACCTCGCCGACGCTCCCGAGCGGGGGTCTCAGGAGCCCGGCAGCTACATGCTGTACAGCAACTGGGACTTCAACGCCGCCGGCCATGTCTTCGAGGCACTCACGGGACGCGACATCTACGACGAGGCCCAGGCACAGCTCGCCACGCCCCTGGGCTTCCAGGACTGGGATCGGGAGGCCCAGAGGAAGAGCGGCAACCTGGAGGTGTCGCGGAACCCGGCGTACCACTTCTGGATCTCCACGCGGGACATGGCCCGGATCGGGCACCTCATGCTCAACGAGGGAAGCTGGGACGGTCGGCAGATCATCTCGCCCGAATGGGCACGGAAGATCGTGAGCGTCGTGACACCCGTGGGGGAGATGAATCCGGAGAGACGACGGGACGGCTACTTCGGGTACGGCTACATGTGGTGGATCTTCGACGGACCGCAGGCGGTGGGGCCCTTCGAGGGAGCCTACACGGCCCGGGGCGCCTGGGGGCAGTGGATCACCGTCTTCCCCGCCCTCGACTTGGTGTTGGCCCACAAGACCCACAGCGTCTACGAGCGGACGACGGCCTGGGGCTCCTGGCAACGCGCGATCGAGCTCCTCTTCGACGCCCGGGGGATCGAGATGCCCGGCCCGTACCCCTGGACGGAGGACGAGTCGACGCCGTGAGGGGGCAGAGGCGATCCGGGCGAAGGGGCCGGGGAGGCGCTCCACCCAGCCGACTGGGATGGCGGGAATGGGCCGGACTGCCCGAGCTCGGCGTCGAAGCGATCAAGGTCAAGCTGGACACGGGCGCCCGAACCTCGTCCCTGCATGCCTTCGACATGGTGCGCTACGCGGAGGGTGGACGGTCCATGGTCCGCTTCGAGATCCATCCTCGGCAGCGCTCGGCGGCCGGCGCGGTCATGGTGGAGGCGGAGGTCATCGACGAGCGCTGGGTCCGGAACTCCGGCGGCACGCGCGAGCTTCGACCGGTCATCGAGACGGACGTGCTCATCGGAGGGGAGCGATGGCCCATCGAGCTCACGCTCACCCGTCGGGACGAGATGGGGTTCCGCATGCTTCTCGGCCGACAAGGCCTGCGGGGGCGAGCCGTCGTCGATCCGGGGAGCTCGTACCGAGCCGGCAAGCGCCCAGGCCCCCAGGGCCCCTCCGAGGGGGCCGATTGAGTCAAGGCTTCGCTTTCGCGGGGGAGACGGTGCCCCGGGGTGCGCGCCTGCATTTCGATCTTCCGGCGGGTCGCCTCCCCTCGGGCACCGAGCTCTCGCTTCCCATCGAGATTCTCTCGGGCGTCGAGCCGGGACCGACCGTCTGGCTCAGCGGCGCCGTCCACGGCGATGAGGTCGTGGGCGTCGAGATCATCCGCCGCGTCCTGGAGACCGTCGAGGTGGACCGACTCTCCGGCGTGATCGTCGCCGCGCCCGTGGTCAACGTATTCGGTTTCGTCACCGAGTCGCGTTACCTTCCCGACCGTCGGGATCTCAATCGGTCGTTCCCGGGCTCCGAGCGTGGGCCCCTGGCCGGACGTCTCGCGCGGCTCTTCGTCCAGCGGGTGCTGGAGCCGAGCGATTTCGGCATCGACTTCCACGCCGGGTCCGACGACCGGACGAACCTCCCGCAGATTCGTGGCGACATGGACGACGACGAGACACGGCGCATCGCCATGGCCTTCGCCCCTCCCCTCGTCGTCCACGCGAAGACCATCAAGGGATCTCTCCGGCACACCGCCCGGAAGATGGGAAAGCGGGTGCTCCTCTTCGAGGGTGGAGAGCCACGACGCTTCAGCCTCGAAGCCATCGACGCGGGCGTCGACGGCACCCTGAGGGTCCTCCGCGCCCAGTCCATGATCCCCGCGGCGCCGGATCCGCGCGTCGAGCCGCCGCGCCTCTCGCGCAAGACGGTCTGGGTGCGAGCTCCACGAGGAGGGATCTTCCGGTTGGAGAGGCAGCTCGGCGAGCTCGTTCCACGCCGTGCCCGCCTCGGCGTCATCGCCGGCCCGGCCGGACGGGGCGAGCAGGAGGTCCGGGCCCGCGTCGGCGGCATGATCCTCGGGCATGCCGTCAACCCCTTGGTCCATCAGGGAGACGGATTGGTCCACATCGCCGAGCTCGACGACCCTGACCCGGATCAGAGGTAGAGCGGATCTCATGTGTCGCGTCGAGCCGCGTTGCGCGCGTCCGCAGCGGATCCGTCGGTCTGTCGGAGGCTCCGGAGCCCGAGCGGCGGTGCTCGTGGCCGTCGTCCTCGCCCCGACCTCGTGCGAGCCCGCGGAGGGAGAGCGCACGTGGGAGTGCCTGGCTCCGGCCAACGCGGGAGGCGGATGGGATCTGACCTGTCGATCCGTCGCCGGGGTCCTTCGGGAGCTGGATCTCTCCCCCGGGCTCGTACGGACGACGAACCTCCCGGGAGCCGGTGGCGGCGTCGCGTACGCCCGGACCGTGGCGCGCCGAAGCGACGATCCGAACCTCCTGGTCGCGGCGAGTCCGGCCACCGTCCTTCGCCTGGCCCAACGTCAGTTCGGGGACCTGAGTGAGGACGACGTGCGATGGGCGGGAGCGCTCGGGGCCGAATACGGGGTGCTCGCCGTGGCCGCCGATGCACCGTGGCGGTCTCTCGACGATCTCCTGGACGCGTGGCGCCGGGAGCCGGAGTCCCTGGTGGTCAGCGGTGGCTCCGCCGTGGCCGGACAGGATCACATGAAGGTCCTTCTCCTCGCCCACCGGGCGGGCATCGATCCCCGGCGCATCCGCTACGTCCCGTTCGACGGTGGCGGCGAGGCGATGACCGCGCTCCTGGGGGGCTTCGTCCACGTCTTCTCCGGCGAGGCCTCGGAGGTCGAGGGACAGGTCGATGCGGGACGCCTCCGGGTGCTCGTGGCTCTCGCGCCGGAGCGTCTGGAGGGACCGCTGGCCTCGGTCCCCACCGCGCGGGAGTCGGGCGTGGACGTGACCTGGGTGACCTGGCGCGGCTTCTACGTCCCCCCGGACATCACCGACGAGGAGTATCGACGCTGGGTGACGGTCCTCACGCGCGTAGGTCGCTCCGAGGCGTGGGCCGAAGCTCGGCGAGTCAACCGGCTCCAGCCCTTCTTCCTCGTCGGAGAGGAGTTCTCCGACTTCGTCCATGGCCAGGTCGACGACTTCCGTCTCATGTCGCGCGAGATCGGGCTCATCCCATGAGGACGGGGCGAATCGCCGGAGGGGTGCTCGTCGTCGCCGGCGCGGCCACGGCCCTCGAAGCCTCCACCTTCGACGTCGCGTTCATGACCGACCCGGTGGGACCCAAGGCGCTACCGTACCTCGTCGCCACCATGCTGGCGGTCGCCGGGCTCTCGGCCCTTCTCCAGCCGGAAGGAGAGCCCGCCCTCCCGGGCCGACCGGCTGTCGCTCGGATGGCCGGTGCCTTGCTGGCCTTCCTGGCGTATGCCGCGCTTCTTCCCCTCCTGGGCTTCTTCACGTCCACGACCCTTGTGGTGACCGTCCTGTCGCTTCTATACGGGGGACCCCTCCCGGCCTCGGTGGGCTCGGCGGCCCTCCTGTCCGGCGGGCTCTGGCTCCTCTTCGTGCAGGCGCTCTCTCTTCCCCTCCCCGTCGGCGATCTGTGGATTCGTTGAGCCATCTTCTGGGTGGCTTCGCCGTCGCTCTGGAGCCCCTGAACGTGGCTTTGGCCCTCGTCGGCGTCGGAACGGGAACGTTCGTCGGCATGCTACCGGGCATCGGACCCATCAACGCCATCGCCATCCTCATCCCGGTGACCTTCGCGGCCGGGATGCCTCCCGAGTCGGCGCTCATCCTCCTGGTGGGCATCTATTACGGATCCCAGTACGGGAACTCCATCAGCACGATTCTCCTGAACGTGCCGGGGACGGCGTCGGCCGTGGTCACCGCCATCGACGGGCACGCCATGACACGCTCGGGTCGGGCCGGCCCGGCGCTGGCCGTCTCCGCCATCTCCTCCTTCGTGGGCGGGACGCTCTCCATCTTCGGTCTGGCGCTGTTCGCCCCCATCCTCTCGGACTGGGCCATCCGCTTCGGCCCCGCCGAGTACTTCGCCCTCATGGTCTTCGCCTTCTCGGCGCTCTCCAGCTTCGCCGGGGGAAGCCTGGTCCGGGCGCTCGCGTCTACCGGCTTCGGTCTCTGGCTCGCCACCGTCGGGCTCGATCCCAACAGCGCGATCCCCAGATTCACCTTCGGCCGCATCGAGCTCCTCGACGGCATGGACTTCGTGGTGGTCACCATCGGGCTGTTCGCCGTCAGCGAGGTCTTCCATCTCCTCGAAGAGAGGAGGGATGGGAGCGCCGAAACGGCCGTGACCGGTCGGGTCATGGTGTCTCTCCGGGAGCTCGCCATGAGCGCATGGACGATGATCCGAGCGAGTCTGATCGGCTTCCTGGTGGGGGTGCTGCCCGGTGCCGGCAGCACCATCGCCTCGTTCCTGGCCTACAGCACGGAAGAGCGGGTTGCCGGCCGCTCGGGTAGGTTCGGAGAAGGGGATATCCGGGGTGTCGCCGCCCCCGAGGCGGCGAACAACGCCTCCGTGAGCGGCGCTCTGATCCCGCTGTTGACCCTGGGAGTGCCGGGGAGTGGAACGACGGCCGTGCTCCTGGGGGCGCTGCTGGGCTTGGGCATCACCCCCGGGCCGCTCCTCCTGGAGGAGCAGCCCGATCTCTTCTGGGGCCTGGCGGCGTCCATGTACGTGGGCAACGCCTTTCTCATCCTCCTGAATCTGCCTCTGGTCGGGATCTTCGTCCGGGCCCTCACCGTGCCCCGATGGATCCTGATCCCGGGCGTGGCCGCTCTGGCCTTCGTCGCGGTCTACGCCGTGGCAGGCAGCGCCTTCGATCTGGTCCTCATGACCCTCTTCGGCGTCGTCGGCTACATCATGCGCAAACTCGTCTTCCCACTGGCTCCGGTGATCCTGGGTCTGGTGCTCGGGCCGTTGATGGAGAAGAATCTCCGAAGAGCGATGGCGTTGTCCGGGGGCGACTGGTCGGTGCTCTTCGAATCCGGCATCGCCGTCACGTTGTGGGGCCTCGCCGCCGCGAGCCTCCTGGCACCCTTCGCCGTGCGGCGGTTGGCCCGCGAAGTCCCGGCGGAGATGGCTTCCGAGGAGCATTGACGGGAGCGTGACGTGGACGGGAGGACTGCACATCGGGGACCGACGTCTCGGGACGTGCCCCGAACGACTCAGCGAAACCCCAGGTTCGAGGATATGGGAGCATGGACGAAGCGAGAGAGGCGCCGAGACCTCCCGCGGGCGGCCGGGACGATCCCACCGACCTGACGCGTCGCGACTTCACGAAGCTCGTGGGCGTCGCCACGGCCGGTCTGGCGCTGGGGGCCTGTCGCCGCACGACGGCGGTGGGCGCGGACGGGATGCCGGAGGACGGACCCTATGCCGTGGTCCTTCGCGACGGCATCAAGGTCTCCATGCGGGACGGGGTGCGACTCGCCACCGACGTCTACCTTCCCGCACGAGACGGAGTGGAGCTGCCGGGGCCGTGGCCCGTGATCCTGGAGCGTACCCCGTACGGCAGAAGCCGACCCAGCCGGTCGGAGCGTTCCCGGGCGGAGCCGGAACGGGCGAAAGGACGAGACGAGGTGGCGCGGATCTTCGTCGAGCGAGGGTATGCCGTCGTCTACCAGGACGTCCGAGGTCGGTACGATTCCGAGGGCGAGTACCGAAAGTATCTGGACGACGCCGACGACGGATACGACACCTGCGCCTGGATCCTCGCGCAGTCCTGGTGCGACGGGCGGATCGGGACGAAGGGCCTCTCGTACGCCGCCCATACGCAAGGCGCTCTGGCCTCCGCCGGGGCACCCGGGGTGGCGGCCATGTTCGTGGACTCGGGGGGTTTCTCCAACGCCTACCAGGGGGGGATCCGCCAGGGCGGGACGTTCGAGCTGAAGCAGGCCACCTGGGCCTACCGAAACGCCCTGGTCAGCCCGGAGATCACTGAAGATCCCGAGCGGAAGGCGGCCATGGAGGCCGTCGACATCCACCGATGGTTCCGGGAGATGCCGTGGAGACCGGGACATTCGCCGGTGAGCCTGGCCCCCGAGTACGAGGCATACCTCTTCGAGCAGTGGACCCATGGAGTCTTCGACGACTACTGGAAGCAGGCCGGCATCTACGCCATCGGCTTCCACGAAGCTTGGCCGGACGCGCCGATGGTCCACATGTCGTCTTGGTTCGATCCCTATCCCCGGACGGCCACGGAGAACTACATCGGTCTCTCCCGCCTGAAGCGCGGGCCCGTACGGCTGATCCTGGGACCCTGGACGCACGGAGATCGCTCCCTGACGTGGGCGGGGGAAGTGGATTTCGGACCCGAAGCGACGTTGGACGGTCAGCTGGCCACGGACTTCTGGGAGCTGCGCGTGCGCTGGTTCGACCGCTGGCTCCGGGGTGTGCCCAACGGCGTCGACGAGGAGCCGGCGGTTCATTACTTCGTCATGGGCGGAGGATCGGGACGGAAGAACGCCGACGGGCGCATGGATCACGGCGGCCGCTGGAAGACGGCCGAGGACTGGCCCATCCCCGGAGCGGTGGACACGCCCTGCTATCTACACGCCGACGGGTCGCTCTCGACGGAGTCCCCCACCGAGGCGGGGGCGTCCCTGACCTACCGTTACGATCCCGACGACCCGGTGCCCAGCATCGGTGGGACGATCACCTCCGGCGCCCCCATCATGGAGGGCGGCGCCTTCGATCAGCGGGAGCGGGACGACGTGTTCGGCTCCACCGAACCGTATCGTCCTCTGGCCGAGCGCCCCGACGTGCTCGTCTTCGAGACCGGACCTCTGTCCGAGGATCTCGAGCTCACGTGCGAGCAGCAGGCCTGCGGCCGAGGGTAGGAGGCGCGCCACGCCGTCCGTCGAGGCGTGGGCGCGGTGCGCGGCTCCGAAGGCATCGTTGACGTACACGTCCGCCAGCTTGGCCAGCTTCTCCGCGAACTCGGGTGCGTTCTTCTTCTCGCCCGTATGGAAGCGCGTGTTT
>JAWVZK010000020.1:0-24895 GCA_033722275.1 Longimicrobiales bacterium | reverse complement strand
TTCGTGGGGGTAGGCATCGGATGCCCGGGTCCCCTCGATCTCGAGGCCGGCGTGATCATCTCCACGCCGAACCTGGGATGGGACGGATACCCCATCCGTGATCGCATCGCCGAGGCCGTGGCGCTGCCCGCCTCCCTGGACAACGACGCCAACTGTGCCACCTATGGGGAGTGGTGGCAGGGGGCGGCACGGGGACTCTCCTCCGTGGTGGGCGTGACGCTGGGAACCGGGATCGGGGGCGGACTCATCGTCGACGGACGGCTCGTCCGGGGGGCCAGCGGATCCGCGGGCGAGCTCGGTCACATGACCCTGGATCTCACCGGCCGGCGGTGCGCGTGCGGCAATTACGGTTGTCTGGAGGCCTACGCCTCCGGACCCAACATCGCCGCCCGGGCCCGAGAGGGGCTGGAGGCCGGGTATCCCTCGGTCCTTCGCGACCTGGTCGACGGCGATCTGGACGCCCTCACGGCTGCCACCGTGTACGAGGCGCTCACCCGCGGTGACCGCTACGCGAAGGAGGTCATGACCGAGACGGCGAAGATCCTCGGCGCCGGTCTGGCCAACCTGGTGAATCTCTTGAGCCCGGAGATGATCGTGATCGTTGGAGGCGTGACGCGGGCCAACCACCACCTGTTCGATCCCCTCCGGTCCGAGGTCCGGCGGAGGGCATTCAGGAGCGGGGTGGATGCGTGCAAGATCGCTCCCGGTGCCCTCCCGGACACGGCGGGGGTGATCGGGGCTGCCGGCATCTACGTCGTCGGGTCCAACCGTCGAGCCCGTGCCGAGAGGAGATGAGCCGCGGGACCCGGAACGGGTCCTCGGCGTCATGGGGACGTTCGTCCTGGATCGGATCGTCGGCCTTTCCCGGGGGGACGGCCCGGAGGAGCGGCTCGGTGGGATCGCCTACGCGCTGGCCGCCGCCGCCGCCGCGTTGCCGGAGGGATGGCGGCTGCTCCCCGTGGCGCGCCTCGGCGAGGACGCCGCTTCGGACGTGCGTCCCTGGCTTGCCGACACCGGGCTCGACGGTTCGGCCGTCCTCGAGGTTCCGGAGACCAACAACCGGGTGGAGCTCCGCTACCGTGGGAGGCAGGATCGCACGGAGCGTCTCTCGGGTGGCGTGGGCTCCTGGTCGTGGGACGAGCTCGCGCCCAGGGTGGCCCGTTGCCATGCGCTCCTGGTGAACTTCATCTCCGGTCACGAGATGGGGTTGGACGACACCCGGCGCCTGAGAGAGGACGTATCGGGTCCGCTCTACGCCGATCTACATTCCCTCTTCCTGGCCACGGAAGAAGACGGGCGCCGCGTTCCCCGACGGCTCCCCCGCTGGCGGGAATGGGTGGCCTGCTTCGACGCGGTGCAGATGAACGCCGACGAGCTCGACCGGATGCGCGGGCCCATGGAGGTGGAAGCCGCGGTCCGGTCCGCTCTCGATCTCGGCCCGGCGCTGGTCGTGTGCACGCAGGGAGAGCGGGGCGCGGTGGCCTGGTCGCGCACGGGGGCGTCGAGGCGCTTCTCCGGAGGACGCAGGCGTGTGGGACCCGGTGACGGGACCGTCCGACGACATCAGATCGCGCCGCGGCCGGTGCCGGCCCCCGATCCCACCGGCTGTGGCGACGTGTTCGGGGGGACGGTGTGCGCCCGCCTCCTCGCCGGAGACAGCGTCGAGGAGGCCCTCGCTCTGGCCACCCGGCTGGCTTCCGTCGCGGCCGACACTTCGGGAGCCGACAGGCTGCCGGAGGTTCTGGAACGAGCCGTGCAGGACGAAATGAGTCATGGACCGAAGGAGAAGGGAGGAGAGCGCTGAACGTCATCCCCGTGCCCGGGTCCCTGGATCACCGGACCATCGACGACTTCCTGGACTCGGTAGTGGAACAGTCGGGTGGCCGCCTCCTCTTCGACGCGCGTCACCTCCGCTGGGTCGACCCCAATGGCATGCTGTCCCTCCTGGTGGCCGGATCGGTGGCGGGACGGGCCCAGCCCGGGCGTCCTCGTCTGCAGCTCCCGGAGGGCACCGACGTGAGCGGCTACCTGGGCCGTATGGGGTTCCACGACCAGGCTCGCGCGGTCTTCGATTTCGAGGCGCCCTCCCGGCGGAGCGGGGGTGGCCCGTCCGACGTGCTCCTGGAAGTCACCTCCGTTGCCGCCAACGCCGACGTCCACCAGGTCGTGGATCAGGTCCAGAAGAGGGCGGGCACCATCCTCACGTCGAAGTTGGGCTACCCCACCACCGCGGTGGTCCAGTTCTCGGTGATCCTCTCCGAGGTCTGCCAGAACATCATCGAGCACGCCGAGGCCCCGGGGTGGGTGGCGGCTCAAGCGTACAACTGGTCCAAGCGCCTCGGGCGCTTCGTCGTGGTCATCTCCGTCATGGACGTCGGGAGGGGGTTCCGCGGCTCCCTGTCCGACGAGCACTCGGCCCGGTACGGAGACCGCTGGGGAGACGCGACGGCCCTGGAGGCCGCCTTTCTCCACGGGCTCACCCGCTTCCCCGACTCGGGTCGAGGACAAGGAATCCAGCAGATCCGCCGCCAGGTCCGTCGCTGGGACGGGGCCATCACCATCCGGAGCGGCACGGCGCGCATCGGTCAGGTCCCCGAATGGGACGACACGCCGCCGCTGGTGGAAGGGCTCGCGCCGCTCCCGGGAGCGCAGATCAGCATCGTCCTTCCGGCACGGCCCGAGGCCGAGGCGTGACGACGTCGGACGAGCGTCCCGCGGAGACGGGCGGATGAAAGACCGTCCCATCGATCCCATCGCCATCGACGTGGGAGAGGTCCTCCAGAAGAGCGTGACCTCCCTCTACTCCTCCCTGGTGACCCGACCCACCGGACGCGCCGTGAGGATGGCCATCGAGACCCAGTTGCAGGGAGCGGGGACCCTGTCCCTGTCCCTCATCGACTTCTCGGAGGTGGTCATCATCGACTTCTCCTGCGCCGACGAGGTGGTGGCCAAGCTCCTCCAGCAGTTCCTCGACGACGACGCCCGCGACGCGTTCTTCGTCTTCCGCGGCGTCCACGAGCCTCATCTCGACCAGATCGAGGTCGTTCTCGCTCGCCAGGGGCTGGCCGCGGTGGTGGAGACCCGACCCGGCGTCTTCGAGCTGGTGGGCGTCCACACGGAGGAGGAGGGCAGCGCGTGGCGAACCCTGGAGGCGCGGGGGACCGTGGAGCCCGCGGAGGCGAACATCCTCTTCCCGGAAGAGGGGACGGCGGCGCTCGACTCCCTGCTCCGACGGAGGCTGGCCTTTCGGAGTCCGTCGTCGGGGAGAATCCATGCGTTGAGCCATCTGGTGGCCCATCTTCTTTGAGCCCTACGCCATGACGACCGTCGTTTCCGGTCGCTTCATCCGAGTCTGAGCCGCTCCATGTCCCACGAGCCCGAGAGAGAGATGAGCCCGGCGACGCTGGGCATCCACGGTGGAAGCCACGATCGTGAGCCCGGCGCTCCCGTGGTCCCGCCCATCGTCCAGAGCGCGACCTTCCACTGGGCGAGCCCCGAGGACGGGATCCTGCTCTACACCCGCTACGGGAACAATCCCAACCAGGCTCAGGTCGCCAGGAAGGCGGCGGCGCTGGAGCGCACCGAGGCCGCCGTGGCCTTGGGCAGCGGCATGGGCGCCATGGCGATGACGCTTCTGGCCCTCTGCGACGAGGGAGGACACGTCGTCGCGGCCTCTACGCTCTACGGTGCGACGCAGACGCTGCTCCGGGAGGAGCTTCCCCGCCGGGGGATCCGGACCACCTTCGTGGACCCGGACGACGGGGGGTGGGAGGCGGCGTTCCGGGAGGACACGCGGGTCGTGGTGGTCGAGATCCCCACGAACCCCACCCTCCGCGTCCTCGATCCACGACCCGTCGCCGAGCTGGCTCACCACCGGGGTGCTCGGGTCGTGTGCGACGCCACGTTCGCGTCCCCGGTGAACCTCCGTGCGTCCGAGCACGGCGTGGACGTCGTCGTGCAGAGCGCCACGAAGTACCTGGGCGGACACTCGGATCTCATCGCCGGGATCGCCGCCGGGCCCGCCCACCTGGTGGACCGGATCACGCGCATGGCACGACTCTATGGTCCGAGCCTCGACCCGCACGCCGCCTTCCTCCTGGACCGGGGGATGCGGACGCTGGACGTCCGGATCGAGCGCCACAACCGAAACGCCCTCCGGATCGCCGAATGGCTGGAGGGTCGATCGGAGGTGGCGCGCGTCGTCTACCCGGGGCTGACGTCCCACCCCGACCATGCCCTGGCCTCGGAGCTTCTGGACGGCTTCGGCGGCATGGTGGGTATGGTCCTCGAGGGCGGGGCAGAGGCCGCAGACCGTTTCGTCGCCGGACTGCGCGTGGCCCTCGCCGCACCGAGCCTGGGTGGGGTGGAGACGCTGGTCTCACAACCCCGGTACACCTCCCACGTCGGCCTCTCCGCGGCGGAGCGGGCGGCTCAGGGGATCCCCGACGGCTTCGTCCGCATCAGCGTCGGGATCGAGGATCCCGACGACCTCATCGCCGACTTCGCGCAGGCCTTGACCGGTTAGCTTCGCTGGGCTTCGGCCCGGGAAGCGGGCTCACTCCCTCACGTCTCGTCCATGAAAGGATACCGGGAGTCCGTCGGGGGGACGAAGTTCTCCTTGATGGAGCGAGCCGAGACCCAGCGCAGGAGGTTGAGGAGGGACCCTGCCTTGTCGTTCGTCCCGGACGCCCGCGATCCGCCGAAGGGCTGCTGGCCGACCACGGCGCCGGTGGGCTTGTCGTTGATGTAGAAGTTCCCCGCGGCGTGCTCCAGGATCGTCGTCGCCGTCCGGATGGCGTTGCGGTCTCGAGCGAAGACCGCGCCGGTCAAAGCGTAGGGCGACGTGCCGTCCACCAACCGGAGCGTCTCCTCCCACGCGTGGTCTTCGTAGACGTACACGGTCAGGACCGGACCGAAGATCTCTTCGCACATGGAGACGTAGTCCGGCTCCTTGGCCTCGATGATGGTGGGTCGGATGAACCATCCTTCGGCATCGTCGTACTGGCCGCCGGCGATGATCTCGGCGGCATCCGAGTCCCGGGCATCATCGATGTATCCGGAGATCTTCTCGAAGGCGTCCCGGTTGATGACGGCGTTGAGGAAGTTGGTGAAGTCACGGGGATCGCCCATGGTCAGGGACTCCGTCTCGTCGACGAGGGGACCCTTCAGCTCCGCCCAGAGACTGCGGGGCACGTAGGCCCGGGAGGCGGCACTGCACTTCTGTCCCTGGTACTCGAAGGCTCCGCGGACGAGCGCGGTCCTCAAGGCCGCCGGATCGGCGGACGTATGGGCCACGATGAAGTCCTTGCCGCCCGTCTCTCCGACGATGCGGGGGTAGGACCGGTACCGCTCGATGTTGGCCCCGATCTTCTTCCAGAATCCCCGGAACACGGTCGTGGAGCCGGTGAAGTGGATGCCCGCGAAGCTCTCCTGGGCGAAGACGTGGTCGGTGATGGCGGCCGGGTCCCCCGACACCAGGTTGATGACTCCCGGGGGTAGCCCCGCCTCCTCGAAGAGCCGCATCACCCAGTAGTTGGAGAGCATCGCGGCGAGAGAAGGCTTCCAGACCACCGTGTTGCCCATGAGCGCGGGAGAGCCGGGGAGGTTGGCTCCGATGGCGGTGAAGTTGAACGGGCTCACAGCGTACACGAAGCCCTCGAGGGCCCGATATTCCGCACGGTTCCAGATCCCCGGATCCGAGATCGGTTGCATGGCGTAGATCTCTTCGGCGAAGTGGACGCCGAAGCGGAAGAAGTCGATGACCTCACAGGCCGAGTCGATCTCCGCCTGGAAGGCGGTCTTGCTCTGACCCAACATGGTGGCTGCATTGAGGCTGGCCCTCCACGGTCCCGAGATGAGGTCGGCGGCTCGCATGAAGACCGCGGCCCGGGCCTGCCAGGGCATGGTGGACCAGTCGGCGTGTGCCGCGTTGGCCGCCTCGACGGCCCGCCGGACCTCGTCGGGGCCCGCCTGGTGGACATGGGCGAGGACGTGTCCGTGATCGTGAGGCATCACCACGTCGACGGTATCGCCGGTGCGGACCTCCTCCCCTCCGATGATCAGGGGGATCTCGACGACGGTAGAGGCCTGGGCGTGCAGCTCTGCCTTCAGCTCGACTCGTTCGTCGGTACCGGGCGCGTAGGAGAGGACGGGCTCGTTGACGGGGGCGGGCGCCGAGAAGATGCCGGACATGGACGATGGCGGGGTGGCGGGAAACGTGGGCTGCGGGATCCGCGGGAGCTGTCGCTCGGCCTCGTCGCCGGAGGCGTCGGGGCGTCCGAAGCGCTCCGACGGACGGCAAAATCTCGACGCACCCCGGGCCCGACGCAACCGGCCGCCGGCCCTCCGATGCCCGTCCCGGCTCCCGGCGAGGGTCCACCGGGTCGCGTTGACGCCGTCCCTCGACGCCCGGTAACTTTCGCGCCCTTTTCGGGCCGACCTTCGCACACGACACCGGGGCGATCCCCCGCCTTCCTATGAGCTCCGAAGACCTTCGCCGGGCCGTCATGGCCACCCTCGCCGGGATCCGTCACCCCGAATCGGGCCGCGATCTCGTGGCCGGAGGCCATGTCCAGAGCCTCGAGGTGGACGACGACGGACATGCCCGCTTCCAGTTCCTCGTACGACCCGAGGATCCGGGCGATCTGGTGAAGCAGGCCCGTACGGCCGTGGAGGGCATCGACGGGATCGCCGATGTGAAGATCGACGTCCAGCTTCCGCAGATGACGCCTTCGGCGGGACGCGGCGGACCTCGACAGGGTGGGCTCCAGCCCGGCTCGGTACCCGCACCGACGCCGAAGCCCGGACTCCTCTCCGACGTCCGTCACGTCATCGCGGTGAGCTCGGGGAAGGGTGGTGTGGGGAAGTCGATGGTCGCGGCGAATCTGGCCGCCGCTTTCGCCAAGCAGGGCCTGTCGGTGGGCCTTCTGGACGCCGATATCTACGGGCCCAACATTCCCCTGATGTTCGGCGTCGATCGTCGGCCGTCGGTGACCGGAGAGAAGGGTCGGGAGATGATCGAGCCGCTGGAGGCCCACGGGGTCCGACTGATGAGCCTGGGCTTCCTCCTCGACGAGGATCAGCCGGCCATCATGAGGGGGCCACTCATCTCGGGGATCTTGAAGCAGTTCCTGGAGCAGGTGGACTGGGGCCCCCTCGATATTCTCGTGGTGGACATGCCACCGGGCACGGGGGACGCCCAGCTTTCGTTGGTCCAGACCATCGACCTGGACGGAGCCGTGATGGTGACGACGCCCCAGCAGATCGCCACCGGAGACGTTCGCCGGGGCATCAAGATGTTCGAACGGGTGAACACCCGGGTCCTGGGAATCGTGGAGAACATGAGCGGCATGGCCTGTCCCCGCTGCAACGAGGTGGTGGACGTCTTCGGGAAGGGCGGCGGAGAGCGCCTCGCCGAGCAGACGAACCTCCCGTTCCTGGGCCGCGTTCCCCTCGATCCGGCGGTGGTCCGGGCAGGAGACGAGGGTGCGCCCACCGTCGTGTCCAGCCCCGACTCGGCCGCCGGGATCGCCCTTCGTAAAGTGGCCAACGAGGTGGAGAGCGGGATCGCTGCCACCCCGGTGGGCTGAGGCGCGCCGTCTCTCGCGGCCGAGGCTCTACCCCCCCATGCGCTCCGTCCGGGGAAGTGGGCCCCCATGCGCTCCGTCCGGGGAAGTGGGCCCCCATGCGCTCCGTCCGGGGAGGTCGGCCCCCGGCGCTCCCGAATCCTTTCGACCCCGTTCTGGCTCTACCTGGTGAAGGCATCGAATCATCGAACCTCCGAAGGGAGCAGCGCCGATGGCCGCCAAATTCTTCGCAAGAAACGAGCACGATATCGATCGTGCTGCCCGGATCGTTCTGGGACTCGGTCTCCTCAGCATCGTCTTCGTGGGTCCGCAGACGCTGTGGGGGCTGCTGGGGCTCGTGCCCCTGACCACGGGACTGCTCGGCACCTGTCCCGTCTACTCGATCCTGGGGATCAGCACCTGTCCCCGTGACGGCTCCCGCTGACGACAGCGACCTCCTGCGACTCAGCTCCAGAGGAGACCGGGGGGCGTTCGAGCGCTTTATGGATCGGCATCTGGGAGCGGTCCATCGGTTCCTACTCTCCCTGGGTGCCGACGCGGACGACGCCGAGGACGCCCTCCAGGAGTCCTTCGTGGCGGCGTGGAGAAGCGCTGGCGACTTCCGGGGCGCAGCCTCCGCGAGGAGTTGGCTCTTCACCATCGCGCGGAACGCCCTGCGTCGGCAGCACCGGCGCAGGGTCGGAGAGCCCACGGCCCTCGAGTCCCTGGAGTCCCTCGGCGGGCACGCGGGTTGGGGGAGCACCGCCGCGTTCGATGGCGCCTTCGAGGCACGGGAGGAGCTACGCTGGGCGCTGCGTCAGCTTCCGGCGGAGGAGGGGGAGGTCGTCGTTCTCCGCGATCTCGAGGGCTTCTCGGGGAACGAGACGGCCGAAGCGCTGGGGCTGAGCCTGGCGGCCGTCAAGAGCCGGCTCCATCGGGGCAGGCTGCGGCTCATGTCCCTTCTCAGAGAGGATGAGGTCTCCGATGCCTGATCTCGACCGACGCATCGCGGGCCTGCGATGCCGGGACGTGCTGGAGGTCCTGGGCGACTACGTGGACGGCGACCTGGAGGAGGAGACCGTCCAGCGGGTGGAGGCCCATCTGCGGGCTTGTGACCACTGCGAGAAGTTCGGGGGTGAATACGGCGCCCTGGTGGCGGGTCTCCGACAGGCCCTGCTGGCCGACGAGCCTCGACCCGGCCTCCGGGATCGGATGATCCGCCGGATGACGGCGGTCTGGAGGGAGGAAGAAGCCTGAAGCCCCGTTTCCTCACACGGGCCGCGTCACTCGCTCTCCAGCCAGCGCCGATCCGCTTCGGTGAGCGAGTCGCGATTCCGGCTCCGGTCGAGAAGCTTCACGACGACCCAGCCCACCAGAAGAATGGGCGCCACCTTGAAGAGAAGAAAGGAGGCCAGCCCCAGCGTCAGGGAGAAGATCACCCCTACGACGCTCAGCACCACGCTGGCCACGAGAATCGTGACGAGACCGACGGCGAAGAAGGTGAGAAGCGAGCCGAGCATCTGTCACTCTCCTGAACGGTCCTCCCGTTCGTGCTAGTTGATCCACACCACCGAGACGCTTCCGAACGCCGCGTCCAGGTCGATGACGACGCGGTGGTCGGCATCGTCGAAGTCCGGGGATTCGTACACGTCACCCCGCTTTATGAGCCCTTCGGAGTCCAGCGACGTGAGGAAGCTGTCCTTGCGGAGGCGCACACCTAGACCCTCCGGCACCCGAAGCTCGAGCGAGCCCAGACCCATGTCGATCCCGAGACGGGCGTCGCGTTGCCAACGCCCTTCGAGGCCCACCGTCAGAGCACCCACACCGGCGTCGATCTGGATGCGGTCGGCATTCAGGTTCCCCAGGTTCCGCACGGTGAAGTCCGCGGCGCCGACCTCGAAGGTCGCGGTTTCCATCCGGACGGGGTTGGGCTCGGAGACGTCCACCCGCGATTCGGACGCTCCGGTGCTCAGATCCAGATCTCTGAGGGCGAGACCGCCCAGATCCAGGTCGGCCTCGACCGCCCCGAACTTCAGATCCAGGTCCATGGGAACGCCCCTGGCGAGCTCGAGGTCGAGCTCACCCGCTTCCCGGGAGTCGATGTCGATGCCCCGCCCGACCGACTCGATGCCCAGCCGCAGCCGATCGCCAGCGAGGTCCGCGACGGGCTCGAAGCGATCCTCGTCGTACTTCAGGTTCATGCGGTAGAGCAGACCCTCGTCCGTGGATCGGACCGAGAAGACCCCGGCTCCGTACTCCACCGTGACCCGAAGATCGTCGTGATCCCCGAGTTGTCTCGACATGGTCACCGTGCGCCAGCTCTGGGCCTCGCCGGTCACCGGGATCGTCCACAGCGCGGCTGTCGCCGCGAGAATCGCGATACGCATCACATCCACCTCACCCGTCGTTCCCGGGATCGGCATCCGCGCCGAGCCCGTCGTCCACATTCACGTCCATATCGGCCTGCATGGCGGCCTCCCACGCGACGTCGGTGTCATACGTGTCGTACGCGCCGCGGTACTCGGGCCGACGTCCGCCCCGGGTCAGGAGCACTGCGCCGAAACCGATCTGCACGGCGACGATGGTCACGATGATCCCCACCGCGAAGAGCAGACCCGCGAGGAAGTCCAGGAACGGCGCGATGGAGATCACATGGCCCGCGATGAAGGCCAGAAGGAGTCCGATGAGTCCCGCGACCATGGTGTAGACCGGGTTGGAGCGCTCGATCCATCCCGTCCACGGGAAGTCGGTTCTCGCCAGCCACTCTCCGGTGTTCTGGGCGACGGCGAGATAACCCAGGAGTGCCGCCAGGCCCGCTGCCAGCGGGAAGAGAGGCAGCCAGGCGATGGCCACGGGTATGCCCACGATCGAGATGGCCAGGGCGACGGCTCCGAGAATCCAGACGGGCAGCAGGAGGAAGCTTCCCGCGACGCCCACCATGGCGGCACGACCGGGCGATCGGCGTGCCGTCTCGGAGATCGTCTCCATGTTCTCGCCGGCGAAGGCGAGGAAGCCTGCGCCCACCACCGCCAGGACGAAGACCAGGATCAGCTTCTCCAGCACGCCGCCCACACCCCGGATGACCGGGCGGAAGGGGGCCATGATGGAGAAGTCGTCGTCGTGATCCATGCGGGTCACGTTCCGGATCTCGTTCCGGAGATCACTCCGGATCTCGGCACGGATCTCCTCCCGGATGCGATCGCGGAGCTCCCGCTCCAGATCGCGCTCCGTCTCGAGCACGTCGACGATCCCTCCGCCGATCTCGCCGCGGTTTCGGAGGATGCGCGCGTCCGCGGCCCGCAGCTCCCCGTGCACGACGCCCGTCTCGAGGATCTCCACCGATCCATCCACCACGACCACGTCGCCCCGGATCTCACCTTCGATGGTGAGCATCCCCTCGATGACCACCATCGACCCCTCCACCACCGAGCCCTCGGGAACCACCACGTCCTCCTCCACGTGGATCCGAAGACGATCTCCGGTGGAAAGGCCCTCGAGGGCTTCGCCCAGGAGGCCCAGACGATCCACCGACCTCAGGAGCGCCTCGGCGAGGGTCCCGTCCTCCGACCCGGATACCATGATCCGGCTCTGCACCGTGGCGGACGCGGAGGCCGTGGAGACTTGCAGGGCCTCCTCCAGGGCCTCGTCGACGGTGGTGGCCGTGGCCCGGGCCTCACCGGCGAGATCCTCCGGGACCTCCCAGGCGACCAGCCGGTCGGCCAGCGGGCCGTTCTCCAGTCCCATGGCATCTCCCAGGAGCGCCCGCCATGCCGCATCGAGATCGGAGCCGGGCTCGTACGATCCGATGGACTCCCCATCCACGGAAACGGACCCGTTCTCGAAGCTCACCTCGAGCTCCCGCTCGTCGGCGAAGGTCAACTCCAGAGACGCACCCGACGAGCTCGCCGAGACGCTCTTGGCGACGATCTCCCGGAGCTGCCCGTGGGCGCCGTCGGGCAGGATCAGCACCCCCAGCGCGAGGACGGGCAGGATGCTACGAAGCAGTCGATACATGGGCATAACGCTCGTGGGTTGAGCGGTTCGCATAGAGGTTCTTGTAAAGCACCCGCAGCGCGAGCGCACAGACGGTCGTGTAGGCCACGGCGCCGGCGGCCACCATGGCCGGCGCGGACGCGGCGATGTCGAGAAGCGCGTAGAGCCCGAACCAATCGCCCTGCGTGACGACGGCCGAGAGGCCTCCCAGCGCCGTTTCAGCCCCGTCCCGCACCTGCCACCAGAGGAAGGACGCCAGCGAGCCCATCGTCAGTGTCGGATGGGACCACAGGCTCCAGAGGGCGACGCCGAGGATGACCATGGGGGTGACCGCAGCGCCCGCCAGGGCGGCCACGGCCTGTCTCGCCTCGGGCAGAAGCCCCGCGGCGGCGCGCCGCGCCGCCGCCAGGGCCCGGGTCCACGCCGGTGGCCGTCGGGTCACCTTCCGGGACGCCCGAGCCTCCTGGAGGCCGGTCATCACATGGTCGACGAAGCCCTCGGCCGGCTCCAGCCGGCCAAGCCCTTCGAGGCGGGTCGCCACGGCCTGCCAGGAGGCCAGCTCGCCGGCGCACCGATGGCATCCGTCCACGTGGGCTCGCACCCGGGCCACGGCCGTGGGCGGCAACGCTCCGTCCACCAGATCCTGGAGCAGCCCGGCCGGGACGTGCTCCGGCACCGGCGCGGAGCCGAGCAAGCCGTCGATCTTCCGTCGGATGCGGGCCGCCAGCGAGACCTGCTCGGGGATCGTCACCCTCGACATGACGGCATCCGCGAACCCCTCGCCGGGCGAGAAGGTGCCCAGGTCGTCGAGTCGACGCATGATGCCGAGCCACACGTCGGCCTCCCGGGTGCACGCGTCGCAGCGCGTGAGATGCTCCTCGATCCGATGGGCGCGGCGCGCGGCCAGCGATCCCTCTAGGAAGTCCTGGAGGACGCTCCCCGGTACGTGGCTTCCCTCGTGCTCGGCGAACGCTGCGGCCAGCTGATCCCGGAGCCGCTCCACCAGGGAGCGGGGCTCGGGGATCACGACGCCGGACATCACGCGCTCGTGGAATCCCTCGTGGGGGCGATACGTCGAGAGACCCTCGAGATCCTGGAAGAGGGTCTGCCAGGCCTCCAGCTCCACCGAGCAGCGACGGCAGGAAGCCAGATGCTCCTCCGCGTCGACGAGCGCCTTGCCGGGCATCTCGCCTTCGAGGAACGCCTGGATCTCCTCGGCGCTCAGGTGGTTGTCGGAGGGGCGGCTCACGTCTCTTCTCCCGAAATCTCTGTCCACTGCGCCCTACGCATCGGAGCAGGGGCGAGTTTCATGGAAAACGGCCGTCCGTCGCACCACGAGAGGCGGGGCGACATCCTCTGGACCCGGGTGAGGCAGCCGTGATGCACCATGGGTCACGAGGCCAGATGGGCAAGGGACTCCCGCAGCTCTCCCCGGGCCCGGTGGAGGTACGTCTTCACCGTGCCCAGCGGCAGATCCAGGATCTCGGCGATCTCGTCGTAGGCATGTCCCTCGACGTGGCGGAGGAGGATCACCGCCCGATACTCCTCCCGGAGCCCCCCGATGGCACGCTCGATCTGGCTCCCCAGCTCCTTGTGCTCGACGTATTCGTGGGGCGTCTCCTCCTGGGATTCGACGACCAGGCGACTCCGGCTGACCTCCTCGTCGGTCGTCGCGTGGGGAGATCCGTCGATGGAGACGGTGTCGAGCTTCCGCTTCCGCAGGTGATCGATGGTGTGATTGTTGGCGATCTTGAAGATCAAGTTGCTGAACTTGTAGCTGGGCTTGTACGAGTCGATGGCGTTGAAGGCCCGGATGAAGGCCTCCTGCGCCAGATCCTCGGCCAGCGTACGGTCCCGGACCATGCGGTACACGAGAGAGAAGACCGGACGCTCGTATCGCGTGAGGAGCTCCCGGAAGGCGGGCTCCTCACCATTCGCGGCGCGGGTGGCCAGCTCGCGATCGTCGAGGGCTTCGTAGTCGGGAGCGGCCAGGGCTTTCTCGTCCTGCCTGGAGTTGGCGTGCCAGAAGGCGGTCCGCGGCAGGGAGGCGGTGTCGATGCTCATCGTCGAGCCCTACGGAGCGAGCCGGGTCCCGGTTTCGCCCGGGCCGTTGAGGAGGATCTCCGCTTCCCGTAGCTTTTCGGGGCCGCGTCGCGTCCGCCACCCCCTGCGGTCTTTCGAAAGCTACGTGGCCGACCCACCTCTGTCATGCAACCAAGCGCCGAAGCCGCACCCCGGACCGGGGTCGAGCGAGAGAAGCAGGTCCAGCAGATCTTCTCGGAGATCGCGCCCCGCTACGATCTGCTCAATCACGTCTTGAGCTTCAACATCGACCGGACGTGGCGACGCAAGGCCGTGGATCGACTCCGTTGGGAGGACGCCCCCGAGGGCGTCTTCCTGGACGCCTGCGCCGGTACGCTCGATCTGGCTCTTGAGCTGGCCCGGCGTGCCGACTTCCATGGGCGGGTGGTGGCCTCCGACTTCGCCCATCCCATGCTGGTTCAGGGGACGCCGAAGCTCGAGGGGTCCTCCGTCACGTCGGTGTGCGGAGACTCCCTCGAGCTTCCCTTCGAGGACGACCGCTTCGACGGCGCCACGGTGGGCTTCGGCGTGCGGAACCTCTCGGATCTGGGGGTGGGCCTGCGAGAGCTGCGGAGGGTGTTGAAGCCCGGGAGGCGGCTGGTGGTCCTGGAGTTCACCGTCCCGCCCAATCCCATCGTGCGCGCCGGCTACCTCGTCTACTTCAACCACGTCCTCCCCCTCGTGGGGCGAATCGTCTCCGGGCATCCTTGGGCGTACACCTATCTCCCCAGGTCGGTGAAGGCGTTCCCCGGGCCCCGCGACCTCGGGGAACTCTTCGAGTCGGCGGGCTTCATCGATGTCGGATGGAAGCTCCTGTCCGGGGGTATCGCGGCCATCCACTGGGGAGAAGCGAAAGCCGGTTAGGCCGGGCCTCGGAGGCCTCCGGGACGGGCCGGACGGCTCGGGTGCGCCGCCGGACGGCTTTCCCGGGGCGCGAGGCGAGCGCGGACGGCTCAGCGGACGTCCAGGGTCGTCACCGTCCCCAGGCCCTCCAGCGCCTCCAACCCCATCCGCCGGGGATCTCCAACCACGAGAATGGTCATCGCCGCGGGGCGGAGGTGGGCCTCCAACACGTCGTGCACGTCCCTCGGCCCCACCGCCTGCACCCCCTCCAGATAGCGCTCCAGCCAGTCGTCGGGGAGGCCCACGGCACGGTAGTACATGGCGCGGGAGACCACCTGGGACGCCGATTCGAAGTTGAAGACGAAGCCGTTCACCACCTGGTCCACGGTGGTGCCGACCTCGTGGGACGCGGGGGGGGCTTCCCGTAGCTCGCGCATGGTCTCGAGGATCACCTCGATGGCGGGGGCGACGTTCTCGGGTCGGGTACGCGTCATGGCCCCGACGATCCCCTCGTGTCGCCGGGGGGTGGTCCAGAGGGAGGTGGCGGAGTAGGCGAATCCCTCCTCGGTCCTGATCCGCCGCAGGATCCTGCTGGAGAAACCTCCGGCGCCGAGGACGGAGTTGGCCACCAGCGCCGAAAAGTATTCCACGTCGTCCTCCAGGCGCACGTCGGTGGGATGGGCCATGACCACCACGGCCTGCTCGAGTCCCGGTCGCTCGATGACGAAGATCCCCGCCTCCCGGCGTATGTCCGGCAGGGGGGGCTCTGGGAGGTCCTCCGTGCAAGGCGGGATCCGCCGGACCACACGGCGGACCATCGGGCCGGCCTCCTCCCAGGAGAGATCTCCCGAGAATCCCAGCACCAGGTTCTCCCGACAGACGATGCGCCCGTGCAGCATCCGGAAACGCTCCGGTCCCAACCGCCCCGGGACGAGATCGTCCTCGGTCATCTCCCAGCCCACCGGATGCTCGCCGTAGAGCAGGCGGTTCATCTCGACGACGGCGAGGCGGCCCGGATCGTCGGCCCTGCGTCGGACCGACTCCAGCTGCCGCGCCCGCCAGGCCGCGATCTCACCCTCGTCGAATCGAGGCTCGGCGATCATCTCGGTCCAGAGGGCCAGCGCCGTATCCACGTGCTCCGTGAGGGTGTTCATCGAGGTGGTGACGCTGCCTCCCGCCGTCCCGAAGCGCGGCTGGAGCGCGTAGTGGGCGATGATCTCGTCCACCTCGAGCGGGGTCCGTCCGGAGGTGCCACCGTACCGCAGCAGGGCCGGGAGGCCCATGGCGGCGGCGAAGTCGGAGCGCGGATAGCGTCCGTATCCCCCTTCGAAGTACGCCTGGAAGGTCACCAGGGGGAGGGCGGCGTCCTCGAGCAGAAGGACCGGGACGCCGGCGACCTCCCGCTCCTCGACCTTCGGCTGGTCGAAGTCGAGGGCGGCGACCTCCAGGCTCTCCAGCGCCCGCCGCACACCGCCTTCCGACGCGCTCTCCCCGACCGTCGGCTCCTGGCCCCCCAGTGAGAGGGGTGCGAAAAGCGCCGCCACGAGCGGGAGACCGATGACGACGCGGCGGACACCCTTGCCCGTCCTCCGCAGGGCCCGCGTCGCCATCACGATCCCTCGGGACGACGAGGTACGAGGGTGGCGACGGTCCGATTCCTCGCCTCGAAATAGGCTCCTGCGACCCGCTGGACATCCCGGGAGGTGACGTTCCGCAGTCGATCCGTCGCACGGAAGGTCGCCCGCCAGTCTCCCAGCAGGGTCTCGGAGTCGGCGAGCTGAAGGGCCAGGCCGAAATTCGACCGCAGTCTTCGGATCGCGCTGGCCGCGATCTGGTTCCGGACCCGTTCCACCTCCTCCTCCGTCGGACCTTCCTTCGCGATGCGACGGATCTCTTCGTAGACGGCCGCCTCCAGCTCCTCGGTGGTGGTGGGGTGGATGGGGGTCGCCTCGATCTGGAAGAGACGGGGGTGGAGCTCCCCGGGCCCCATGGAGCTGAAGATCGAGGAAGCCTTGCGCTCCTCCGTCACCAGGCGCCGATGGAGGCGGGCGGTGCGTCCGCCCGTGAGGATGGCCGAGAGCACCGCCAGCGCGGGCGCATCGGAGTGCGTCACGGCCGGCACGTGCCATCCGATCCGTACCGACGGCTCGGCGTCCCAGACGACCTCGACCCGCCGCTCGCCACGCTGCCTCGGCTCCACCGCATGCACCGCCGGGGGCTCCAGGCCCCGGGGTATGGGCTCCAGATCGCGACGGACCCACGCCTCGACCTGTTCGGGATCGAAGTCACCGACGACGGCGAGCACGGCGTTGTTGGGTCCGTAGAAGTCTCGGTAGTAGCGGGCGATGTCCGCTCGTCGGAGGGTCTCGAGATCGGATCGGTACCCGACGACGGGCACGCCGTAGGGGTGCATCGTGAACGCCGCTCCGAGGTGGGCCTCGTAGAGGGCTCCGGCGGGGTTCGATTCCACCCGCATCCGCCGCTCCTCCATGACGACGTCGCGCTCGGTGTAGAACTCCCGGAAGACGGGTCTGCGCATCCGATCCCCTTCCAGGATGAAGAAGAGCTCCGCCCGATTGGCCGGGAGCTCCACGAAGTAGGTCGTCGCCTCGTTGGACGTCGTGGCATTGAGCCCCCGGGCTCCGGCCCGGGTCAGGATCCGGTCGAACTCGTTGCTCACGACGAAGGTCCGGGCCGAATCCTCCACCGACGTCAGCGAGTCCCGGAGCCTGTCCAGCTCTAGCCGAGCGGAATCCGGGATGGCGCCGGGGTACGCGCTCCGCAGGGAGAGGATCCGGTCATGGATCGCGTCGGCCCGACGGAAGAGCTCGCGCTCCGCCTGGACGTCGGTGGTTCCGATGGACTCGGTCCCCTTGAAGAGCATGTGCTCCAGCAGATGGGCGACGCCCGTCGTGCCCAGGTGCTCATGGATCCCTCCCACGGCGAACTTCATGACGAACGCGACCGTGGGAGCGCCGCGTCTCGGCAGGAGGAGCACCCGCATCCCGTTGTCCAGCTCCATCTCGCGTACCGGGAGCCGCTCTCCCAGCGAGATCCCCTGCGGGTCGGCCTGGAGTGGCGGCGACTCCGGCTCCGGCGTCTGGGCTGCGCCGGGGACCGGCGCCGTCGCCGGAACGCCCACGGCGACGAGAAGCGCCAGAGCGAGGGCGAACCGGCGACCCTTCTCGGCGGCCCTTCGCCCACGGTCCGCGAACCGCAGCGGGTCGAGGGGGGACGAAGCGCCCGGAGCCGGGACGCGAGTCGTGCCCGGAGTCGGTCGGACGGCCGAGCTCGGGCCGTGGGCTCTCGAGCTCATGAGGTCGGCGGCTGACAGGAGGGACAGAAGAAGGCCGACCGGTTCCCGAAGACCGTCCGCTGGACTCGGGTCGCACAACGTCGGCACGGGTCTCCGTCCCGGCCGTACACGTACAGGGACCTGGAGAAGCTCCCTTCCTCTCCGCTCGCGGTCCTGTAGTCCCTGATCGTCGTTCCTCCCGCGTCGATGGCGGCTCGCAGCACCGTCCGAAGGGCCGTGTGGAGCGCTTGGGCCTCTCCTTCATCCACCGATCGCGCCGGGCGACGTGGGTGGATGCCCGCCAAGAAGAGTGATTCGGCGGCATAGATGTTCCCCACACCGGCGATGCGGCGCTGATCCAGCAACCACGATCGGATCGGGGATCGGGACGTCGAGAGCGCCCGGTGCAGCTTCTGCGGGGTGAAGTCGTCGTCCAGGGGCTCGGGCCCCATGGTCTCGGATCGGTTTCGCCACTCCCCGGCGGTGAGGCATTCGACGGTCCCGAAGCGACGCATGTCGTCGAAGACGAGGACACCGCCCGAGGCGAAACGGAAGCGTACGGCCGGGTGGCCGGGTCGCGCTCGCCCACGCGGGGGCTCAGGAAAGGGGAGGAGCCGCCCGGTCATCCCGAGATTCACGGCGATGACGCCGTTGCCCTCCAGCCGGAGAAGCACGTTCTTCGCCCGTCGCTCCACTCCGACGATGGTCCGGTCCCGTACCTTCGGCGAAAACGAGCGCTTCGGCTCGCGCAGGATGTCGGGCTTCAGCACCTCGGCGCGCGCGATGGTTTCTCCGACGACGACACGCCGGAGTCCACGAACGATGGTCTCCGCCTCGGGGAGCTCGGGCACGGCGGCCGCCTGGATGAGGGAAGGATAGGCTCGTGAGATGGACGGACCGAAGTCCGGACCCTTTATACGGCGCTCGCGCCGCCGGGATCCTCGAACCAGAGCCGCAGGGCCGCGACGCGAGGTGTTCGCCTCGTGACCCGGAGAGAAGGGCCCGCGGCGTAGCGTGCACGGCCCGGCGTAGCGTGCACGGCCCACGACGTCGCGTGTGCGGGACGCGCGTCTGCGGGACGCGCGTCTCCAGGTAGACGCGCGCGCCGGAGTCTAATAAGACGCGAGACGCGCGCGCAGGAGTCGAGGCCGAGGGGACGACGCGCGCGCAGGCGGCCCGGCCGAGGTGGACGACGCGCGCGGCAGGCGGCCCGGCCGAGGGTGTGCGTCAGGCCGAGAGCTTCACGGCGGTGCCGGCGGAGGTGACCATGAGCATGCTTCCCGCCTTGCCCAGGACCTCGTAGTCGATGTCCACGCCGATCACCGCGTCGGCGCCCAGGTCCTGAGCCCGATTCGCCATCTCGCGGAGCGCCTCCTGACGGGCCGAGCGGAGGGCGTCCTCGTAGGCTCCGGCCCGGCCTCCCACCACGTCGCGCACGGCGGCGAAGAGATCCTTGAAGATATTGGCACCGATGATGGCCTCTCCCATGACGATGCCCTTGTACGCTTGCACTTCGCGCCCTTCCACACTGTTCGTCGTCGTGATGATCATGTCTCCTCCTTTCGCTCGATCTCCCTCCAGGCGATATCGGCCCGGAAGAAGGCCCCCTCGAAGTCGATGGCCGCCGCCCCTTCCCGGCTCGCCGACGCCGCCGACGACACGTCGGGACCGAGGGCCGTCACGGCCAGAACCCTCCCGCCGGCGGTGACGAGCGAACCGTCCCGTCGCCGGGTGCCTGCGTGGTAGACGATGAGCTCCTCGGATTCGAGCCCCTCGGGGATGGTGATGGGCTTTCCCTTCTCGTACGGGCCGGGGTAGCCACCGGAGGCGACCACCGTCGTCACCGCGGCGCCCTCCCGGGCACGCACCGTCTCGTCCGCCAGGGACCTTCCCTCCGCCACCTTGAGGACGAGGTCGAGGAGGGAGGAGTCGAGGAGGGGCAGCACGACCTGGGTTTCCGGGTCTCCGAACCGACAGTTGAACTCCACCACTTTCAGTCCCTCGGGCGTGCTCATGAGGCCCGCGTAGAGAAGGCCCCGGAAGAGGGCCCCGTCCCGGGCCAGAGCCGAGAGGGTGGGAGCGATGATCTCGCTGGCGGCTTCGTCCAGGAGGGCCTGGTCGACGAAGGAGACGGGTGCGTACGCCCCCATGCCCCCCGTATTGGGTCCGGCGTCGCCTTCCCCCACCCGCTTGTGATCCTGCGAGGCGGGGAGGAGGACGAAGTCCGTCCCGTCGGTGACGGCGAAGATGGAGAGCTCCTCGCCCTCCATGAACTCCTCCACCACCACCTCGCGGCCGGCCTCGCCGAAGCGGAGGTCGCCCATCATCGCCTCCACCGACGCCACCGCCTCGTCCTCGGTCATGCAGACGACGGCTCCCTTCCCGGCGGCGAGCCCCGACGCCTTGACGACGATGGGCGCGCCCTCCTCCCGGATCCACGACACGGCCGCGGCCTGGTTGGTGAAGGTCCGGTGCTCGGCGGTGGGCACGTTGGCGTTGCGGAGGAGCTCCTTGGCGTACGCCTTGCTGGACTCGATGCGGGCCGCCGCTCCTGTGGGACCGAAGATGGTGAGCCCCTGATGCTGGAAGCGGTCGACGATCCCCGCCGCCAGCGGCGCCTCCGGGCCCACCACCGTCAGGTCGATGCGGTGGGCCGACGCCCATCCGGCCAGCGCCTCCACGTCGCCGGGGGCGATCTCCACCGACTCGCACAGCGAGGCCATGCCGCCGTTGGGACGGGTGGCGAAGAAGTCGGCGTCGGGGGCGTCCCGGCGCAGCTTCCAGAGCAGGGCGTGCTCACGCCCTCCGTTTCCGACGATGAGGATGCGCATGGGGCGGAGTTTACGAGGCAGACGTGGAAAGAAAAGGGGAAGGGGTCTGCCGGCATCCTTGCGCCAGGATCGGTTGCCCACGCCACCCCCCGCTGGATCGGGATGAGCCCCCCGTCGGCAACCCCCTGATGCGAAGAGGGTCTTCGCGGATCGTTCTCGCCTCCTTTCGCCGAACGACCCGGTATGCACCGTGTCCATCCTGTCCGCCACCATCCTCCTCTTTCTGGTCATCGACCCCGTGGGGAACATCCCCTTTCCCCTCACCGCGCTGAAGGACGTGGAGCCCGCCCGCCAGCTGAGGGTGGTGGTCCGGGAGCTCCTGGTGGCCCTGGCGGTCCTGGTGGCCTTCCTCATCGCCGGGCGGTCGGCGATGGCGGCCCTCATCATGAGCAGCAGCGCGACATCGAGGGCACGAGGGCCGCGGAGCCGCTCCTGCCGATGGGAAGCGTACCCCGGCTTGGTGTGAGCGCACGCAGGGCCGGTGTCTTGACCCATTCCCGATATCGACACAACGTACAGGTACACTTTGTACCTATACTCCGAGGGGCGGGGAACGTCGGTGACGGGGACCACGGAAACGCTAGAGGAGCGGGCGCGGGGGCTACTGCCGCTTCGGCCGCCGGTGCTGGAGATCCTGCTCACTCTCGGCGAGGGGCCGCTCCATGGCTACGCGATCATCCAGGCGCTGCGCGATCCGGACGGGGCGGATCTGCACGTCGAGACGGGGCCGCTCTACCGACACCTGCGCCGGTTGTTGGACAGCGGGCTCGTCTCGCAGTCCGAGGAGCCGCCGCCGGGCACCGAGGACGACGACCGGCGTAAGGCGTACTACGCGCTGACCCCGCTGGGCAGGGCCGTGGTCCGCGCCGAGGGCGCCCGCCTCGCCGGTCTCGTCCGCGAAACACGCCGGCTCGGCCTCCTCGCGGAGGGGGGCTCGCCATGACGCGCCTCTACCGCCTCCTCCTACGGCTCTATCCCCTCGACGTCCGCGCACGCCTCGGCGAGGCGATGGCCGAGACCTTCGACGAGGAGTGGTCGGAGGTGCGGGAGCGTGGCGCGGCGGCGCGGGTCCTCTTCGCCTTGCGCACCCTCGTACGCACCCCCCTTCTCGCGCTGGAGGAGTGGAGGCGCGGGGGGGTGGGTGGTGGAGGCCTGGGCGCCTGGATCACCGACCTCGGACACGCCGTCCGCGCCATCCGGAGGTCGCCGGGCTTCTCCCTGGCCACCGCCCTGACGGTGGGGCTCGGCGTCGGCGCGACGGTCTCGATCTACGCCATCGCCGACGCGACCCTCCTCCGCGAGCTCCCGGTGCTGGAGCCGGACCGGCTGGTCCGCGTGGCCGAGGAGCGCAGCCGCCAGATGTCGGTCGGTCCGGAAGGCCCGCGCATCCCCGTCGAGCGGTACCAACTGCTCCGCGAAGCGCTGACCGGCCCGGTGTTCTCCGACTTCGCCGGGCACAACCGGCGCACGCTGTCGATCCGTGCCGACGGCCCACCCTTCTCCGCGACGGGCGAGCTCACGTCGGGCAACTACTTCCGGGTCCTCGGCCTCCGGCCCGCAGCGGGCCGTTTCTTCACCACGGATGACGAGCCCTCGGTGGTCCTCGGCCACCGCCTGTGGCGGAGCCGCTTCGGCGGCGACCCCGGCGTCGTCGGCCGGACGGTCTCCATCGGTGGCCGGCCCTTCACCGTGGTGGGTGTGGCTCCCGCCGACTTCGCGAGCACCGTCGGCTTCGTGCACATCGACTTCTTCGTCCCCGTCGGGGCGCACGAGAGCGCGGGCTGGCCGGGCGCGCGGCTCACCCTCTTCGCGCGGCTCGCTCCGGGCCAAGAGCTGGAGGTCGCCGAGACCAGGACCGCCGCCGTCATGACCCGCTTCCCCCCGGAGGGCGACCCCAGCGCGGAAGTGCTCGGGGCCGAGCTCGCGCCGATGAGTCCGACCCCGCCATCGCTCGCCGGCCCGCTGAAGCGCTTCCTGACGATGCTCTTCGCGATGGCGGTGCTGGTCCTGCTCATCGCCGGCGCGAACGTGGCGGGCATCCTCGTGGCGCGCGCCGCCCGGCGGGAGCGGGAGACCGCCGTCCGCCTGGCGCTGGGCGTGGGCCGCGGGCGGCTGGCCCGCCAGTGGATGATCGAGGCGGTCGGCCTCTTCGCGCTCGGCGGCCTGGTCGGCGCGGGGATCGCGGTCGCCGTGGGCGAGGGGCTCTCGCGGCTCTCGCTGCCTCTCGCCGGGGAGGTCACCGTCGACGCGGTGCCCGGTCTCGGAGCCCTCGCCTTCGCGATGGGCGTCGCGACGCTGGCTGGCCTCGTCTTCGGTGCGATGCCCGCGCTGCATGCCGCCCGGTCGGAGGTCGCGCCCGGACTCAGAGACGGCGCGCGCGGGACGAGCCGACGGAGCTCCCGGGTCCGGGGCCTCTTCGTCACGGCGCAGCTCGCGCTGTCGGTCGTGCTGCTCGTTGCCGCGACGCTCTTCGTGCGGACCGCGCACCGGAGCATGACGGCCGACGCCGGCTTCGACCCCGAAGGCGTAGTGGTCGCGCAGGTGAACCTGCGGCCCCACGGCTACTCCGAGGACGAAGGCCGCCGCTTCTACGACCGGCTGGTGGCGGAGGCCGGGGCACTCTCGGAGGTCGAGTCGGCCTCCCTGGCCTCCCTCGCGCTGATGACGGGCGAGATCTCGAGCTACGGCGGCTGGCGGCTCGGCCCGGACGACGAAGACGTCAGCATCCGGATGAACCGGGTCGACGGACGTTACTTCGAGACGATGGGGATCGAGGTGACGGCGGGCCGCGGGATCGGGCCCGAGGACGGCGAAGGTGCGCCGCGCGTGATGGTCGTGAACCGGAGCTTCGCCCGCCGCTTCTGGCCAGGGGAGAATCCGGTGGGGAAGACGATCTTTCGGCACGACATCCCCTACGAGGTGGTCGGGGTGACGCCGGACGGGCGGTATGTCGACTTCGGAGGGAGCACCTCGGCCTTCGCCTTCCTCTCCGCGGACCAGCACTACACGGAGCGCATGACCCTGCATCTCCGGACCCGCCCCGGGGCCGCCCCCACCGAGCTGATCCGGGCCGTCCGGGAGCGGGTCGCGGCCATCGACCCCGACGTCGCCGTGGTGCAGGCGATACCGCTGACGGACGCGATGGCGACCCTCCTCTTTCCGCAGCGGTTCGCCGCCGTGCTGATCGGCGTCTTCGGGCTGCTCGGGCTCTTCCTGGCCGGGACGGGCGTCTACGGCGTGCTGGCCCACCACGTGGTGCGGAGGACGCGGGAGTTCGGGGTGCGCATCGCGCTCGGAGCCGAGCCCGGACGGCTGCTCGGGATGGTGCTCCGCCGGGCCGTGGTGCTCGCGGGCGTCGGGGCGGCCGTCGGCGTCGCCTTCGCCGCCGCCGTGACCGGCTTCCTCGCGAGCCTTCTGCTCGGTCTCAGCCCGTACGACCCGGTCGCCTTCGTGGGCGTTCCGCTACTGCTCGGCGTCGTGGCGCTGGCCGCGAGCGCGCTGCCTGCCCGGCGGATCCTGAGGCTGGACCCGGTGGAGGCGCTCCGGCGGGAGTGACACGGAGGCCACTTACTTCCGAGCGGCCCTGTCGACGTTCCATCCTTGCAGGGGTCTGCAATGCCGCAGCGGTCGCTACGGCATGGCGCTCGTCCCGGGAAGGGCCCTCAGCGCTCCTCTCCGGCCGGCATCCCCGGGACCCCGGCACCCCACTGCAGCCATGCGTCGGCCGGCCGTACGGGATCGCCCGGCCACCCCATCCCGGGACCCTGGCATGGACCCTGCGCCTTCGACGAGGAGAATCCCCCCGTACAGAGGAGCCCGCTCGTGCCGAACAACCTCACCCGGAAGCTCATCGCCGATCACCTCCTCGAGGGTGACATGGAGCCGGGGATCGAGATCGGTGTCCGCATCGATCAGACGCTGACGCAGGACGCCACGGGGACGCTGGTGATGCTCGAGCTCGAGGCCATGGGCCTGGACCGGGTGCAAACGGAGGTGAGCGTCCAGTACGTGGACCACAACCTCATCCAGCAGGACAACAAGAACCCCGACGACCACCTCTTCCTGGAGAGCGCCTGCCGGAGGTACGGGCTCTGGTTCAGCCGCCCGGGCAACGGCGTCAGCCACCCGGTGCACCAGGAGCGCTTCGGCGTCCCCGGCAAGACGCTCCTGGGCTCCGACAGCCACACCCCCGCCGCCGGCGCCCTGGGGATGCTGGCCATCGGGGCCGGGGGCCTGGAGGTCGCCCTGGCCATGATGGGCGAGCCCCTCTACGTAGAGATGCCCCG
>JAWVZK010000019.1:0-25021 GCA_033722275.1 Longimicrobiales bacterium | reverse complement strand
CGGCGACCCCGTGCTGTCCTGCGCCGGTCTCGGCGATGATCCTCGGCTTTCCCATGCGGGCCGCGAGCAGTCCCTGGCCGATGGTGTTGTTGATCTTGTGGGCGCCCGTGTGGTTCAGATCCTCCCGCTTCAGGTAGACGGCGCCGTGATCCACGGCCTCGCCCAGACGGCGGGCATGGTAGAGGGGAGTCGGCCGTCCCACGAAGTCACGGCTGAGCGCCCGGAGCTCCTCTTCGAATCCGGGATCGTCGGACGCGTCGGCGTACGCCGCCTGCACCTCGTCGAGGGCCCGGATCAACGTCTCCGGAACGTAGCGGCCCCCGAAGGCGCCGAATCGGGTGGGGTCGGTAGCGGTGGTCGTGGCCACGTGGGGGCGTTTCCGTCGTCGATGAGATGCGGTCAGGGCGCCGAAGTCCCTCGGGCCTCACGCACGAAGCGGGTGACCCGATGCCGGCTCTTCACGCCCGGGGCACGCTCGATGCCCGATGAGACATCTACCACGTCGGGACGGAAGCGTGCCACCGCTTCGCCCACGGACCCGGGCGTCAGCCCACCCGCGAGGATGAAATCCACGTCGTCGGGCAGCACGCCGCGGACCTCCTCGGCCCCGAGTCGCAGTCGGGCCCCTCCGCCGCCGGCGACGCCCTTCCGCCAACCTTCCACCAGGATCCCGTCCACCACGTCCCCGACCTCGTCCACGGTGCGCTCCAGGTCGTCGCGCGTCCGGGCCCGCACGGCCTTCCAGACCGTCCAGTCCCCCAGGTCCCGCAGCGCCAGGATCGTGTCCCGACCCTCTGTCCCGTGGAGCTGGAGCACCGAGGCGTCCACCACGGCGGCGAGGGCGGCTGCCACCGCTGGAGCTTCGTCCACCAGCACCGCCACCCGGGGAAGGTCCGTTCCGCTCATCACCTTCCCCGCCGAGGCCCGGGGCACGCTTCGCCCGAATCCGGACGAGAGGACGACACCGAGCAGATCCGCTCCCGCCGACTGGGCGTGACGGGCGTCGATGTTCCGGGTCACGCCGCAGATCTTCACCCGCGGACGCCGGGTCGGGTACGAAGGATCCACGTCCACCACCGATCAGCCCTTCCCGCGAATCGTGCTCGCCACTCCCGAGAGCCGCGCCGCCGCCCTGCCTGGATCGTCGACCTCGAGGAGGGACTCGCCCACCAGGATCCCGTCCACTCCCGCGCGGCCGAGGCGCGCCACGTCGTCCCGGGTCCGGATCCCGCTCTCCGAGACGATCACCACGTCGTGGGGTATGGACGCCAGGAGGCGCTCCGTCGTGCCCAGATCGGTGGTGAACGTCGACAGGTCCCGATTGTTGATGCCGACAAGGTCGGCGTCGATGCGGAGCGCACGCTCGAGGTCCTCCTCGTCGTGGACCTCCACGAGCACGTCCATGTCGAGGCCCCTGGCCTCGCCGTGCAGCGCGGCGAGCGCCTCGTCTTCGAGGATACGCACGATGAGCAGGATCGCGTCGGCCCCGGCGCCCCGAGCCTCGAGGAGGTGCAGGGGGTGCAGGGTGAAGTCCTTCCGGAGGATCGGCACCGAAGTGGCGTCCCGTACCACCTCCAGATCTTCGAGCCGCCCCCCGAAGTACGTCTCGTCGGTGAGGACCGAGATGGCCGACGCCCCGGCATCCTCGTAGGCTCGGCCCAGCTTCGCGGGATCCAGATCGGGCCGGATGGGACCGGCTCCGGGAGACCGCCGCTTGCACTCGGCGATGACGGAGACCGATCCCGGCTCGGCCAGCGCCGCCCGGAAGCCTCGAGGGGGACGGGCCCGGTCCAGGGCCTCCTCCAACGTTCGACGGCGGGGTCGGAGCGCCTCCAGCTCGACCCTCTTCGTGCGTACGATCCGGTCGAGGATTCCCGGTCCGATGGGGCGTCCTTGCGTTTCGGGCAACGTTCGGGTAACCTTACTTCGGTTCTTGTTCGGGTTCCCCACCGCACGCAGGGAGGGCCTCATGCCCCTCACCAAGCGCCAGAAAGAGATCCTCGACCACATCGAGTCGTTCATCGACGATCGAGGGTACGCACCGAGCTTCGAGGAGATCGCCGACCACTTCGGCTACTCGTCGCTGGCCACGGTGCACGAGCATCTGAGCAATCTGGAGCGCAAGGGCTACATTCGGAAGTCCTACAACGAGAGCCGCTCCATCGAGCTCGTGGGCCACGAGACGGACACCCCGGTCCTGGAGCTCCCCCTCCTCGGTGCCGTCGCGGCGGGCCTCCCCATCGAGGCCGTCCAGGACCAGGAGACGTTGGCGGTCCCCCCCGACATGGTCAGCCGGCGCCGGGACAACTACGTGCTCCGGGTGGAGGGAAACTCGATGATCGAGGAGCAGATCCGGGACGGAGACTACATCGTCGTGCAGGCCCAGGAGTCGGCGGAGGACGGGCAGATGGTGGTGGCGCTGGTGGCGGACGAGGCGGCGACGGTGAAGAAGCTCTACCGGGAGCCCGGCAACCGGATCCGACTCCAACCCGCCAACCCCACGATGGAGCCCATCCTGGCCGACGCCGCCGACGTGCGGGTCCAGGGCGTGGTGGTGGGCGTCATCCGGAAGTACTGAGGCGCGACGGGAAGTACTGAGGCGCGACGGACCGGGACGCGCTCCCAGCGTCCAGAGGCAGTCCCCGCAGGAGCCCGCCTCACGCATACCGGCCGGAGGCGTCCCTGAGGCGGTCGAGGGCGGCCGACGCCCTGCCTTCGTCGATGGTCCGGCGGGCCAGATCGGCGGCGTCGGACCAGGAGTCGGCCAGATCCGCCACCAGGATCGCCGCGGCAGCGTTGGCCACGACGGCGCTTCGGGGAGCACCGGGCCCACCTGCGAGGACCCGCTCCACGATGGCGGCGTTTTCCGCCGGATCCCCACCCACCAGATCCTCCGCATGGACGGCACCGATTCCGAGCTCGGTGGGCTCGACCTCGTACCGTCGGACGGCGCCGTCCCGAAGCTCGGCGACGGAGGTGGACGCCAGAGGACTCACCTCGTCCATGCCGGGCTCCCCGTGCACGACCAGAGCGCGGACGTGCCCGAGCTCGAGGAGCGCATCGGGGATCAGGTCGAGGAGGCGGACGTCGGCGACGCCCACCACCTGACGCTTCGCTCCCGCCGGGTTCGTGAGAGGACCGAGGATGTTCATGATGGTCGGGATGCCCAGGGCGCGTCGTACCGGCGCCACGTGGCGCATGGCCGGATGGAGGAGCGGGGCGAACATGAAGACCATCCCTGCCTCGTCCAGCACCTCCGCCATCTGCTCCGGGGTCAGGTCGATGGTCACGCCCAGCGCCTCCAGGACGTCGGCGCTTCCGCTGCGGGACGTGAAGGAACGGTTCCCGTGCTTCGCCACCCGCGCACCGGCGCCCGCCACGACGAACGCCGCGGCGGTGGAGATGTTGAAGGTCGTCACGGACCCGCCTCCGGTGCCAGCGGTATCGACGAGGGTCGTGGGGTCCCGGGAGCCCACGGCGCGCATGGCCGAGCGAAGGGCCCGCACGCCCCCCGCCACCTCCGAGGGAGCGACGCTCTTCGCTCGAAGGCCGACGAGGAGTCCGGCCATGTGGGCCTCGGACGCCGTGCCGTCCATGAATCGGTCGAAGGCGGCCTCGGCCTGTTCGGCGGTGAGGTGCTCTCCTTCGATGACGAGCTCCAGGGCCGCGCGGAGCGCCCGGTCGTCCGATGGGCTCGTCATGGATGCGGGGATGACGGGGTCATGCCAGCAAGCCTAAGCGAGGGGCGAAGGGTAGGTCAATCGCAACGGAGATCGATGTCGTTCCTCGGTTGAAGGAGCCGGGACGGCGGTTAACTTTTCGCAGTGGACGCTCCAGACGACATCCGGATCCGCCTCACCGTCCACTACGACGGCTCGGACTTCCACGGTTGGCAGATCCAACCGCAGGTCCGCACGGTCCAGGGTGTCCTCGAGTCGGTCCTCACCCGATTGGCCGATCGACCGACCGGGATCATCGGCTCCGGCCGAACCGATTCCGGCGTGCACGCCACCGGACAGGTCTTCGCCGTGGACATGCCTCGCTCCTGGACGTCGGGAGCCCTCCGCCGCTCCCTGAACTCGATCCTTCCCGAAGACGTATGGATCGAGTCTGCCGTGGAGACGTCGGCCGACTTCCACCCCCGGTACGACGCTCTGAGGCGCAGCTATCGCTACGAGCTCGGCACGCGGGCCGAGGCGGCGTCGCCCTTTCATCGTCGGTGGTGCTGGCCCATGACCGACCGGCTCGACGTCACGCTGCTCCGGAAGGCCGCGGAGCCGGTGCCGGGAGAGCGATCCTTCCGGGCTTTCTCCAAGGCAGGCCAACCGGAGCGAGGAGAACGATGCCGTGTCCATCACGCCGAGTGGTCGGAGACGTCTCTCGGCATGCGACTCACCATCACGGCGGATCGCTATCTCCATCGCATGGTACGCTACCTCACAGGCACCATGGTGGACATCGCCCGCGGGCGACGGCCCCTGGACGACATGGCTAGATTACTCGACAACGAGCCGGAGGTGGTGACCTCCCCGCCGGCGCCTCCGACAGGTCTCTTCCTCCACGAGGTCGAATATCCCCGGGACGCCCATCCATGAAGATCTTTCTCGACACCGCCGACCTCGATGAGATTCGGAGAGCCGCTTCCGCCGGGCTCATCGACGGGATCACGACGAATCCTTCCCTCGTCTCGAAGGTGGCGGGCTACAGTGACGTCGTCGCGATGTACCGCGAGATCTGCGAGGCCGTCGACGGTCCGGTGAGCCTGGAGGTGGTCGCCATCGAGCGGGAGACGATGGTCGAGGAAGGGCGCAAGCTGGCGGGGATCCACGAGAACGCCGTGGTGAAGGTCCCCCTGACCGAGGCGGGCTTGAAGGCGTGCAGGGACCTGCGCTCCGACGGGATCCGGGTCAACGTGACCCTCTGCTTCTCGGTGTCCCAGGCCCTGCTGGCCGCGAAGGCCGGGGCGTCGTTCGTCTCGCCCTTCGTCGGACGCATCGACGACATCTCCGGTGAGGGGATGCAGCTCATCCACCAGATCCGTCGGGTGTACGACAACTACGACTTCGAGACCGAGATCCTGGCGGCCTCCATCCGCCATCCCGTCCATGTCGTGGAATCCATGCTGATCGGCGCCGACTGCTGCACGATCCCGCCGAAGGTCCTCTGGCAGTTGAGCAAGCACCCCCTCACGGACAAGGGGCTGGACGCCTTCCTCGAGGATTGGCATGCCGCCGGCACCGAGCTCTGAACGGACGCCATCGGAGAAGGCGCTCCGCGCGGCCCGGGCAGGGGCCTCCCGGGTGAGGACGGCGACGCTGCTGTCCAGCGTCCTGGCCGTGGCGGTCGGGGGCTGCACCCCGGACGCGGCCAACGCGAACCGGGAGGGCGACGAGGGATCGACGGCCTGGAGCGCCCCGGCCGTGGAGACCGACGCGTCCCCTCTCGTCTCCTCCCAGAGCGTCCCGCAGGCGGCCGACGTCGCTCAGTCGCTGGATGAGAGTCGGGCGACCGCCATCGTCCGGGCCACCGCCCGCGTGGCGCCGGCGGTGGTCAGCATCAACGTCCTCCGTACGAGCCGGATCCGCCCGCGCTCCATCTGGGAGAGCCTGTATCTGCCTCCGGGAGCCGAGCGGAGGAGCGCCGGCTTCGGATCGGGCGTCATCGTCAGCGAGGACGGCATCGTGCTCACCAACGATCACGTCATCGCGGGCGCATCCCGGATCAGCGTCACGCTGCCCGACGGCCGCGATCTCGACGCCGAGGTTGTGGGCACGGACCCCGTGGCCGACATCGCCGTCCTCCGGATCCGCGGGGACGATCTCCCCACGGCCCCGGTGGGCACCGTAAAAGGGCTGATGATCGGGGAGTGGGCCATCGCCATCGGCAACCCGTTGGGGAATTACGTGGGGGACAGCGAGCCCACGGTCACCGCGGGTGTCGTCTCGGCTATCGACCGGAACATCGCCCCCACCTCCGATGACAGCGGCTTCTATTTCGGCATGATCCAGACCGACGCCGCCATCAATCCCGGGAACTCGGGGGGCGCGTTGGTCAACGCCGCCGGGGAGGTGGTCGGGATCAACGCGTCCATCATCTCCCGGAGCGGCGGGAGCGAGGGCCTGGGATTCGCCATCCCCATCGACCGGGCGCTCCAGATCGCCCAGGACTTCCGGGAGTACGGCGAGGTCCGGCGCGCGTGGGTGGGCGTCGACGTGGAACCGGTGGAGGCCGACGCGTGGGGACGGACGCGAGGTGTCCGTATCGCACGCATCGCCGAGGGCTCTCCGGCCGATCTCGCCGGGCTCCGCGTGGGAGACCGACTCCTGGTCGCGAACGGCCGTGCGCTCACCGCTCCGCTGGACTGGGAAGGGGTCCTCCTCGACCTGCGGGCCGGAGATCTCCTCGAGCTGGGCCTGCAGGAACGGCAGGGCCCGGTGGAGGTCCGCGCCGTGGCGTACCCGTCGTTGACGGCTTCGAGGGTCACGCTCTTCCAGGACATCGAGCTCATCAGCGTCACGCCGCAGATCCAGCTCGAGCGCGGGCTGACCAACGAGCGGGGCGCCCTCATTGCCGACATCTCGGACGAGCTGTCCGCCCAGCTCGGACTCCGGAGGGGAGACGTCATCGTGCAGATGAACCGGACGCGGATCCAGACCGCCGACGACGCCGCTCGCTTCTTCGAGTCCCTGCCCGGCCGACAGGGACGGATCGTCGTCTGGGTGGAGCGGAACGGGCAGCTCGGGACCCGCAGTCTCTACTGGAGAGGTTGAGTGGACCTGGACCGGTATGTGCACCCCCTCACCGACCGCTACGCGTCGCCGGAGATGCAGCGCGTCTTCTCCCCGCGGAAGCGATTCGGGACCTGGCGGCGACTGTGGATCGCCCTGGCCGAGTCCGAGGCCGAGCTCGGCGTCGAGATCTCCGCCCAGGCGCTGCACGAGATGCGGGCGGCCAAGGACGAGCTCGATCTCGAGAAGGCCGCCGAGTACGAGCGGCGCTTCCGCCACGACGTCATGGCCCACGTCCACCTCTTCGCGGACGATGCTCCGGCTGCGCGGGGGATCATCCATCTGGGTGCCACCAGCGCCTTCATCGGTGACAACACCGATCTGATCCTCCACCGGGACGCCCTCGACCTGATCCGTACCCGGGTGGTCCGGTGCGTGGAGGCGTTGGCGGACTTCGCCCGGGAGCATGCCGCCCTCCCCACCCTGGGCTATACCCACTTCCAACCCGCGCAGCCCACGACGGTGGGCAAGCGGGCGACCCTCTGGATCCAGGATCTCCTCCTGGACCTGGAGGAGCTCGATCACCGCGTCGCCACGCTCCGGTTTCGCGGCGTCAAGGGGACGACCGGAACGCAGGCGTCCTTCCTCGAGCTGTTCGACGGCGACCAGGACCGGGTCGACCGCCTGGACGAAGCCGTGGGCCGGCGGATGGGATTCCAGTCCACCATCCCGGTGAGCGGACAGACGTATACCCGGAAGATCGACTATGCCGTCCAGGCCACCCTCGCCGGCGTCGCCACCTCCGTCTCGAAGATGGGACACGATCTGCGCATCCTCGCCAACCTCCGTGAGGTGGAGGAGCCCTTCGAATCGGAGCAGATCGGCTCCTCGGCCATGCCGTACAAGCGGAATCCCATGCGGGCCGAGCGGATGTGCGCTCTGGCCCGCCACGTCATCGTCCTGGCCCAGGACCCGGCGTTCACGGCAGCCACGCAGTGGTTGGAGCGGACGCTGGACGACTCGGCGAACCGACGGCTCTCCATACCCGACGCGTTCCTGGCCCTGGACGGCTGCCTCGTGCTCCTGGAGAACGTGTCCCGGAGGCTCAGCGTCAATCCGGAGGTCGTTCGACGGAATCTCGCCGAGCACCTTCCCTTCATGGCCACAGAGACGATCTTGATGCATGCCGTAGCCCGGGGAGGGGATCGACAGGAGCTCCACGAGCGCATCCGCCAGCACTCCATGGCCGCGGCACGCCGGATGAAGGAGGAGGGCGCGGACGCGGATCTCCTGGAGCGTATCGCCGGAGACGAGGCCTTCGGCCTCGACGCCCACGAGCTCTACCAGATGGTGGACCCGTCGCGCTTCGTCGGACGGGCGCCCGCCCAGGTGTCCCGCTTCCTCGAGCGGCAGGTCCAGCCGGCCCTGGAGCGACAAAGAGAGAACATCGTGAACCTCGACGAACCCGAGATCCATGTCTGACCAGAATACGATCCATCGCACCGAGCTCGACCTCCCCCTCCTCCACCGGGGGAAGGTCCGCGACGTCTACGAGGTGGACGACGAGACCCTGCTCATGGTGACCAGTGACCGGGTCAGCGCCTTCGACGTCGTCCTCCCCCAGCCGGTGCCGCGCAAGGGCGAGGTGCTCACCATGATCACCGCGTGGTGGCTGGAGCGGCTGGAAAGGGAGGAGAGGATCGATCACCACCTCATCGCCGTGGATCCGGATGCCATCGTCGCACGCCACCCGGATCTGGCCGGGAGCCGGAGCGTCTGGGGCCGTCGATCGATGCTGGTACACCGTACGAATCCCGTGCTCGTCGAGTGCGTCGTCCGGGGCTACATCTCCGGGTCGGCGTGGAAGGAGTACAGCCGGGAAGGCACGCTGGCCGGCGAGCCCCTGCCCGAAGGCCTCCAGGAGAGCCAGAAGCTCGAGCCGGCCATCTTCTCGCCGGCCACCAAGGCCCAGGAGGGCGAGCACGACGAGAACATCACCTTCCATCGGATGAACGAGATCCTCGGGGACGAGCTGGCGGAACGCCTCAGGGCTCTGTCCTTGCGGATCTACGGATACGGCAGGGACGTCGCCGAGACTCGGGAGATCATCCTGGCCGACACCAAGTTCGAGTTCGGCTTCGACCGATCCGAACGGCTCCTCCTCATCGACGAGGTCCTGACCCCCGACTCCTCCCGCTTCTGGCCGAAGGAAAGCTACGGGATCGGCCGGGGGCAGCCCTCCCTGGACAAGCAGCCCGTCCGGGACTGGCTGGACACGCTGGACTGGGACAAGAGCCCACCGCCGCCGGACCTTCCCGAAGAGGTGGTGGACGCGGCTTCCAGACGCTACAAGGAAGTCTTCCGTCGCCTCACGGGAATCCCCCTGGACGACTACCAGCCGCCGCCCTTCGGCAGCGACCGGTGAGATTCGCCCGCGAGGGGTATCCCTTCGCTGCGGGGGGTCTCCTCCTCGCGGGGCTGTGCTGGCTCGCCGTCGGCATGCGGCTGGCAGATCCGGCGGGCTGGAGCGGTCGGCTCCTGCTGGCCGGAGCCTGGATCTTCACGGTCCTCGCCGTCTTCGTCCTCTGGTTCTTCCGGGATCCCGCCCCTGTGGCGCCCGGCGAGGACGACGTGGTCGTGGCCCCCGGCCAGGGACGCGTCATCGTCGTGGACGAGGCCGACGAGCCGACGGTGCTGGGCGGGCCCGCTCGGAAGATCTCCATCTTCCTGAGCGTCTTCGACGTGCATGTGCAGCGGGCCCCGGTGAGCGGGACCGTCACGCACCGGTCCTACAGGCCTGGGACGTTCGTCGCGGCCTGGGCCGACGAGGCCTCCGAGGAGAACGAGCAGGCCTCGCTGGGCATCGAGGCCCGCTACGGACCGATTCTCGTCCGTCAGATCGCCGGTCTGGTGGCCCGGAGGATCGTGACCGATCCCTCGGAGGGTCAGCGCATCGAGCGGGGGGCCCGCTTCGGTATCATACGGTTCGGGTCTCGCGTCGACCTCTTCCTGCCCCTCCACTGGGAGGTGCTGTGCGCGGTGGGGGACAAGGTCCGGTCGGGGTCGACGCCCGTGGCCCGGCAGCGTCCCGCTCCGGCGACGTGATGCCGGGCGCTTCCGAGGAGGGAGGACGGAGGACGATGAGCAGACCGCTTCGGAGACAGGAGACGCTCCAGCGGGGCGTCGTCATCCTGCCGTCGGCGTTCACCCTGGGGAACCTCTTCTTCGGCGTATACGCCATCGTCGCGGCCTCGAGGGGCGATTACGTCTGGGCGGGCTGGTTCATCATCTTCGCCGGCGTGCTGGACATGCTCGATGGGAGGGTGGCGCGCTTCACCCGTACGGGCTCGGCCTTCGGTGCCGAGCTCGATTCCCTCGTGGACGCCGTCTCCTTCGGGGTCGCCCCGGGATACATCATGTACCAGCTCTTCTTCGCCGGAGAGGGCGGGTGGAGCTGGATCCTCAGCTTCGTCTACATCACGGCCGTGGTCGTGCGGCTGGCCCGCTTCAACATCGAGCAGGGGGGAGAAGCGAAGCGCTACTTCCACGGACTTCCGTCCCCGTCGGCGGGGATGACCCTGGCCTCGTTCCACCCCTTCAGCCAGACGGCGTTCTTCCAGACCTATCTCGCCGACCTGCCGTGGCAGCAGATCATGGGCGTGGGCATGGTCCTCCTCGCCGTCCTGATGGTCAGCCACGTCCCCTACGCCCGGGTACCCAGGATCGGTCTGCGCACGGCCCGCGGGATCTTCAACACGGTGGTGGCGTTGGCGGCGCTCTTCCTCGCCCTCTCGGTGCCCCGGTACTACTTCTTCACGGTTCTCGTCCTCTACATCACGTGGGGTCTGGTGAAGACGGTCTTCATCGGCTTCCTCGACCGGCTTCCGGGGGGCGACCCCCTCCTAGACGAAGACGAGGGCGAGCTGGAGACCGAACCGCGACAGCTCGACTACACCGACCTCGGCCCCCGGAGCCGCCCACATCGACCCCTCGGCCGCGACGAGGGTATGGAGGATCAAGCGTGACCCAATATCTCATCGAAGTCCGCGTAAAGCCGCGGCCCGGTCTCCTGGATCCACAGGGCAAGGCCATCCACCACGCCCTCAACTCCCTGGGATGGACGGGCGTGGAGGACGTGCGTGTGGGGAAGACCATCTACATCGACATCGAAGCGGAGAGCGCCGACGAGGCCAGGACCTCCGTGGAGGAGATGTGCAGGAAGCTCCTGGCCAACCCGGTGACCGAGGACTACGAGGTCCTCGTCGTCGAGACGGCGGAGGGCGCCGCGTCATGAAGGTCGCCGTCATCACCTTTCCCGGGTCCAACTGCGACTACGACCTGTACAAGGCCGCCCAGCAGGTGGGTGGGGAGGCTTCCTTCGTGTGGCACAGGGAGAGGGGGCTGGACGGGTTCGACGCGGTCCTTCTCCCGGGCGGCTTCTCCTACGGGGACTATCTCCGCCCCGGGGCCATCGCGAGGATGAGCCCGATCATGGAAGACGTGGTGGCCTTCGCCGACGCCGGCGGGCCGGTGCTCGGGATCTGCAACGGCTTCCAGATCCTCTGCGAGGCCGGCCTTCTTCCGGGCGCCCTGGTCCGCAACGACGTGCTGAAATTCCAGAGCCACGACGTCTTCCTGAAGGTCGAGCGCGCGGACACGCTGTTCACCAGCGCGTACGATGAGGGACAGGTCGTCCGGATCCCCATCGCCCACGGCGACGGAAACTACGAAGCCGAACGAGAAACCCTCGAGATGCTCGAGGAGGAGGAGCGAATCGTCTTCCGCTATGTCGACGAGCATGGCCACGCCGTCGAGGAAGCCAATCCCAATGGCTCCTGGCACAACATCGCCGGGATCGTCAACGAAGCCGGCAACGTCCTCGGCATGATGCCTCACCCCGAGCGAGCCATGGAGGAGATTCTCGGCTCCACCGACGGTGAGGGCGTCTTCCGGTCCATGGCCCGAAGCCTCTCCCCCGCCGCCACATGACGGCCCTTCCGTCACCACGGAGCTCCTTGATCCTCCTTCCAGCAACCGCGAGCAGATAGTGAGCAAAGCCGAAGGCACCGCCACGGCGCCTCCCGTCGCCCCGAGACACGGCGACCCAGAGATCACACCGGAGATCGTCGCCGATCACGGGCTCTCGGAAGAGGAGTACGAGCGGATCCGATCCGTCATGGGCCGCGAGCCCACGTTCACCGAGCTCGGCGTGTTCAGCGCGATGTGGTCCGAGCACTGTGGCTACAAGAACTCGAAGCGTCTCCTGCGTCTTCTCCCGACCCGTGCGCCCTGGGTGATCCAGGGGCCGGGCGAGAACGCCGGCGTCATCGACGTCGGAGACGGCTATGCCCTGGCGTTCAAGATCGAGTCCCACAACCATCCGTCGGCCGTGGAGCCCTATCAGGGGGCGGCCACGGGCGTCGGAGGCATCCTGCGGGACATCTTCACCATGGGCGCGCGTCCCGTGGCGGTGCTGGACTCCCTGCGCTTCGGCGACCTGGACAGCGGGCGAGTCCGCTACCTCTTCGACGGCGTGGTGAAGGGGATCGGCGACTATGGAAACTGCGTGGGACTCCCCAACATCGGGGGTGAGGTGGTCTTCGACCGGGGCTACGAGGGCAATCCCATCGTCAACGCGATGTGCCTGGGGCTGATGAAACGGGAGGAGCTCATCACGGCTGCGGCCTCCGGCGTGGGGAATCCCCTCATGGCCGTAGGCGCGCGCACGGGGCGGGACGGGATCCACGGAGCGACCTTCGCCAGCGAGGAGCTGAGCGAGGACGCCGACGAGTCCTCGAGACCCCAGGTCCAGGTGGGTGATCCATTCACCGAGAAGCTCCTCCTGGAGGCGAGCCTGGAGCTCATCGCCAGTGGAGCCATCACGGCCATCCAGGACATGGGCGCGGCCGGCATCACGTCCTCGGCCTCGGAGATGGCGGGCCGCGGTGGCAGCGGAGTGGAGATGGAGATGGCCGACGTGCCGGTACGGGAGGAAGGGATGACCCCGTATGAGATCCTGTTGTCGGAGTCGCAGGAGCGGATGCTCGTGGTGGCGGAGAAGGGCCGCGAGGGCGAGGTGCACCGCATCCTGGAGAAGTGGGAGCTCGAAGCCGCGGTCATCGGACACGTCACCGACGATGGCATGTTCCGGGTCAAGGAGAACGGGGCGGTGGTGGCGGACATCCCCGCCCTCCCGCTCACCGAGGGATGCCCCACGTACGAGCGCGAAGGCATCGAGTCCGTGGAGGTGCTCGAGCTCCGCGAGACGGACCTGAGCGAGCATCTCATCCCCGAGGGTGACCTCACGAAGAGCTTCCTCCTCCTCCTCGGGTCGCCCAACGTCGCCTCCAAGCGATGGGTCTATCGGCAGTACGACACGACGGTCCGGACGAATACGGCCGTGAAGCCCGGCGGCGACGCCGGCGTGATCCGCATCCGGGGCACCAAGCGAGCCGTCGCCGCCACCACGGATTGCAACGGTCGCTTCGTGTACCTCGAGCCGAAGACCGGTGCCATGGCGGCGGTCGCCGAGGCTGCGCGGAATCTGGCCTGTGTGGGCGCCGTACCCACGGCGGTGACCAACAACCTGAACTTCGGGAATCCGCTGAAGCCCCACATCTATTACCAGCTGCGGGAAGCGGTGCTGGGCATGCGGGACGCGTGCGGGGCCTTCGAGACGCCGGTCACGGGAGGGAACGTGTCCCTCTTCAACGAGACCGACGGGAAGGCCATCTACCCCACGCCGGTCATCGGGATGGTGGGGATCATCGACGATGTCCGCTGGATCACGCCGCACGCCTTCCAGAAGCCCGGCGACGACATCGTCCTCCTCGGCCGGAACTCGGGCGAGCTCGGCGGTGCCGAGTATCTCTACGTCACCGCCGGACTCGTGGCAGGCAGACCGCCCTCCGTGGACCTGGCCGCCGAGAAGCGCCTGCAGCAGGCCGTGCTCTCCATGATCCACAGGGGTCTCGTGAGCTCGGCCCACGACTGCTCCCATGGCGGACTGGTCTGTACCCTGGCCGAGTGCGCGCTGGGCGACGGCGAGCACCCCCTCGGCGTGGACGCGGAGCTCGACGAGGATCTGCGGCCGGTGGTCTCCCTCTTCGGGGAGTCCCAGGGCAGGATCGTCGTCTCGTGCGATCCGTCGGATACCGACGCGGTCCTCCGGTCCGCTCGAAGGCACGATGTTCCGGCGCGGACCGTCGGCGTGGTCCGCGACGCGGACGACGGCTTCACGTTGAGCGTCCGGGACGGCTCGGTGTCCGCCCGCCTGGACGAGATGGCCGACGCCTACTTCCAGGCCATCCCGCGGATCATGGACGCCACGCCCGCGACGGAGGACTGAGTCCATGTGTGGTGTCGTCGGCATCAGCGGCGTCGAGAACGCCGCCCAGCAGGCCTACCTGGCGCTCTACGCCCTGCAGCATCGCGGCCAGGAGGCCGGAGGGATCGTCTCCTTCGACGCCGACACGGCCCGCGTCCACAAGGGAGCGGGGCTGGTGAACGAGATCTTCGACCGGGAGGCTCTCTCCGATCTGGTGGGGCGCACCGCCGTGGGCCACGTCCGATACTCCACCGCCGGTGGCGGGAACATGGCCAACGTCCAGCCCATCACGGCGAAGTATGCCCGAGGGAATCTCGCCCTCGCCCACAACGGGAATCTCACCAACCACCTGGCGCTCCGGGACCGATTGGTGGAAGACGGCGCCATCTTCCGCTCCTCCTCCGACTCCGAGACCCTGGTCCATCTCATCGCCAAGTCGCGGGAGGACACCATCGATGCCCAGGTCCTGGACGCTCTCTCCCACCTGGAGGGAGCCTTCTCCATGGTCCTGGCCGTGGACGAGACCCTGTATGCCGCCCGCGATCCCCGGGGCTTCCGTCCGCTCGTGGTGGGTCGCAAGAACCAGGGGATCGTCGTGACCTCCGAAACGTGTGCCCTGGACATCCTGAACGCGGAGTATGTTCGCGACGTGGAGCCAGGTGAGGTCCTGCGGATCCGTGACGGCGACGTGGAGACGCTCGCGCCCCTGAACCAGGCGCCGGAGCAGGCGCCCTGCATTTTCGAGCTCGTCTACTTCGCTCGCCCCGACTCCCGGATCTGGGGGGTGAGCGTCGATCGGGCGCGCCGCGCTCTGGGACGTCGGCTGGCCAGGGAGCATCCCGCGGAAGCCGACTGCGTGATCTCGGTGCCCGACAGCGCCAACTCCGCGGCGTTGGGGTACTCCGAGGAGAGTGGCATCCCCTTCGAGCTCGGTCTCCTCCGCAACCACTACGTCGGCCGGACCTTCATCAAGCCCGACCAGAAGGACCGGGACTTCGGCGCCCGGATGAAGTACAACCCGGTGCGCGAGGTCCTGGCGGGCAAGCGTGTCGTCGTGGTGGACGACTCCCTCGTCCGCGGCACGACGAGCCGCTCCCTCGTGCGCATGCTGCGCCAGGCCGGCGCCTCCGAGGTCCATCTCCGGATCGGAAGTCCCCCGGTCCGATCTCCCTGCTTCTACGGCATCGACATGCCCACGAAGAGCGAGCTCATCGCTTCGAATCTCGACGTCGGTCAGATCCGTTCGCGGATCGAGGTGGACTCCCTGGGCTACCTCTCCCTGGAAGGGATGGTCGAGGCGGTGAAGGGGGCCGGTCCATACTGCACCGCCTGTTTCTCCGGAGAGTATCGCGCTCCGCTGGTGGACGTGGACGAGGGCTACCTCAGCCTGGAGGGGCCCGGAAGCAACCGCCGTCAAATGGCCATGTCGCAGTATGGCGTGAGCATCGGGCCGTCCTGAGCCTGCATCGGTCCACGCCGTGGGTTCCTCTCCCACCCGCCAACGGTTGCGCGCGCTGCCGAAGGCGGAGCTTCACGTCCATCTCGACGGATCCCTACGCCCCGCCACGATGCTGGAGCTGGCTCGGGAGCGGGGTGTGCGGCTGCCGGCGGACGACGTCGAGCACCTCACGTCGTACATGGTCGTCCGAGAGGGCCGGAGCCTGCCCGAGTACCTCGACCGGTTCGAGGTCACGCTCTCGATCATGCAGGACGCCCCCGCGCTGGAGCGGATCGCCTACGAGCTCGCCCTCGACCACGCCGACGAGAACGTCCGCTGGCTGGAGGTCCGCTTCTGCCCGGCTCTCAGCACGAAGGGGGAGCTGAGCTCCGACGAGGTGGTGGAGGCCATCGTTCGCGGCCTCCGCCGCGCGGAGAGCGAGCGGCCCATCCGCGCGGCCCTCATCGTCTGCACCCTTCGAACCTTCGAGCCTCGCCGGTCGGTGGAGCTCGCCGAGCTCGCGCTCGCGTACCACGGCGCCGGTGTCTGTGGATTCGACATCGCCGGGGCCGAGGAGGGCCACCCCGTGAGGGAGCACGGGGAAGCCTTCCGGGTCGCCCATGAAGCGGGGCTCCCCATCACCATCCACGCGGGTGAGGCCTTCGGACCGTCCTCCATCCGCCAGGCCCTGGAGATCGGTCACGCCGTCCGCATCGGACACGGCACGCGCCTTCGGGAGGACGAGGGCCTCCTGGAGACCGTCCGGCGGCGGCGGATCCCGCTGGAGGTGTGCCTCACGTCCAACGTCCAGACCGGCGCCGTCGAAGGCCTGGGTCGCCACCCTGCGCTCCGGTACCATCGCGCCGGGGTTCCGGTGGCCCTGTGCACCGACAACCGGCTCATGTCCGGGGTGACCCTGGTCGAGGAATACGACAAGGCGCACGGGACTCTGGGCTTCACGTGGCCCGAGCTCACCGAGGTGGCGAGGACGGGATTCCGGCACGCCTTCGTGCCCGAGGCGGAGCGTTGGGAGCTCCTCCGGGCGTTCGAGGACCAGGTGACGCGGCTCCCGGCCGACTGAACGCGGCGGCTACGCCTCGTCGGCCAGCATCCGCTCGGCCATGTCCACGAACTCGGTGGAGCCCATGTAGAGGGGTACCGTCTGGTGCAGCGACTCCGGCTCGATGTCCAGGATGTTCCCCGTGCCGTCGCTGGCCCGTCCTCCCGCTTGCTCCACGATCATCGCCATGGGCGCCGCCTCGTACATGAGACGGAGCTTGCCCCGGGGATTCCTGGAATCTCCGGGATACATGAAGATGCCTCCCTGCAGGAGGGTCCGGTGGATGTCCGCGACCAGCGAGCCGATGTATCGGGAGCCGAAGCCCCCCTCGGTCTTCATGTGGGTCACCAGCTTCTGTTGGCCACGAGACCAACGCGTGTAGTACGCCTCGTTCACCGAGTACACCTTCTTCGGTGGCTGGGGCAGACGCATGCCCGGATGACTGAGCACGAACTCGCCCAGTGAGGGATCCAGGGTGAAGCCGTGGACCCCCGCGCCGGTCGTGTACACGAGCATGGTCGACGACCCGTAGAGAACGTATCCGGCGGCGACCTGCTTCCGTCCAGGCTGCAGGCAGTCCTCCAGCGTGCCACGCTCCCCGTCGGAGATCTTGTCATGGATGCTGAAGATGGTGCCGATGGAGACGTTCACGTCGATGTTCGACGAGCCATCGAGGGGATCGTAGATGACCACGTAGTCGCCTGCGGGGAACTTGTCGGGGATGGGGATGAAGCCCTCGTTCTCCTCGGAGGCCATGCACGCCACGAGTCCCGTGTGGTCGAGGGCCCGGTACATGACGTTGTTGGCGAAGACGTCCAGCTTCTGCACCGTCTCCCCATGGATGTTCTCGTCACCCGCCGCCCCCAGGATGTCCACGAGCCCCGCCTTGTTCACCTCCCGACCGATGACCTTGGCAGCCAGGGCGATGTCGTGGAGAAGGTCGGTGAAGGCCCCCGTCGCTTCGGGGTGTCTCCGCTCCTCTTCCACCAGGAAGCGGGCGATGGTGACGACATGGGTTTCGAGGGCCATGGCGTATCCGGGACGGATGGGACCGAGGGCTCCGTGGAGCGCGTGCGAGGATGCTCCAAGGTAAGTAGATCCTCCGGGATCCGCGCACTCTCTCGGCCGCGATCCCCGGTGCCGTGCGCATCCCCCCTCCATGGCGTCCATCGCGCCGGACGACGCGTCGCCCCCCTCCCGGTGAGACACCTCGCCGGCGTCGCCTATCGGCTCCGCTCCGTCCGTACCTCCACGCGGCCGTCGCCGTCCACGGTGACGCGGACGGAGCCATGTCGATCGGTCCGCAGGATCTCGGCTCCCACGGTCTCGAGGCGGGCCAGCACCTCGCCGGAGGGATGTCCGTACCGGTTGCCCCTCCCCACGGAGACGAGGGCCCATTCAGGCCTCGTGGCCTCAAGGAAGTCCCGGTCCGTGGAGGTTCGACTGCCGTGATGCCCCACCTTGAGGAGATCGACGTCCCCCACCGAATCCATGACGCGCCGTTCGACGTCCACGTAGGCGTCTCCGGTGAAGACCGCTCGGAAGGTCCGCCATCGGAGCACCAGAACGATGGACGCCTCGTTGGCCTCCGTGTCCACGGCGGGGCCATGGGCCGGGGGATGGACCACCGTCCACGACACGCCGTCCATCTCCCAGGCCATGCCCTCCCGGCCGGCGCTCCACGGCACGCCGGCCCTCCGCGCCAGGTGGAGGAGTCGGGCATACTCCCGTTTGGGCGCTGGCACCAGCGGGTCCACGACGACACCGACGTCGAAGGACCGGAGCACGGCGGTCCCTCCACCGAAATGATCGGCGTCGGGGTGTGTGAGGACGAGCGCCTCCAGGCGTCGGACACCGCGTGCCCGGAGGCCCACCACCGCGGGATGGCCCGCCGGCTCCCCCTCCGGAGGGGGGCCGGCGTCCACGAGGACCCATCGACCGCGGGGAGTGCGGATCCCGATGGCGTCTCCCTGGCCGACGTCCAGCATGAGGATCTCCAGGGTCCCTCGTCCCTGCACCTGAACGGCCAGGGGCCAGGCGACCACGCAAGCCGCCGTGTAGGTGAGCACGAGACGCCTTCGCCCCGCTGCCCCCACGCCCGGGCGAGAGGCCATCCACGACGCCGCGGCCGTTCCCACGAGCCCGGCGAGAACCGTCCCCCGGCTCATCCACAGGCTCACCCACGGCCAACTCGATGCGGTCTCGGTGGCGACGACGAGGCTGTCGAGAAGGAGCCCCACGCCACCGGCGAGGAAGAGCGCTACGGATGGAAGGACCGGGTCCAGGGCCACCGAGACCAGGGCTCCAGGCAGCGCCAGGCTGACCAGGGGCGAGGCCGCCAGCGTCATGGGCACGCCGAGCAGCGACACCCTTCCGAAGTGCCATGCGACGATGGGCCCCGTCGCCACCGTAGCCGCGATGGCTGCCGCCACCGACGACCGGAACGCCCGGGGCATCGAGATGGGATCCACGAGGAGCCGTCGCTCGAGCCGGCGGGCCCAGGCCACGAGACCGGCCGCGCCGGCGAAGGAGAGCTGGAAGCCGGCCGACGTCAGCTTCCCCGGATCCCACAGGAGAAGCAGGAGCGCGGCTCCCGCGAGAGCACTCCAGCGCGTCGCCGGACGGCCTCGGAGACGAGAGGTGGCGACGAAGGTCAGGATGGCTCCAGCCCGGCAGGCGGCGTCGGGGAAGCCGATGAAGCCCACGTACCCCCACACGAGGATCCCGGCCCAGAGGCGGGCACGCCTTCGCGCCACCCCGGCGATGCGCAGGAGCGAAAGGGCCATGCCCGCCACGACACCCACGTGGAAGCCGGAGATGGCGAGGAGGTGGGCGATGCCGGTGCTCGTGAATCCGCGCCGCACCTCCGGATCCATGCCCTCCCGCCGGGCGAAGACCAGGGCGGCGACCAGAGGAGCTCGAGCCCCGTACAGTCGGTCCAGACGGCCCACCAGCGCGTCGCGTCTCCTCACCAGGAGACGGTGGAGTCCCGCACCGTCGTCGCCGGACGTCTCGGCGGCTCGACTCGCCTGAAACCACCATCGATGGGCGCCGGCCCTCCATCGTCCTTCCAGCGTCAGGAGACGACCGGCTGAAACCGGCAGGGCGGCGGCGGCACCCGCCAGGACCGCCGTGACCTCGTGGCATCCGTCGACGCTCCGGAAGGGGCCGGCGCCGCTCCGAGGGGTGGCGAGGAAGTAGCCGCGAAGTCGATGTTCGGTCCCGGGGACGGGAGGAGCCGGACAGCTCCCCGCGTCGACGGTCGAGACCAACATGCCCGCCGTCACGATGGCCGCCGATGCCGCCACCACGGGACGTCGGAATGGAGAAATGGGCGCCGCGAGAGCCAGCACCATCGGGAGCGGCGCCAGCCAGATCGGCGCGCCGAGCGTTCCCAGGGCCACCCCGGCCACCCAGGCCAGGGCGAGCCGCGCGATGGGGGCGGCGTGCGTCAACTACACGCCCCGACCCCCTTCCCGCGCCGGAAGAGGTCCGATCAGTCTTCCTCCTCGACCTCCTCGGAAGAGAACAGATCCTGCTGGCTGAGATCGACGAATCGCTCCCGCTCCGCGCGATCCTCCTCCGCCAACCGCGTCCGGAGGATCCTGCGGACCTTGAGGTCCGACCGGATCCCCGCGGCGAGCATCACGAGCATCCCCGCGATGACGCTCCCGAAGACGACGACGGTGAGGGGGACGTTGTAGAGCGTGCTGACGCCGAGGCGCAGCGTCACCCGGTGCCCGGAGTTGAGATAGGCGAACGCCAGGGCGAAGACGAGAAGCGCGACGATCCCGAGCCAGCTCAGGAGTCGACTCACATCCCCACCGTCGCCGGCGCCTCCGCCCTGATCTCCGAACCGGCGAACGTCACGCCCGTCGTACGCTCCAGCGCGACCCGGGTGTAGGCCCCCACCCGCCCTGCGTCCCCGTCGAAGACCACCACCTTGTTCCGCTCGGTGCGGCCCCGGATCTGGCCCGGATCCCGACCATCACCCTCGATGAGGACTTCCTCCACCCGCCCCACCTCCCCCCGGTTGATCTCGGCCTGGATCGTGCGGCTCACGTCGATGAGCTCCTCCAGCCGTTCCTGCGCCTCGTCGGGGTCGATGAAGTCCTCCGGCGGAAGCCGGGTCGCCGGGGTCCCGTCCCGCGGCGAGTACTTGTACGTGTACGCTTCGTCGAACCGAACCGTCCGCATGAGGTCCAGCGTGTCGCGGAACTCCGGACGGGTCTCACCCGGGAACGCCACGATGATGTCGGTGGAGAGCGCGATGTCGGGCATGGCGGACCGCACGAGGTCCACCTTCTCGAGGAAGGTGTCGACGGTATACCGTCGGAGCATGCGCTTCAGGGTCCGGTCATTGCCCGACTGAGCGGGGAGATGGAGATGGCGGCAGACGCTGGGCTCTTCGGCCATGACCTCGACGAGCTCCGGCGTCACGTCCACGGGGTGGGGCGACGTGTAGCGGACCCGCCGGATTCCGTCGACGCGCGCCACTCGGCGCAGAAGCTCCGGAAAGGTCACGTCCTCCCACACGTACGAGTTGACCGTCTGACCGAGAAGGGTCACCTCCGAGACTCCCGTCGCCGCCAGGGAGCGTACTTCGTCGACGACCTCGGCGGCGCTCCGGTTCTTCTCACCCCCGCGGACGTACGGGACGATGCAGTAGGTGCAGCGGTGGTCGCAGCCCCGCTGGACGGGGACCCAGGCGCTCGGACCTTCCGTCCGTCGCTGCTCCAGACCCTGATAGTTCTCGTCCATGTCGAGCTGGAGCACCGCGAGCTGCGGGCCCCGCTCCCCCGAGCGTCGGACCATCCGGGCCGAAGCGGAAGCGGCGGCTCCGAAGGCGTCCCGGGGGGCGCCGCTTCCGCCGGCTTCGCCGGCGGACCACGCCTCTCCATCCCCGTGTCCCTCGCCCACCGGCGACGAGACCTCGTCGGTTCCCCGAGCCAGCCGCGCGAGCGTCTCGGGGAGCCCCCGGTACCCGTCCGGACCCATCACCAGATCCACGTACGGTGCACGCTCCAGCAGGGATTCGCCCATGCGCTGGGCCATGCACCCCGTCACCCCGAGGACCATCTCCGGGCGGTCCCGCTTCAAGCCGTTGAGCTGCGAGACGCGACCCAGCACGCGCTGCTCGGCGTGCTCCCGGATGGCACAGGTGTTCACCAGCACCACGTCCGCGTCCTCGGGGGAGGACACGATCTCGTAGCCCCGCTTCTCCAGGATGCCTTCCATCAGCTCTCCGTCGCTGATGTTCATCTGGCATCCGTACGTCTCGACGTAGGCGCGCTTGGAGGCTTTCTGGCTCATGGTCGAATACCGGCGATTTCCCTGGGCGCCACAATATACAGATCGTCCCCTTCGACGAGCAGTGTGCCTTCCAGGAGCCCGGGGGCACCGTCCTCGGAAACTCCGAGCGGGGTCGCCTCCCTACGGATCTCCACGCGCAGGTAGTCTCCGGTGAGTCCCGTGCCTCCGTCGCCTTCCGCGACCACGTCCGCCCGCTGGCCCGAGCGACCTCGGCGGTACGCCGCGCCCTTACGATGGCCCAGCTCCCTCAACGCCCGGGCCCGCTCCCCGGCGATCCGTTGGGGCACGGGATCCGAGAGGTCCGCCGCCACCGTGTCCTCCCGGGGGGAGAAGGGGAAGACGTGCAGATACGTGAAGGGAAGCTCCTCCACCAGGGCCACCGTGGCCTGGTGGTCCGCCTCGGTCTCGCCGGGGAAGCCGGTGATGACGTCCGCCCCCAGGCCCAGGGGCTGCACACGCTCCGCGATCTCCAGGGCACGGGCGCGATACTGCTCCCGGGTATGCCAGCGCCGCATGCGCCGGAGGACCGGATCGGCCCCGCTCTGCACCGGCATGTGGAGGTGGGGCGCCAGGTGGCCATGGGAGCCCTCGAGCAGATCCAGGAGCTCGTCGTCCACCTCCGTCGCCTCGATGCTTCCCAGACGGATCCGGACGTCGGGCACGGCGTCCAGAAGGGTGGCGCAGAGGGCCGAAAGGGTCGTGCCACCGGGGAGGTCCCGGCCATAGTGGCCGATGTGGATTCCGGTGACCACCAGCTCCGCGTGGCTCCGCGCCAGCAGCCGGGCCTCGGCCACGACCTCGTCGACGGGCCGTGACCGGGAGGCGCCCCGAGCGAGCCTGGTGGCGCAGAAAGAGCACTTGCGGTCGCAGCCGTCCTGGACCTTCAGCCACCCTCGAGACGCCCCCACCCGTCTCCGGAGCAGCTCGCCGCCGATGGGCTCGGTATCGATCCGGTCCAGAGAGGTCCGGAGCTCGAGCCGGGTCAACCCCGACCCCGGGCTGGCACCCCCGGCGGCGGACTGCACCGCCGTGGCCACGGCCACCGGGTCATGCCCCGGCACCACGTCGACGACGCCCGCCATGCCGCGATAGGTGTCGGGCTTGAGGGCGGCCGAGCACCCGGCCACCACGATGTCGGCATCGGGATTCTCGCGACGCAACCGACGGATGAACCGGCGGGCCTCGGCGTCGGCCTGGTTGGTGACGGTGCAGGTGTTGACGACGAAGAGCCGAGCGTCGTCACGCTCCGGGGTCGATCTCGCTCCCCGGGCCTCCCCCTCCTGGCGCATGCGCTCGGTGTCGTACTGGTTCGCCTTGCAACCGAACGTATGGTAGTGGACCCTCACGTCTGCCTCCGAATGGCCTGTCCGATCAGAAGCCGGCGGCCTGGAAGGAGAGGGTCAGACGCCAGAAGTCCTCGGAGACGCCGAGGCCGCTTCGACGTCCCCGCTCCAGCGCGACGTCCATGGAGGCGAGGATGGTCTCCTGCCCCTGATTCAATGAAAGTCCCAGACCTCCCGAGAAGATCCGCTCCTCCACGTCCCCCTCCTCGAAGGAGAACGGGAGGTTGGACTGCCGGAATCCGAAGCGCAGCGGCGCGTCCATCCCGAAGAGCCGGGCCCGCGTCAGCTCCAGGCCCATCCCGAAGCCGTTGGCGTCACCGGCCCGGGACGACCCGACGAGGTCGTCCTCGGTGACCGACCAGTCCGCGAGCACGAAGCTGGCGGCCACCAGGAGACCTCCGCCCACCCGTGCGCTGGCGCCGGCCCGGTACTGGACGGGCAGATCGAAGCTACGGTCCGAACCGTCCGTTTCGTCCGACGCGTTCGCGTCCAGAGCCGTGGGCACCTGGACACTGGCCGCCAGGTGGATCCGCTCGTTCAGATCGGCGGAGACCCCGGTCGTCACATGGTATCCCTCGTACGCCCAACGTCCCTCCTCCACGTACGAATCGAGATCTCCCGCCACCGCAGCGCCCCCATAAGTCCGCGTCAGGTTCCGGACCACCGATCCCGCATAGCGGCCCACCACGAGACCGACGGAAAGATCCTCACCGAACATCCGGGAATACCCCAGGTTGAGCCTGGAGACGGACCCGTCCTGCTCGAATTCGTCGGTGAAGGGGAGCGATCCCGTGCTAAGCTCCACCGAGCCGATCCGCTCGTCCCGGTAGTTCTGATCGAGGAACGATCCGATCTGCACCGAGCCCATGCCGCCCAGGAGCGGGTACGCCACGCCCAGGAGGGGGAAGCGACTGGTCTGGAAGCTGCCGCTCTCGCCGTCCTCGGTGGAGTACTCCAGCCAGGCCGGCTGCGTCGCCACCACCCCGGTGGCCACCCTCAGACGCCCGATGGCGCCCGGATCGGTGGGCATGAAGGCGCCACCGGGCAACCCGATCCCCAGGCTCCCCAGGGCACGAGAGCGTCCGTCCAGCGCCTCCGTGGGCACGCCCAGACCCGCGGCGTTGAAGACCGACTGGGCGTGAAGCGGCGTCGTCGGCGAAGCGGTGACGGCCGCCCCGAGAAGGAGCGCGGCGAAGACGGCGCTGCCTCGGGCCGGGTGGATGTCATGGAAGGATGGCATGGTCACGGAAGCTCCACGGCGGGACCGACGGTGAGCACCAACCTCAGCACGGGCTCTCCGGCGGTGCCCGGCCCCTGAAAGGAGGCGTACGCGATGGAAAGGGGCTCGAAGACCGAGAGAAGCGCCAGCGTGCTGGGGGCTGGGTCTCCACGGGCGTCCTCTCCGCGCAGGAGGTCTCTGGCGAAAGACGTGAAGGGGATCTCGATGACCTGTCCCGCATTCTCGCCGAAGGCGTCGGCCGGGACGGGCCGGCCCAGAGGAGCCGCCACCAGGGACGAACCCAGCGGCGACTTGGGCATGGCGGAACGGTCGAAGACCGGACGCACGTCGAGGCGGATGGTGTCGGTGGGCTGGAACGCGGCCTCCGTCGTCCGGCTGGTCAGACGGAGCGCCGCGTAGCTGATCTGTCCCGGCTCGAGGTCGAACGGGCACGAGACGACGGCGCAGAACTCCGGTGGTCCGTCGATCTCATCGGGGATCTGGACATCCAGGATGGTCCGCCAGGATGGCGAGCCGCCGATGCGCACGCCGTCGGGCGGCGGCTCCGGGAACGGGCTGTAGATGAACGTCGT
>JAWVZK010000018.1:0-25931 GCA_033722275.1 Longimicrobiales bacterium | reverse complement strand
CCACGGACAGGAACAAGCGCAGCCGCTCCTCCACCGTGTAGCGCTGCTCGTCGCACCATCTCGTGATCCGGACGCCGTCGACGCACTCCATGACGAGATAGGGCCGGCCATCGTCCGTCGCTCCTCCGTCCTCTTCGCGGACCGAATGGGCGCCGTGCAGCTGCACCACGGTACCGCCGACGCCGTCGTGGACGTGAGCCAGGCCCAGGCGCTCATCGACGCCATGTCCAGCCTCGGCCGCGGAGCGCCGGACTTCCAGGCCCATCTGTACGAGGGTGGGACCCATAATCCCCTGAGCCTGAGCAACAGCATACCCAGGACCGTCGACTTCCTGGCGGCCCTTCGCTGAGCGGCGGATCCGGGACCACCCCCGTCGTGTACGTCGGCGAGGTGATCCCGCGGGGATCACCGTCCCGGACCCTCGAGACATCCACGACCACCGGAGAGCGACATGCGCGTCCTGGTTCGAATGCTGGCCCTCGCAGCCATCGGTCTCTCGACCATGGCGACGCCCACCACCGCCCAGGTCGAGTGGGCCGCCGCGGCCGAGGGCTATCCTCGCACCGCCGCGGAGATGAACGGCTTCACGGCCCACACCCGCCACCTGGAGATGTGGGACTACCTGCACGAGCTCAGCGCCGTGAGTCCGGACATGTATCTGGGCACGTACGGTGAGACCCGGCTCGGCCGTGAGCTCCCGTACGCCATCTTCAGCCGACCGCTGGTGAGCGAGCCCTGGGAGGCGAAGGCCCTGGGGCGTCCGGTTCTGCTCTTCGCGGCCAACGTCCACGGCGACGAGCGGACCTTCCGTGAAGGTCTCCTCGTCCTCATGCGGGATCTGGCGACCCCGGGGACGTCGGCCAACGATCTCCTGGACGAGGTCACGCTCGTGGTGGTGCCCCAGATCAATCCCGATGGCTTCGAGGCATCCCAGGAAGGCCAGCGGGGCAACGTCTGGGGTCTCGACCTCAACCGCGACTACGTGAAGCTGGAGCACCCGTCCATCCAGAACTACGTCCAGGAGATGATCGGCGAGTGGCGTCCCCATCTGCTCATCGACGGACACAACGGCGGCTCCCGTCCGTACAATCTGAACTACCAGTGCACGAGCCACTACGACTCGGCGCGGGAGCTCACGGACATCTGTGACGACGAGATCTTCCCGTACATCGACCGGAGCCTCGCTCGCGAAGGCATGAAGTCCTGGTACTACCAGAGAGGCGACGAAGAGGAGTGGCGTACCGGGGGCTCCCAGATCCGCATCGGCCGCAACTACGGGGGAATGGTCAACACCGTCGCCATTCTCTTCGAAGCTCCTCGACAGCGGCTCGAGGTGGGAGCCCGGGCCGGCTACCTGGGCTACCTGGCCGTCGCCGAGTGGGCCGCCGAGAACGCCGGGCACCTGATGAGCACCATCAACGACGCCCGAGCGGAGACCGTCGCCCTCGGTGCGGAGCCTCGAGGACAGATCGCGGTGGAGATGGAGTACGAGGCCGAGGAAGAGCCGGTGAGCTACGAGATCGTGACCGGAGGCGACGGGGAGCCCGAGGACACCGTGCAGGTCACCGGCGCCAGGCTCATGAAGCGTCCGGTGGCGACCCGGCTACGCGACCGTCCCTGGGCCTACACGCTGCCCAGGGACGCGGAGGACGCCGTCGAGCTCCTGCTTCGTCATGGGATCACCGTGGAGCGCCTCACCGAGCCCGTCACCCTCCAGGTCCGTGCCTACACCATCGACGACGTGACGCACGAGCGGCAGTACAATCACGCCGCCGTCACCCGGATCCACGTGGGTGACGTCGTCGAGCAGACCCGTGAACTCCCGACCGGAACGTACGTGGTGCGTGCGGGGCAGATGCTGGGCCGTCTCGCCGCCCACATGCTGGAAGTCGAGACGGAGGACAATGTCGTCTACTGGAACCGGATGGACGCATGGGTTCCGCGCCCCGACGAAGCGGGCTCACCGATCCAGGGAGAGGACGGCGACGGGCCGCCGGTGTCTCCCATCTTCAAGGTGATGACACCCCAGACGCTCCCGGCGATCCTGGTGGAGCGGATGGACGTGAGCTGGTAGGTGCCCCGGGCGTCCCGGGTGACGCGAGCCGCGACATGGCATCACCCGGGACGCCCAAGCCCCATCGGAGGAGGGGAGCTCACCGAGGGACTCGACGGCAGTCCTCCAGGGTCAAGCACGTGACCCGGAAATCCTCTCTCAACTCGGGGGGCAGGGCCAGAATCGAGACCGCCGCCACCGCCTGCCGGATGTCGATCTGCGTGGCCGGCCGAATATAGACCAGGGCGCGCCAACCGGGATCTTCCTCGTCGGGAGGCTGGAGCTCGTGGCGCAGGATCCAGGGAACCCGTTCGAGCTCGCGCGCCAGCGCCTCCTCGTCCGCGGGTCCCGACGGACCGCTGCCCATGGGGATCTCCAGCGGCTCGGCCGTGAAGGGGTGGTTCGTCCGCCAACGCTCCAACGCGCTGTTCACCAGTCGGTAGTCCTCGCCCGTGCTGAAGAGGTGCTGCGCGTACCAGCGAAGGAGGACGTCGTTGTGCTTCACGCCCTTGTCCAGAGCCGTCTCCATGTGCCCGACGAAGGCGTCGCGGTCACCCGCCTTCAGCGCCTCCAGGGCCTTCAGATACTCGGTGTCGGCGTCGGCGGGGTTGATCTGCGACACCACCTCCGCCATCTGGGACCACTCCTCGGTCTCGGGATCCACCGGGGCGCTCTGACGCGAGACGACATATTCGCGCACGCCGAACGCGATGGCGATCAGGTAGATGCCCAGCAACATCCGGAACTTCCGGTACCAGGGTGAGTCGTCCGGCGCGAGGGCCATGGGTCAGATCCCCGGAGTCGGGAAGCGGCCGCGCCTCTACAGACCCTTCTGGGTCTGCTTGTCCGACACCTTCCAGATGAAGGAGTCGAGGTAGTAGTGCATCAGCCCGTAGGTGTAGATCATCATTTGCGAGAAGAGAGCGTACCCGGCCGAGTAGTCCAGCGCGGGAATCCCGAACTCGGGGATGGCCGGGTAGGGCGCGAAGTTCACCACGCCGAAGCCGAACTCGTCGAGGGGGCGGTTGATGACGAGCTGGAACAGCACGGCGTAGGCGACGCCTCCCAGCAGGAACCAGCGGAGGTTGCCCTTCCCCGTCATCCGGCTCCAGAGGCCCTCGCGGAAGGTCCCCTTCTCCTTGCTCCTGGACATGAAGGCGTAGACCATGACGATGTACTGCACGCCGTGCATGAGCCGGTGCGCGACCGCGTAGAGCAGAATCGAGTTGGTGTGCCACGCCACGAAGTACCAGAGGAAGTAGCTGGCCCCGATGAAGGCGTACTTGACGGGATTGATCACGGCCCCCTGCCGGACCGTCCGCCACAGGTGATACCCGTAGAAGATCAAGTAGCCCACGAGCACGACCTGGCTGGCCACCAGGAGACCGTTGATGACGTCCGCCGAGAGCGGGACGCGCATCCGGTGCAGCTCCCGGATCCAGAGGAACCTGAACAGTGGGGCATTCAGGAACATGTACGCGTAGAGGACGCAGTGGAGGCCCAGGTCGACCCGTCGCGTGTGCTTCAGCCCGGCCCCCGCCTTGAAGTCGTAGATCCGCGCCAGGCCGTGCTGCTGCATGATGCTGTGCTGGTGATCCCACGCCGTCACCAGGAGCAGCAACGTGATCGGTGCGAACTGGAGCCCCAGAATCGTGAAGGCGACGATGGCGATGGGACCGATGATGAGTCGGTCCTTGAAACGCTCCCACACGTCCGGCATCCCGTAGGATCGGACCCATCCCGCGTAGTGGTGTGGGATGGTGATCCAGAGATTGATGGACGCCACGGCCACGTAGGGGAGCCAAGCCTGGAAGCCCAGGGCGAGAGCCACCGCGAAGAACGGCAGAAGGAGGAACCACACCAGGTCCTGGCGCGGATTGAGGATGTATCCGGTCTTGAACATCGATCGGGGGCCGCTACTTCGAGCTGGGCAGGCTCCAGAACGTTGTAAGGTAATACGTGGTGTTCGTCAAAGCCGCTGGCTCCACGACACCTCCCCGTCTCCCGTGGCCACCTACACCGCAGCCGGTGTCCGGGTTCGTCCGAACTCGACGGCACTCGCCGCGTGGAGGCTCAGCGCGCCGCCCCGTCTTCGGTGGCACCGTCGAAGGCCTTCAGCACCTCGCGGGTGAGATCCCAACGGTTGAAGCCCTGGCGGCCGTAGTCGAGACCGCGCCGGACGATGACGAGATCGTGGGAGGGGACCACCACGACGTATTGTCCCCGGTTCCCGGCCGTCGAGTAGGCGTCCGCCGGGACGTCGTCCCGGCCCTCGGGGACGAGCCACCACTGACCTCCGTACTGTCTGCCGATGTCCGCCGTGGCAGGAGCCGGCGTGCGTACGAAATCGATCCATGCCTCCGAGATGATGCGCTCGCCCTTCCAGACACCGCCATTGAGGTAGAGGAGGCCGAAGCGGGCGAGGTCACGGGCGTTGGTGTAGACCTGGCTGCTGAGGATGAAGTCGCCGAACCGGTCGGTGCTCGCGAGGGTGTTTCGCATGCCGATCTTGTCGAAGAGCGCCGTGCGCGGGAACTCCAGGTACGTCCGATGGTCTCCGAGAGCGAGCTTCATGGCGTAGACGCCCAGAAGCGTGTCGTAGTTCTCGTAGTCCCACAACGTACCCGGCTCCCGGAAGAGCGCACGGTGGAGGGCTCCGGTCACGGAGCTCGCCCCGGCCCAGTAGGCCAGACCGGAGCCGGTCGCGTACTCCAGGCCCCGGGTGTCCACCGTCTCCAGGCCGCTGGACATGTTCAGCACGTGCCGTATCGTGATCTCGTTGCGGGGATCGGTCTCCGGAGAACGGGTCCGAGGCAGCCACTCGAACCCCAGGGGCTCGTCCAGGGCGAGCTTGCCTTGATCGACGAGAATCCCGATGAGCGTCACCGCGATGCTCTTCGCCGTGGACCACGTCCGGGTCCTCGTCGAGACCTCCACGCCGGGCGCGTACCGCTCGTGGATGATCCTGCCGTCGTGGACCACCATCAGGCTCAGCGTGACCTGCTCCGGGGACTCCCGGTCGAAGGCCCAGTCGGAGGCCGCCTGGAGCGCTTCGCCGTCGACGCCTCCGGGGAGACCGGTGTCCTCCACGAGATCGCCGTCGGGCCAGGGAATCTCGTTGGGATCACCGGGTGGGGGCGGCAGAAGGACCTCGGGGAGGCCGTCGATGTCCTCGAAGGTCTGATCGGGGGCCATGATCACGCACCCGATCCCTTCCCGGAACACGGCCCGCATGATGGGCGTGCCCCCCGGCGCGCCGATGGCCACGGCCTGACGCGTCCAATCGATCTCGTAGTCGCCGCCGTGGGGGGTGCCCACGGGCTGCCCCAGATACGCCAGCTCCTGCTCGAAGACCCGATCCAGGCTCCGGTCGCTCGTAAAGAGACCGTTGCACATGAAGATCGCCTGCTGACCGTAGCGGATCATGTCCCTTTGGGGCCGCCAATAGTCGAAGGAGTCCTCCTGCTGGGCGGAGACCGGGACGACGGAGAGGGCCACGACAGCGGCAACGGTGATGAAGCGTCTCATGATGATCGGGCTCGAAGGAGTTCGGAACGTCGGGAAGCTGGAGATCCCCGCTTCGCGGGGCCATCGACGCCGTGGCTCGCCACCCGGGCCACGGCGTCCGAGGAAGGCTAGCGGATCCTCCGATAGGTGGCGTGCCCCACCCCCGTGACCTTCCCTTCCGGGTCGAGCCGCACGTACTCGTTGTCGATGACGTCGCCGTCGCCGGACAGGGTGTTGATGATCACCTGCTGTACGCGTCCATCGCGCATGTTGGTGATCCGCGTGGTGCGTTCGTCGACCCACTCCACCGACGTCTCCGCATCCTCCTGGCCCCACACCGGACGGAAGACCCCGTCGAAGAGCGTGTGGTAGCCCCACGCCGATTCCTCGCCCTGGGCGTTCGTGGTCGTGACGGTGATGGCCATGCCTCCGTCTCCCCACGGCTCGTACGTCATGATGTTCGAGTACGGCGCCGGTCGATCCGAGTCCATCCGCCACTCGCCGAAGCGCTCGCCCGGGTCCTGGGCGGCCAGGTCGGCCGCCGCCACGACGCCGAGGAGGAGGGGAAGCAGGACGGTGCGCGATCTGCGGAAGGGAATCACGATTCGACTCCGACGTTCGGGGTCCAGGGGACGGCGCCTGCGGGGGGACTCGGCGACGGAAGGGGTCAACATACGCCCCTTCGGCGTCTCCGTCACCACCTCGGAGCGGAGCTCCCCGAGCCCCGAGGGGCCACGTCGAGGGGCATGGGGGGGCCACCCATTCCCTCGAAGCGCCCCGCCCCGGGATTCGTCTCGAACCCGATCCCGGGCGTCAGTTGATGACCCGGAACTCGATGGGGAAGGAGACCCAGACCGGCACGCGGGTGTCTCGATTGAGGGCGGGGGAGAAGCGATACAGGCTCGCCACCTCCAGGGCCGCCGCGTCCAGACTCTCGAAGCCCGAGCTCTCGTCGATACGCGTGTCCCGGACCTTACCGGTCTCGTCGATGAAGAAGAAGACGCGCACCATCCCACCCACGCCGGAGTCACGGAGGAACGACGGGTAGTTCCTGGACATCGCCGAGACGATCTCGTCCCGATTCAGGATCTCCGGCGCCACGGTGAAGGGCGTGAACGTGGGGTGCGCCGAGATGTCGGTATCCTCTTCGGTGACCTCCGGCGGCGGAGGCAGCTCCTCCACCGGATTGTCCTCGAAGGTGGTGGGCGCGATGGTGATGTCCTCGCTCACATCGGCCGTCGCGATGACCGGCGTGGCCGGTCGAGCGATCTGCTTCGGCGGAGGTGGGATCTCGATCTCGGGGGGAAGCTCCACGGCCGTGAGCTCGTCGGACGTGAACGAGAAGTCCTCCGTCTGAAGCTCGGGCCAGTAGGCGAAGGCCAGGAAGTGCGCCAGAGAAGCGACGATGATGGAGCTCCAGAAGATGGAGCGGAAGCGATCCTTGAATCGGACGTTCCTGCTCTCCCGGTCTTCTTCCCACGGTATGGCGCGTTGGGCAGTCATGGTCCACCTCCCTCATGTGACGGCACGGGCGGGGAGCCGGGGATACAACTCCACCACCACTCCACAGAGAAGTTGTCACCGCCGGAGGCGACGCGATGTCAGGGAACAGAGGATTCCCGGGTGGGGAATTTTCAGCTCCCGGAGGCACCTCTATGCCGGAGGTACCGGAGGGTCTGGCCGATGACGGCAGGAGCCAGCGAGAGGCCGAAGACGACGAGCCAGTCGGCGAGCCCGAGGGGCACCGTGTCGAGAAGCGAAGAGAGGGGCTCCCAGTAGACCGCGAGGAGCTGGAGCACGATGACCAGGGGCACGGACCCCACGGCCCACCGGTTGGCGAAGATCCGTGAAGGCGACAGCACTCCGGTCCGGCTGCGGGCATTCCCCAGGTGGAAGAGCTGGGCCAGGGCCAGCGTCATGAACGCCACCGTGACGGCCCGATCCCTCTCTCCGGTGCCGAGACCCCAGGCGAAGGCGACCAGCGTCGAGCCCGTGATGAGGAGGGCGTAGAACCCCAGCGTTCGAACGAACGCCGCGGAGAGGATCGAGGTCCGCGGATCGCGGGGAGGACGCTCCATGACGCCCGGCTCGGCCGGCTCCAAAGCCAGGGCCAGCGCCGGGAAGGTGTCGGTGACGAGGTTCAGCCAGAGGATCTGCAGGGGGAGCAGCGGGACCGGGGCCCCCACCAGGCTGGCGCCCATGATGGTGGCCACCTCGGCCACGTTGCAGCTGAAGAGGTAGAACACGAACTTCCGGATGTTGTCGAAGATGACCCTGCCCTCCTCGACGGCGACTCCGATGGTTCGGAAACGATCGTCACCGAGGACCATGGCCGCCGCGTCCTTCGCCACGTCGGTCCCGCGCCGTCCCATGGCCACCCCCACATCGGACTTCTTCAGCGCCGCCGCGTCGTTCACCCCGTCGCCGATCATGGCCACGACCTCGCCCCTCGACTGCAGGGCGCGGACGATGCGGACCTTGTCCTCCGGCGAAACCCGGCTGTACACGCCGACGCGACCGGCTCGCTCTTCCAGCTCCTCGTCATCCAGCCTCGAGATCTCCCTCCCCTCCAACGACTCGGTGGCGTCCCCCCGGGCCCCCAGGTCGTCCGCGATGGCCTCCGCCGTGGCTTTCTGATCACCGGTGATGACCACCGTGCGGACCCCTGCGGCGTCCAGGGTGCGGATCGTCTCTTCCACACCTTCGGCGGGTGGGTCCAGGATGCCGGCCAGCCCCAGGAACGTGAGCTCCTCGGGCTCGTCGCCACGCCCGCGCGCCAGTGCGATGACGCGGAGGCCCCGATCGGCCAGCTCGGCGTTCCGACTCCGGAAGCGCTCCCGGGTCTCGTCGTCGAGTCCCGTCGGGCCCTGCGCTCCCTCCCACCGGGTCGATCGGTCCAGCAGCGCGTCGGGCGCGCCCTTCACGTAGATGATCCGCCCCTCGTCATCCTCGTGGATGGAGGCGCTGAGACGGCGCTCGGTGTCGAACGGGATCTCGTCGACCCGGGGAATCGTCTCCTCCAGATCCTCGGCGGTCAGGCCGGCCTTCCTCGCGGCCACCAGGAGAGCCGCGTCGGTGGGATCGCCCGCCACCCTCGCTCCTTCGTCCAGGAGCTGGGCCCGGGTGGTGAGGGCACAGCCAACCAGGAGTTGGCGGAGCCAACCCTCGGACGCCACATCGATCCGTCGGTCGTCCTCGGCGAAGAACTCTCCGTCCTCCTTGTAGCCTTCCCCGCTGATCCGCACGAGGTGATCCCGACCGGCGATGGCCTTCACCGTCATCTTCCCGGCGGTCAGCGTGCCGGTCTTGTCCGTGCACACGACCGTGGTGCTCCCCAGCGCCTCCACCGCGGCCAGGCGTCGGACCAGAGCGTTCCGGCGGGCCATCCTGCGTAGACCCACCGCGAGGGCGATGGTCGCTACGGCGGGGAGCCCTTCCGGAACGGCGGCGATGGCCAGGGCCACGCCCGTCTCGATCATGAGGACCACGTCGGCGCCCCTGAGGATCCCGAGCACCGACACGAATGCCGCCACGCCCAGCGTGAGCCACACCAGACGTCGCCCCAGGGCGTCCAGACGCTCTTCCAGGGGAGTCTCGCCTGCCTCGACCTCCGACAGGAGCGTCCCGATCCGTCCGATCTGCGACTCGGTCCCGGTGGCCGTGACCACGGCGACGCCCCGTCCGCCCACGACGGTGGTTCCGGAGAAGATCATGGAGGTCCGGTCGGCCACCGGGACCGTCTCCCCTTCCACAGACTCGACCCGCTTCTCCACCGGGAGCGATTCACCCGTGAGGGGCGCCTCGTTCACCCGGAGCCCGCTGCTGGACAGGAGTCGTCCGTCCGCAGGGACGGCGTCCCCGTCCTCGATCTCGACGACGTCTCCGGGGACCAGGAGTCCGGCATCCACCGCCTCCGTCTCGCCCGAACGGCGAACCCGAGCTTCCGGCGCCTCGTACTTCAGGAGCGCGTCCATGGCCCTTCGCGCCCGGAGCTCCACGACGAAGCCGATGGCGGCGTTGATAGCGAGCACTGCCGCGATGGCGACCGACTCCACCCGCTCTCCGATGAGGAGCGACACCACCGCCGCCGCGACGAGGAGGAGGACCACCACGCTGGTGAACTGGTCGGCGAGGATCCGCCACCAGCGCACCGGCTCCACCCGTCGGAGGCGGTTGTCGCCATAGCGTGCCCGCCGCCTCTCCACCTCGTCGGGGTCCAGGCCCTCCTCGGAGGTCGAAAGGCGACGGAGCGTCTCGTCCGGCGTCAGGCCGTGCCACTCGATCCGGCCGAGGGCGTCCGACGACTCGGGGAGATCACCCGAGGGGGACACGGCTCCCCCCATAGGCGAACCAGGAAGCCCGCAGAGCCACGGCCTCCCGTCGCTGAATCCTCCGTCGACACCACCGGGACGGGATGAGCACCCTCGAATGCAGGACCGCCGGCGGCGGGTCGGAGGCGAGGAGGACTCCGGTCACGGCGATGCCCCCGGCGCCCCGGACGCCGAGCGAAGGAAGGAAGACGACGGGATCAACGACCTTCGGGCACGCCGAACGGATAGAGACGGCCCAGGTCGACGTTCTCGTACGGCAAGGCGTCCAGGAAGGTCGTCCCCACGTAGGGCTCCGGCGCCTCCACCACCACGATGGTCGGCGCGAAACCGGTCTCGTCGAAGCCCCTGCGGAAATGGACCCTCGACTTGACCACGAAGACCTGGAAGTCCTCCGGCGTCAGCGGGCCGAAGCGGAAGGCCTCCGGATCGGTGATCTGGGTATAGGCCGGCACCACGATCACGGCGTTTCCATCCCCGAACTCCACCACCGCCACGCTGTCGTAGCCTCGCCAGGGCCCCAGATACGTCAGCTCGCCGGTGATGCGCGCGGGGGTCCCCCCGGAAGGGGTGTAGCCACCCATCGCGGCGTCGAAGGGGTCTCCGGCCTGCGCTCCCTCCGCCACCAGCGAATCCAGGAGGGCCGGATCGCTGATCGCGCCGTAGAGGACGTTCCCGATACCCGCGGCCTCGAAGGCCTTCAGGATGTGTGTGGCGTCTCCGGGGCGGTCACTGTGATCCCCGACGGCCACCGGCGTCGCTCCGCGGTCGACGGCCGCCTGGACGATCTCCGCGGCCTCCGCGGGAAGGGGATACGATCCCCCGGCGAAAGCCTCGCGTACACTCCATATGAAGTCGTCCATGTCGTCGGCGATGTGATCCGCCAGCGCCTGATCGCCGTTGGTCATGACATGGACCGTGGCGCCCACGTCCGGCACGTCGGACCACGGATACCCGTAGAACACGCTCACGAAGGCGTCCTGTTCCCTCGCCTCCCAACGCCGGGCGCGCTCCATGATGTCCATGGAGGGGGACTGACCCGTCCACTGGAGCACCGTCGCCGTGATGATGCCGGGTTTCCGGGTGGCGCTCACGGGTTCATACGATCCGGACATGGTCCGATGGAGGGCACGAGCCGCGCGCTCTCCCTGGTGGGCCGCGTCGTAATGGGGGTAGCGCTTCGTCACCATGGCGAAATCGGCGTGCTCCAGGAACGTCTCGTCCTCGTTGCCGTGCAGATCGAAGGTGGCCGCGATGGGAACTTCGGGACCCACGACCTCCCGGAAGCGCCGGGCGATCTCCGATTCCGGACGGGGCACGTCGCGGACCGCCATCGCCCCGTGGAGGGCCAGGTACACGCCGTCGACGGGCATGGCGGCCCGGAGGTCCTCCAGCATGGCCTCCACGAAGCCGTCGAAGGCTTCCTTCGAGTTCCAGCTCCTGGACGAGCCGCCGAACACGTCGTCGGGCGAACGGAGCCCCACGAGCTCCATGTCCCCGTAGTCCCGGGCCTGGTGCACGAAGCCCCGGACGTAGCTGCCGGACTCCAGCACCTCGTCGCCCTCGAGCCGATCCTGCCAGTCCTCGGCCTCGACGTCTCCACCCGGGCAGAACGTGCACGTCTCGTGCTGGAAGGTCGCCACCGCCACCCGATAGGTGGGGACCTCCGGTGCGCCGCACGCCTGCATGAACGCGGCGGCTACGACCAGCCTCAGGATGCGGGACATGGGGATCTCCTCTCTCGTTGTCCGTACACGATCAGAGCTCCGGCATCGCGGCCAGAACCTGGGCGCAGCTCCCTTGCGTCGCGAGCCCTCCCATGGGAACGGCGAGCATCCTGGACACGAGTCCCGGCTCGCCGAGCGGCGCGATCCCGCGGAGGATCAGCTCGAAGAAAGCCTCCTCGGACTCGTACCGCACCAGGGAAGAACGTACACGATCGAGCCAGGCGTAGTAGTCGTCGTCGGGTCCGAACACCACCCGCCGAAGATTGGCGCAAGGCGACAGGACCCGCACGACGTGCACCATGTCCCAGCGCATGCCCAGGGGAGCGTGAGGATCTTCGGCGATCTCCGGCAATCGCTCGAGGAACGCCTGTCCCGTGGGCCGCTCCTCCCGTCCCACCATCATCGTCGTCGCTGCCGCCTGCGCCGATCGCGCTCCGGTGCGGAGGGCCTCGGCGGCCTCGGTGTCTCCCCGGAGCTCCAAGGCGTTCCCCAGGGCCACGCCCCCTCGACGGACCAGGACGGTACCCACCAGGTTGGCCATCAGGAGCGCGGCCTCGTCGGCGAGGAGCAGGCCCACGGAGATCACCTCGCGCACCGCCTCCTCGGCCTCCTCGTGGCGTCCCTGCGACGCCAGGTACGCAGCGCGACCGAGATGGGCGTCGGCAGCCGTCCTGAGCCCGGCGACGTGGACCAGCGGCAACGAGAAGAGGGTCTCGTCGTCGCCGAACGGCAGCGCGTAGTACGCTCCCACCAGGTCTACCGACGTGGCACGGGCGAGGCGGGAGAGACCGGCGTGGCCCGGATGCTCCACCACCCGCCTCAAATACTCCGACTCCTCGGAGGAGAGGCCGAGCTCGACGCGGCTCCACAGGGTGTCGGTCCAGTACGAGGCCCCCGCGGCACGGACGCGCTCCGGCATGTCCTCCGGAAGCCAGGGATCCGGGTACTCCGTGGCGGGAGGACTCAACTCCCGGGCCAGGGCCTCGTCCCGCCCTGCGAAGGCCAGGGACTGAACCAGCTCCCCCGCTTCGATGGCCGACAGGCTGCCGTCGCCCTCCAACCGGTAGCTCCGATACGCCTCCGCCTCGGCCCTTCGCTGCAGCGGCCTGTGATAGCCCCATCCGCCGAAGGACGTGAAGATGGCGCCGATGGAGGCCGCCGGCACGAAGGTCATCACCGGGAGGGCGACGAGGAACGCGCCGACGATGACCGACACCGCGAGGATCCTCGACCACAGACCCGATCCCGTCGACGCGTCGGCCGGGATGAGCTCACGCTCGTCCGCCACGGCTCGCCACGCCTCGATCTCGTGGCGCGCCAGGTCCTCCTCCCAATCCTCCGGATGCCACGCCTCCCTCGCGCGATACGAGAGCGTGCCTTCGGTCCCACGGAGCACCAGGCCGCTGAAGCCGATGAGCGCGGCCGGTGCGACCGTCCCGAAGCCCACGCCGCTCACCGACACCCATCCCCGGGCGGCGAGGAGGATGAGGACCCCGAAGCCCAGGACGAACCAGCTCGCGGCCAGGAGGTAGGAAAACGGCGTGAGAAAGCGGAGCAGGGCGACGGTCTTCCGTTCCTTTTCGGCGAGGGGCGTGAAGGGGCCCATTCCCTGCAGGAGGAATCCGTGCTCCTGCTCGCGGTCCGAGACGACCAGGGCGATCACGTGACCCGTGTACCCCTTCCGGAGCGCGCGCCGCACCCGGGACAGGAATCGGACCAGCGTCACCACCGCGTCGGCGAAGATGGCTACGCCGAGGACGGTGGTGAGGAGGGTGATCCACCATGCCTCACCGAAGGGACCGAGCCCGTAGGGTGTCTGGGGCAGGGTCAGGGTGACGAGGAGGGGCAGCACCAGAATCGCCGCCACGAACGCCATTTTGCGTGCGACCACCCAGAGGTCACCTTGAATACGTGCCAGGCCCGGAGGGGGCCAACGGATGGGCGGAACGAGGGTACCTTCCGTCGCCGGTCTCGTAGCCTCACTCATGCCATGACGCTCCTGGACGCTGGGGATTCTGGCACCATCGTATGCCACGCACCGATCTTTGGCATCCCGAAGTCTCATGCACCTTCGGACGCTCCGAGCATCAAGAGCCCCATCACATGTCCTCGAAAACGACCTCGATTCTCGCCGTCCTCCTGCTGGGCGCGTGCGCATCCGACGCGGCGTACCTTCCCATGATCGGAGCTCCGGCGCCGATCCGGGCGCCGGTGGCGGCCCTCTATCTCGTGGGGGACGGCGGCCTGGACAGCCCCGGCAGGGATGCCGTGCTGACCGGTCTGCGATCCGACCTGGAGCGTCACCTGGAGATCCATCCAGGTGTGCCGGCTCTGGTCGTGTTCCTCGGCGACAACATCTACGACTGGGGCGCCCGCGAGGGCTATCGTGAGGAGGATCAGGCCTTGCTGGCCGCGCAGGTGGAGGCTCTGGTGGACACGTCCGCCGTGCGCGGGGTCTTCCTCCCGGGAAACCACGACTGGGCCAAGGGGGCGTCGTACGAAAGAGGCACCACCGCGCTCGAGCTGCAGCAGGCCTGGCTCGAGGAGATCCAGGGCTCGAGGGAGGTGGGCTTCCTCCCCGGGGACGAATGCCCGGGTCCCGACGTGCTGCGGATCGCCGACGGCATCCACGTCTTCTTCATGGACACGGAGTGGCTCCTCAGGAGCCCCGAAGGGACGTGCGGGGGCTCGGACCGGTTCTACCGGAAGCTCGAAGAGCGGCTCGGCGAGCTCCGAGGCTCGCGGATCGTGTTCACGACGCATCATCCCATGGTCACCGGAGGTCCGCACGGGGGGAACGTGGGTCTCTTCGAGAACGGTCCCTTCGTCTACTACCTGGCGGTCCAGGCGGGACTCAGCAGCCAGGACCTCATGTCGGGGCGATACTCGTCGATGCTCGAACGGCTCGAAAAGGCCATCGGTGACTCGGGCACGCGCCCGCTGGCCATGGCCAGCGGGCACGACCACTCTCTCCAGGTGATCCGGATGTCCGGGCCCCACCGACCCCGCTACCAGCTCGTGAGTGGCTCCGCCTCCAAGAGCAGTCCCGCCGCCCGCATCGAGGGGACCCGCTTCGCTTCCTCCTCCCACGGTTTCATGCGGCTAGACTTCACGCCGGAGGGCACCCGTCTGGTGGTGTTCGCCCTGCGAGCGGAGGCCGACGCGGTCGTTCCGGTCTTCACCTGTCCGCTCTCCAACGAGGAGACCGAGACGTGCCACGAAGCCCCGTTGGTGGGTGAGGAAAGGTGAGCGCGACGTCTGCCGGCCCCCGCCGGCCATCCCGTGGTCCCTCGTCGCCGGCGCCGCGGCTGCGGCGCTGGCTCACGGGGGCGCTCCTGGTCCCGGCGCTCACCGCCGGACCCGGGATCGGGACGGCGGAGGGGCAGCTCACCGCTCCGTGCCGCATACGATGCGGCATCGTCCTCGGGGCCGCGTCCTTCTCGTTCGCCACCGGCACCACCACGGCGGTGGGCCGACTGAACGGTGGCTTCTCGAGGACCACCCCCGCCATCGCCCTCTGGAGCACGAGCTTCGCGGTGTCGCTGAGAGCGGGTCTGGCGCTTCACGAGGACGGTTCGCGTCAGCGACGCGCGATCTACGCGGCGGGGCTGGGCGCCGTGGGCGGCGCTCTGCTGGCCTTCACGGCCGAGTCCCTCATGGGCGAGAGGTCGTCCGCCTCTCGCTGGGCGGCGACGCTGGTGGGCGCCGCCCTGGGCGTGGCGGTGGGAGGCGCCGCGGGGATGCTGAGTCACGACGAGGGACCGTCTGCGTCCCCGGCGTTGAGCATCTCGGGGCCCCTGCTCTCCCTTCCCCTGCCGAGGTGATCCGGGTCCGGGGCTCTCCCCGTGATCAGCCCACGCCCAGCTGGAGGACGATCCACTGCGAGCGGAAGTCGCCCGGCTCGATCCCCGAGACGCTGCTGGAGCGCATCTGACCCGCTTCGTACCAGGTGATGGTCAGACGCACGGGGCCGACGCCTGGAGGGAGTCCGTAATGGACGGGCTTCACGCCCTGCGAGGCATATCCCCCACCGGCTCCCATGAGTCGAGACGTCGTGTAGCCGTCCGACCCCCGCTCCAGGAGCACGGACGCCCCGGCACGGTTCCAGATCCCCTCCCGGTTCACCACCGCCACCTGGAGGGACTGATACGCCCTGCGCGGCGGCAGGCCGTTGGCGTAGAGCGGATGGCCCCCCTCCGGCTCGTGATTGTTGGCCAGCGAGAGGTCCAGGTCCCCGTCGATGTCGTAGTCCGCCCAGGCCACACCGTGACTCGAGCCCTGCTCGAGGAGCAGCGCCGGTGTCACCACTTCGAAGCTCCCTTCGACATTGCGCAGGAGCGCGTCGGGCGCCTCCGGCTCGTCGGCCACGAAGCTATTGACGTACAGGTCCACCCAACCGTCGTTGTCGTAGTCTCCCCACGACGCGGCAACGGAGTGACGATCGGCCGCCAGCGGCGTCCCGTCGGCGACGTCGACGAAGGTGCCGTCTCCCTGGTTCTGCCAGAGCGCGTCGGGCCCGTACGAGGCGACGAAGAGATCCAGATCGCCATCGTTGTCGTAGTCGGCGACCGCCGTGCCCACGCTCCCATCCGCTTCGCCGCGACCCGAGCGGCTCATTCCCAGCTCTTCTGCGACCGAGGCGAAGGTGCCGTCGCCCAGATTGCGATAGACGCCGTCCTCGTCGCCGTTCTGGTTCGCCACGAAGAGGTCCAGGTCGGCGTCTCCATCCATGTCGAACCAGACCGCTCCCACCGAACGCCGTGCGTCGGCCACCCCCGCGGCCGGCGCCACGTCGACGAACGTGCCCCCTTCGTTTCGGAAAAGAGCGTTGGGTCCGTCACGGAAGGCCACGAAGAGGTCGAGGTCCCCGTCGCCGTCGTAGTCGACGAAGACCGGCTGCCGCGTCACCCCTCCTCGATCGACCCCGGCCGAGGAAGCGACGTCGACGAAGGTGCCGTCTCCCTGGTTCCGGTAGAGCCGTGCGGGCACGCTCGGGTCCGCGAAGCCGACGTACAGATCCGGGTCGGCGTCACCGTCGTAGTCTCCCCACGCCGAGGCCCGCGTCTCCGCGTCGTCGGCGAGGCCGGCCGCAGCGGCGACGTCCACGAAGGTGCCCCTGTCGTTCCGGTAGAGACGATTGGGGCCACCTCGGAAGCCCACGAATCGATCCAGATCTCCGTCACCGTCGTAGTCGACCCAGGCGTCGGTCTGTCCGCCCGGTGCCTCGAAGAGATCCGGCTGCACCCGCGTGAACGTGGGCGGATAGGGACCGTCGTCCGTCTCGGGGGCGTCGCCGCCCCCGCACGCCACGAAGAGGAGAGGCGGGAGGACGAGGACGGCGGCGTGGAGCAGGGATCGGATCATGGCGCACACGTACACTGCGACGGACGGGCTCTCGAACGGGACGAGAAGAACCAAGCGAAGTCCCGCCGGCAGTGCAATGCCCCCGTTCGGACGTCCGTCGCGCCGGCTCCGGTCAGCTCCGCGACGTCAGCCGGTCCGGTCCTGCGCCGTCCCTTCCCGTCGGCATGCCCACGCCCGGCCCAGGAGAGCGAAGGCCGCCGTCCCGACGACCAGAACCAGGAGTCCCGCCAGCAGATGGTCCAACGAGAGGAGGGGCTGCAGCGCGCCCTGGAGCCAGCCGTGCGCTCCGTGGCCTTCGTGGGCCACCGCCGCGAGGGGGAGGGCGGCCGGCATCGTGACGGACGTTCCCGTGGCTTCCCGACGTGTCTTCATTCGTCAATCTCCTGGAGTAGAGCATTCATCAACAGATCCGCGGGAGCTGATCTCCTGGCAGCATGTCCACCACGCGCGTGCCACCGAGCCCCGTCCGCAACGCCACCGTCCCGACGTGCCGGTCGGTGACGTGTCCTAACACGCGGGCGCGGGCTCCCACGGGGTGGCGGCGAAGCACCTCCACCGCACGGTCCCCCCTCGCTCCATCGACGAGCGCCACCATGACACCCTCGTTGGCCACGTACAGGGGATCGAGCCCGAGCATCTCACACGCCGCCTCCACCGCGGGAGGTACGGGAGGCATGGCCGTCAGCTCCACGCCCACCTCCGCTGCCGCGGCGATCTCGTTCAGGGCCGACGCGAGGCCACCACGGGTCGCGTCGCGCAGGCAGTGCACGTCCCCGCCCAACGCCTCCCGCAGCCCGTTCACCAGCGGGACCAGCGAGGCCGTGTCGCTCGCGATGTCCGCGTCGAAGGCGAGGCCTTCCCGGCTGGCCATGATGGCCATGCCGTGGCATGCCACGGGACCGCTGACGATCACGGCGTCTCCGGGGCGGGCGTTGCGAGGCGCCGGGCGGAAGTCCGGCTGGGCGGTGCCGAAGCCCGTGGTGTTGACGTAGAGGCCGTCGGCCTTGCCCCGCTCGACGACCTTGGTGTCCCCCGCGATCAACTCGATCCCACACGCGTCCGCGCTGGCGAGCATCGAGTCCAGGATCCGGTCCAGGACCTCGAGCTCCAGGCCCTCCTCGAGGACGAAGGCCGCGGAGAGATACCGAGGGACGCCGCCCATCATGGCCACGTCGTTCACGGTCCCATGGACGGCCAGGCGTCCGATGTCCCCTCCGGGGAACTCGAGGGGACGCACCACGAACGTATCCGTCGACACCACCTGAGAGCCCGCGGCGACAGGAACCACGGCGCCGTCCCCCAGCTCGTGCAGGTACGGGCTCTTGAAGCGGGGGAGGAAGTGGTCGCGGAGCAGCCGGGCGCTGAGCTTGCCACCCGATCCGTGGCCCAGCCGGACGCATCCCTCACCGGCGCGGGGCTCGGTCCGGGCACGGTCGGCGAGCGCGGCGGGCGCGCTCACGTCTCGGCTCCGGCTCCCGCGTGGAGCCGCCCGAAATTGAAGTAGGCGGCGCACGCCCCCTCCGACGAGACCATGGGCGCCCCGAGCGGCGTCTCCGGCGTGCAGCGCCCGCCGAACGCGGGACACTGGTAGGGTTTGAGCTGTCCCCGCAGGACGTCTCCCGCCAGGCATTCCTCGGGCTCGTCTGCCCTGATGTGCTCGAGCCCGAACCTGCGCTCGGCGTCGAACGCGGCGAACTCTTCACGAAGCCCGAGGCCGCTCCGGGGGATCGTCCCGATGCCCCGCCAGCCACAATCCACGATCCGGAATACGCGAGAGACCAGGTCTTTCGCGGCGGGATTCCCCTGCCGTCGCACCGACCGCACATACTGATTCTCGACCTCGTGTCGTCCCTCCTCGAGCTGTCGCACCGCCATCCACATCCCTTCCAGGATGTCCAGAGGCTCGAACCCGGTGACGACGATCGGGACCCGGTACTCACGCGCCAGGGGCTCGATCGAGTTGCTCCAACGGCGTTACGCACACGGGACATCCGGGACCGTGGATCATCTCCACGGCGTCGGAGAGGACCTCGTGGATGCCCTGCTTGACGATGGTGTGCGTCTGGCCGCCGCAAACCTCCATGAGAGTCCACCGTCGACGGGCGGCGGCCAGGATCCGATCCACGAGCGCCCTGGCCATCTCCGGATCGCGATACTCCGAGAGGTACCTCATGCCGGGGTCTCCACCGATCCGACCTCCTCCGCTGCCGGCCTGGACGAAACGCGAGCCTCCGGGGAATCCCGCTCGGCCACACGCTCGGCGCCGTCGGCAACCTCCGCCAGCCACTCGAGCTCGTCGAGCTCGCTCATCTCGCGGAGAACCTCGAAGGTCCTTCTCGCCTCCTCCTCGTCTACCTTGGAGATGGCGAATCCCACGTGCACGACCACGTAGTCGCCCACCGACACCTCGTCCTGGACATACGCCAGGCACACCTCGCGCCGCACGCCTCCGAAGTCCACGGTTCCCACCGCGAGTCCGAGGTCGTCCTTCATCTCGGTGATCCTTCCGGGTATGCCGAGGCACATGGGAGTCTCCTACGGTTGACGCCGAGGGGTCGTCTCGTGGCCGGGCTCGGCGGGGACCGCCCCTTCCCCCAGCCTCGCTGCGGCGACGGCGGCCTGGCCGAAGCTCACGGATCCGTCGTTGGGGCTCAGAAGCCGGGGAAAGAGCACCCTCAAGCCCTCCGCCGACAATTTCTCGTCGATGGCTCGCGAGAGCCTCGCGTTCTGGAAGCAGCCCCCGCCGAGGGCCACCGTGTCGAGCCCCTCGCGGGCGGCCAGCCCGACGGCGAGATCCGTCGTGGCGGCGGCCACGCTCTCGTGGAAGTCGGCGGCGAGGTCGGGGATCGCTCGCCCTTCGATCCGCCCCTCCGCGAGGGCCCGGAGGAGCGGCACCGGATCCAGGACCTCGGGCTTCCCGTCGTCCCCCGCGAGAAGGGGGAAGGGGAGTCTTCGACCCGGGAGCACTCCGGCCGCCGCCTCCAACTCCATGGCGGCCTGGCCCTCGTACAGGCTCTCCGTCCGGATTCCCAGCAGTGCGGCCGCGGCATCGAAGAGCCGGCCCAGCGACGACGCCATCGGTGCGTTCAACGAACGCGCGATCTGGCGCGTCGCGATGTCCCGCGCTCCACCGTCGACCTGGTGGAGGACCGGATCGGCCCAAGAAGGATCGTCGTCCAAAGAAGCGTACCCGAGCAGCGTCCTCCAGGGAGACCGTGCCGCCAGGTCGCCTCCAGGCAGGGGCGCGTACCGGAGGTGACCCAGTCTACGGAAGTCGACGAGATCGGCGACCAGGATCTCGCATCCCCAGACCCGACCATCGGCCCCGTACCCCGTGCCGTCGAACGCCAGCCCCAGCACCGGATCCACGACCCCGTGCTCCGCCGCCACCGCGGCCACGTGCGCGTGATGGTGCTGCACCGGCGGGAGCGGCTCGAGTCCGCTCGACTCGGCGATGGCGGTGGACATGTATCCCGGATGGAGATCCCGCACCACCCATCTCGGCTCCATATGGAAGAGAGCCTCGAAGCGCCGTCTCGCCTCCTGGAAGTGGGCGTGGGTCTCCAGCGTCTCCAGGTCGCCGATGTGCTGGCTGACGAAGGCGTCGGAGCCCTGCGCCAGCGTGAAGGTGTTCTTCAGGTGGGGCCCCACGGCCAGCACGGCCTCGGATACCTCCACGGGGAGCCGCAGGGGCATGGGCGCATAGCCTCGGGAGCGTCGCATCATGACCGGCCCCTCCCGGTCGACCCTGAGAACCGAGTCGTCGTAGCGAGCCACGATCTCCCGATCGTGAAGGAGGAACCCGTCCGCGATTCCCCGGAGGCGCTCCCGGGCCTCCCCGTTCCCGATGGCGATGGGCTCCTCCGAGACGTTCCCGCTCGTCATCACCAGGGGTATCTCCGGCAGCTCGTCCAGAAGCAGCAAGTGTAGCGGTGTGTACGCCAACATGACGCCGACGGAGTCGAGACCCGGGGACACGCCGGGCGCCAGACGGGCGTCGTCGCGCCGCTTCAAGACGACGATGGGCCGCTCCGGGGCGGTGAGGTGCCGCGCCTCCAGGGCCGAGACCACGGCGATCCTCCTGGCGGCGGCCAGGTCTGCGACCATGATCGCCAGCGGCTTGGCGTCTCGGGCCTTGCGACGACGCAGACGCGCCACGGCCTCTTCGTCGTCCGCCCGGCACGCCAGGTGGAATCCTCCCAGACCGCGCAGGGCGACGATGCCTCCCTCTCCGAGGATGCGTCCCGCCTCCTCGATACCCTCCGGCCCGTCCATCCTCGTCCCGAGCTCGTCGGTCTCCGTCCCGAGCTCGAGCCAGACCCGTGGACCGCATACGGGACAGGAGTTGGTCTCGGAGTGATAGCGACGGTCCGCCGGGGCCTCGTACTCCGCCGAGCACGATGGGCACTGCCGGAAGACGCGCATCGTGGTCCGCACCCGGTCGTACGGCATCTCCTCGATGACGGTGAATCGGGGGCCGCAGTCGGTGCAAGTGATGAACGGATAGCCGAAGCGGGGATTCGCGGGGTCCCGAAGCTCCCGGACGCAGGCGTCACAGACGGCCACGTCCGGGGACACCGGGAGTCGCCCCCCGCTCGTCGTGTCGCTCCGTACCACCTGGAAGGAGCGCAGACCGGCGGAGGCGACGCCCTCCACGTGGAACCCGTCGATGCGGGCCAGGGGCGGAACCTGATCCCGCAGATCGGCGAGGAAGGCCCTCAGGGCCGACACCGACCCCTCTGCCCGCACCCGCACCGCTCCGGACTCGTTCCGGACCCATCCGGCGATCCCGTGCTTCAGCGCCAACCGATGGACGAAGGGGCGGAAGCCCACGCCCTGGACCACACCGACGATGGAGGCCTCCACCGCCCGTCGCGTCGGCTCGCGCAGGACGTCGTCGCCGCCCGGCAAGGCACGGACGGTGCTGGCCGGAGGCAGGATGCCCGAGAGGTCCACGGCTTTCATCGCGCCGCCGCGGCCTGGCCTGCAGGAGCTTCCTGGACGCCCCGGGACCGAGCTAGCCCACCGCCCACCTCCAGGAGGAAGTCGTACCACTCCTCCAATCCGGTGCCATCCACCGAGGAGGTCCGAAAGAACCGGAGCTCCGGATTGACCTCCCGGGCGTAGGCGACAGCCTGCGCCTCGTCGAAGGGGACGTGGGGCAGGAGATCCACTTTCGTGAGGACGGCGTAGGAGGCCTTCTGGAACATCTTGGGATATTTCAAGGGCTTGTCCTCCCCCTCGGTGACGCTGAAGAGCACCACTTTCGCCTCCTCTCCGAGATCCCAGCTCGCCGGGCACACCAGATTCCCGACGTTCTCGACGAAGACGAGATCCGTCGAATCCAGATCGAGGACCTCGAGAGCGTTGGAGACCTGGCGTGCGTCGAGATGGCACGCGCCTCCGGTGACCACGGCCTGCACCAGGTCGTCGGTCCAGCGGGCGATGCGGTCGGCGTCGTTCTGGGTCTGGACATCTCCCGTGATCACCGCCATCCGCATGCGCTCCCCGAGGTCGCGGAGGGTGCGCTCCAGCAACAGCGTCTTCCCCGATCCCGGGGACGACACCAGGTTCAGCGCCGCCACGCCGTGCGTTCGGAGAAGCGCCCGCACGTCACGGGCGATGGCGTCGTTGCGCTCCATGATCCGCTCGCGGACCTCAATTCGGCGGACGTTCATCTTCCACATCCAGGTAGTCGACTCTCAGAACGTCACCGGGTAGGAGCTCCATGCTCGTCTTCGCCCCGGCGAAGGGAGGCCGCTCCAGCAGCGCCTCCAGGCAGAATACCAGATTGTCGGGCTCGAGCCCCGACTCGACACCCACCACCAGCCCGATCTCCCGCACCCTCGGCAGGGCACCTCGCCCCACCTGATCCTCGGCGATGCGGCAGATCTCCATGGCCACGCTCATCTCATGCATCGACGACCGCCTCCCGAGGACGAAGCGCGTGCCCCCACGCCGCGAGTTGGGCCTCGATGGCCGCCACCAGCTCCGGAATCGTCCCGCTCACCTCGTCGGAGAATCCGTCGTGGAGCTCGATGCGGGCCGGCTCGATCCCCAGCGCCACGGCCTTCGAAGGGAAGCGGTCGCGAAGCTGCGCCACGGCCAGCACCTCTCCGAGCTCGATCTGATGGGGTGAGAGCTTCTGGTGGAGGTGTCGGGGGATCTCCTCGTCCTCCAGCCGGACCAGCGAGCCCGCCTCCTTCCCGGCGTTGATGGCGTCGACGATGAGGAGCCGCTCGGCCTCTTCGATGAACGGCAGGACGCGCATCCCCCAGGTTCCCCCGTCCAGGAAGACCACGTCCCGCCCGGTGCTCCACCGCTCGTCGACGATGCGGACCACGGAGACGCCCAGGCCGTCGTCGCCCATCAAGGGGCTGCCCACGCCCAGGACCACCGTCGTCGCCTCACTCATCGACGAACTCGACGTCGGCACGGACGAAACGGTTGCCGCTGATCATCGACGTGATGCGCGCCTCCTGATGAAGGACGTCGGCCCGCACGGTCAGATAGACGTGGATGGGGATGAAGATCAACCAGAACCAGGTGAGCACGTGATGGACGAAGCGCACCACCTGCGCCCCGCCCAGAAGGGGGCCCACCCACCCGAACACGGCGAAGAAGAAGCCGCCGGTGTCGGCCAGACCGTACATGTAGAATCCGGTCACCACCTGGATGACCGCCAGAGCGTAGATCCCCGTGTAGAAGATCTGCTGCAGGGGATTGTGCCCCATGTAGTGCGGCGGCTTCTCCACCCTCATGAAGAGGTACTTCTTGATGATCCGGCCCATGTTCACCCAGTCCTCCTTCTTCACGGGGAACAGGGCCTTCCACTTCTCGTAGCGGTTCCCCACGAAGAGCCAATAGAACCGGAGGATCCCGGTGGCCACCAGCACCCCCGCCGCGGCGAAATGGACGAAGCGGAACGTCCCCATCAGGAAGTGGTCGCTGGCCTGGCCGGAGGTCAGGAAATAGGGGCCTCCGATGTAGAAGCCCGTGACCACCAGGACGACGACACAGATCGCCGCGATCCAATGCATGGCCCGAACGGGCCAGTGCCAGAGGTGGACGCTCTGGTACTCGATGGGCGCACCGGCCCGGGGCGAGTCGGGCCGGGGGACGGTCGTGGCCTCCATCACCGCACCCTCACCTGAACCACCTCCTCTCCCGACGCGTCAAGCACATGGACACCGCATGCCATGCAGGGGTCGAAGGAGTGGATCGTGCGAAGGATCTCTATGGGACGCTCCGGGTCCACGAGTGGGTGATTGTCCATCAGCGACGCCTCGTAGGGCCCGCTGACCCCCTGGGCGTCCCGCGGCGAGCAGTTCCACGTGCTGGGGACGACGCACTGGTAGTGCCGGATCGAGCCGTTCTCGATCTGTACCCAGTGCCCCAGGGATCCACGGGCGGCCTCGAGGAATCCGTATCCCCTCGCCTCCGCCGGCCAGGTCGACGGGTCCCAGAGCTCCCCGTTGAACGTCTGGGTGTCGCCGGCTCGTACACGAGCCAGGAGAGCGCCGAACCAGTCCTCCATCTTCCGGGCGAGGAGGACGGTCTCGGCTCCCCGGGCGGCGGTCCGCCCGAGGGTGGAGAAAAGCGCCTCCGGACCCACCTCCAGGCGGCCCAGGGCATCGTTGACCACCTCCTGGACGTCCCCGTGCCCCGACGCGTAGGAGACGAGCATCCTCGCCAGGGGACCCACCTCCACCGGACGCTCCTGGTAGCGAGGAGCCTTCATCCACGTGTACTTGTCGTGGTCCTGCAGGTAGGTCCAGGGCGGCTCGGGACCGGTGTAGCGAGGTGTGGTCTCTCCGTCCCACGGATGCAGCCCCGTCTCCGGGCCGTCCTCGTATTCGTACCAAGAGCTGGTGACGTACTCCTTGACCTCCTGGTGGTCGTAGGGGAGCACCTCCTCCAGGTTGCGGTCGAAGATCACGCCCCGGGGAAAGTACATGGAGTCCGCGTCACGCCACTGGCCGTTGTCCGGATACTCGCCCACGGACATGTAGTTGGAGACGCCTCCGCCGATGGCGGCCCAGTCCTTGTAGAAGGACGCGATGGCCAGCAGATCCGGCCAGTACACCTCCTCGACGAACCTCCGAGCCCGTCGGATCATGTCCTGGATCTTCGTGAAGCTCTCGGCGTTGATCGTCCCGGTGTCGTCCAGATTGATGGCCGAGGCCATTCCCCCCACCAGGAAGTTCGGGTGGGGGTTCTTGCCGCCGAAGATGGTGTGCACCCGGATGACGTCCCTCTGCCAGTCCAGAGCCTCCAGGTAATGGGCCACCGCCATCAGATTGGCGGCCGGCGGAAGGTTGTACGCCGGATGTCCCCAATACCCGTTCGTGAAGATCCCCAGCTGGCCGGATTCGACGAATCGGCGGACCCTGTCCTGGACCTCGCCGAAGTAGGTGGCCGAGTTGTTCGGCCACGGTGAGAGGCTCCGCGCCAACGCCGACGTCTCCTGTGGATCGGCGGAGAGGGCGCTGACCACGTCCACCCAGTCCAACGCGGGGAGATGATAGAAGTGGATCACGTGGTCCTGCACGGTTTGCATGCCATGGACCAGGTTACGGATCAACCCGCCGGCCGGCGGCACCTCGATGCCCAGGGCGTCCTCGACGGCCCGACAGGAGGCCAGGGCGTGGACGACGGTGCAGACCCCGCAGATCCGCTGGGTGAAGGCCCAGGCGTCGCGGGGATCACGACCTTCCATGATGGTCTCGATGCCACGGAACTGGGTCGACGAAGACCACGCGTTCTCGATCCTGCCATTCTCCTCCTGGACCTCGATCCGGAGGTGACCCTCGATGCGGGTGATGGGATCGACGACGACCCTAGCCATTGGAGTCCTCCTCCTTCGAAGTCGGCGAACCGCCGGCATCTCCCCCGTCGTCCACCCTACCGGCCTCTGTGCCCCCTGGCGGCTCTTCCCCGCCGCTCGCCGGT
>JAWVZK010000017.1:0-26661 GCA_033722275.1 Longimicrobiales bacterium | reverse complement strand
GAGGAGCCCGAGGCCGAAGCCGAGGAAGAGCCCGACACCGATTCCGACGAAGAGGAAGAGGAGAAGGAGGAGTAGGGACCGGATGTCGCGAACACTTCCCGAGAAGCTGTCTCCATGACCTCTCGGTTCGCTTGCGCCCGAACGCATTATGCGTTCGGGCGCTTCCTTTGCCTTGCCGTATGCTCCGCCCTGCTCGCCGGCGCGTGCCGGACGGCGGGCGGCCCTCGGGCCGTTCCGACCGAAGATGGGCCTGCAGCGGTGGTGGTCCAGCCCGGGTCCATCTCGGACGCGGGGGAGGAGGAGGCCGCCCGCCTCCTTCGCTCGGCCGAGGCCTCCTTCGAGGCCCGGCGCTTCTTCGAAGCGCTCCGCGCCACCGACGAGATCCTCCAGCGGTTTCCCGCGGCCCGTGTGTCCGGTGAGGCCCTCAGACTCGCGGCCCGAGCGCATCTCGAGGTCGGTGACGCGGAGGAGGCTCTCGCCGCCGCGGACCGCTACGTGGCCCTTCTTCCTCCCGGAGATCCCAGAGCCGCCGGCATCCGCGTCGTCCAGGCGCGGGCTCTCCAGGGACGGCCCGGCGAGCGACTCGACCGTCTGCTCCGCATCGAGAGGGGGGCCACGTCCGAAGTTCGGGAGGAGGCGATGCCCCTCCTGAGGGCGGCGCTGGATTCGGTCCCTCCCGAACGCGGGGTGGACGAGATCCGGGCCGCGCCGGCTACGGCCGCGCTCCTCCCCGAGGCCCAGGCCCGGCTCTCCGTGCGTCTCTTCGAGGAGGGGCGCGATGGTGACGCGGAGACCTACGCGCGAGCGGCGCTGGACGCCGGCGTCGGGGGTCTCGAGGAGGAATGGGCCCGGGGGGTCCTGAGGGGTGAGCTGCCCGCGGGACGCCGCGTCACCGAGTTCTCCATCGGTGCGGTTCTTCCCACGGGTGGGCCGCCCGCCCTGGCGGAGTACGCCCGACAGGTAGCCGAGGGCATCGAGGTGGCCGTGTCCACGGTGCTGGGAGACGAGTTCACGGTGTCGACGGTGATTCGGGACGATGAGGGAGATCCGGCCCTCGGTGCGGAGATCGTCCGTGAGTTGGAGGATCGGGACAGCGTGGTGGCCATCGTCGGGTTCCTCCTCGACGACGTGCTCCTTTCGGCGGGGCAGGCGATGAGTACGGGCAAGCCGTTGATCTCGCCGACGGCGCGGACCGTGGGAGCCGCCGGCGAGGCCGTGTACTCGCTGGAGGGTCCGGATCCCGCGTCCGCGGAGGCCCTCGCCGACTACGGTGCCGCCCGCGCATTCCACCGCGTCGCCATGCTCTATCCGGCGAGCGCCTCCTCCCGGGCCGAGGCGGAGGCCTTCGCGGCTCGGGCGGCATCGCACGGCATGGAGGTCGTGGGGCGTTTCGAGTACGACCCGGGCTCGACCTTCTTCGAGCCCCAGATCCTCGGGGCGCGCGATGCGCTGCGTGCGGAGGAGTTGCGCTCCCTGAGGCTTTCGGAAGACGACACCCTCCACGCGGAGATGCTCGAGCCGGTGGGCCTCTTCATGCCGATCCCTCCGGAGGACGTGCAGCTGGTGGCTCCCCAGGTGATCCACTTCGGACTCGATACGCTCGCCGTGGAGCTCCTCGGGACCTCGGGCTGGACCGATCCCCAGACCCTGGCGGAAGTGGACACGCGACTCACCGACGGCGTCATCGCCACCGCGCCTCTGGGTGCGGATCTGGAGGACGAAGGCCCTCGCCGGTTCCGCGAAGCGTACGAGGAGCATTTCCGGCGCAGCCTGGTGAGTCAGGCCCCGGCCGTGGGCTACGACGCCACGCTTCTTCTCCTGGAAGCCCTCCGGGCGGGTCGCGTGGAGCCCGCCCCCCTACGGTCGGCCATGGAGTCGCTGGGCGAGGTGCATGGCGCCACCGGCATCTTCACCGTACGAGACGGGCGCATCGTCCGGAAGACGGTCATGGTGCGGATCGAGGACGGCGGCTTCGAGCCCGTGGAGCTTCCTCTTCCCATCGGACCCGGCCCGGTGCGGTGAGACGCGTCGACACGGCCGACATCGGAGTCTGACATGTCGATCCACGAGAAGCTGAGGCGGCTGGAGGAGTTGGGCCGGGAGGCGGAGCAGGGCGGCGGCCCCGAGAGAATCGCCGCCCAGCACGAGCGAGGGAAGCTCTCGGCTCGGGAGCGTCTGGACCTCCTCCTGGACGACGGATCCTTCGTGGAGCTGGACCGATTCGTCACCCACCGTTCCTCCGACTTCGGTCTGGAGGAAAGGAAGATCCTCGGCGACGGAGTGGTCACCGGCTACGGTACGATCCACGGACGTCTGATCTACGTCTTCAGCCAGGACTTCACGGTGTTCGGAGGCTCGCTCTCCGAGGCCCACGCCGAGAAGATCGTGAAGCTCCAGGAGCTGGCGATGAAGAACGGCGCGCCCATCATCGGGCTCAACGATTCCGGCGGCGCGAGGATCCAGGAGGGTGTGGTGAGCCTGGGAGGCTACGCCGACATCTTCCTCCGCAACACGCTGGCGTCGGGCGTGGTCCCCCAGATCAGCGTCATCCTGGGTCCGTGCGCCGGAGGCGCGGTATACTCTCCGGCCATCACGGATTTCGTCTACATGGTCCGGGGAACGAGCTACATGTTCGTCACCGGACCCAACGTCGTGAAGACGGTGACGCACGAAGACGTGGACATGGAGGGCCTGGGCGGGGCCGATGTCCACGCCTCGACGTCGGGTGTCGCCCACTTCGCCCTGGACTCCGAGCCCGAATGTCTGGCCGCCGTGCGCGACCTCTTCCGCTTCATACCTCAGAACAACCGGGAGCTCCCTCCCCAGACCACCCCCACGGATCCCCACGATCGCCGAGATGAGAAACTGCTCGAGGTCGTACCAGATAACCCCAACCATCCGTATGACATGCGAGATGTCATCCGACCGGTTGTCGACGACGGGGAGTTCTACGAGGTGCACGAACGGTTCGCAGCCAACCTACTCGTCGGCTTCGCCCATCTGGGCGGCCATCCGGTGGGCATCGTCGCGAATCAGCCGGCGGTCCTGGCGGGTGTCCTGGACATCGACTCGTCCGACAAGGGCGCCCGTTTCGTCCGGTTCTGCGATGCCTTCAACATCCCGCTGGTCGTCTTCGAGGACGTCCCGGGGTTCCTCCCTGGGGTGGCTCAGGAGCACGGAGGGATCATCCGCCACGGAGCCAAGCTGCTCTACGCCTTCGCGGAGGCGACGGTGCCCAAGGTCACGGTCATCACCCGGAAGGCGTACGGGGGAGCCTACGACGTGATGAACTCCAAGCATATCCGGGGCGACGTCAATCTGGCGTGGCCTCAGGCCGAGATCGCGGTGATGGGCCCCAAGGGAGCCGTCGAGATCCTCTTCCGGAAGGAGATCTCCACCGCCGACGATCCCGAGTCGGCCACGGAGGCGCGGATCGAGGAGTATCGTGAGAAGTTCGCCCATCCGTACGTGGCGGCGGCGCGCGGATTCGTGGACGACGTCATCGACCCCCGCGAGACCCGGCCCCGTCTCGTCTCCGCGCTGGACATGCTGCGAAACAAGAGAGACGAGAACCCACCGCGGAAGCACGGCAACATCCCTCTCTGATCTCCGTTCCAGGGGCCGGCGTCCTCGGCGGGACCCCGATCCCTTCCCGCGCGCCACCGCGTCCGGCAACCCCGGGCCCACCCCTCCGCGTCCCAAGGATGGATGCCAACCTGACGACCGGGGAGGTCGGAGCGATGAAGACGAGGAAGATGCAGAAGGGCGGGTCGGTGCGAATCGTGGGGCACGGGCTTCGCCATCCGTGGGGACGCGTCGGGCCATCGGGCAGAGCCGGCGGGCGGCTGGCGGTCGCGGGAGCGCTTGCGCTGTCCCTGATCCTGATTCCCGGCACGTCGTCGGCTTCGGGACAGGCGCGGGACGAGGCGCCCGAGTGTCGGTGTGTCGACCCGCAGGGCAACGAGATCGAGAACTGCACCTGCCTGCGCATGCCGCGGATGGAGGAGGTCGCTCCCAGGCTCGCGTTCACCCTCGGCGGCGGGCCCAGGCTGGGGATCTCGGTGCGCGCGGGTCCCATCTCGGCGGACGATGCCGACGGGGCCGTGGTGGACGAGGTCCTCGACGGTGGGCCCGCCGACGAGGCGGGCCTGAGAGCGGGCGACGTCATCACCCACGTCGCCGGCCGGTCGTTGTCCCAGCCTCTTTCGTCGGACCAGGAGCGGCGGATCGACCTGGACCGGTCCGTGCCCGCTCAGCGCCTTCGCGTCCTCGTCCGGGAGCTCGAGCCCGGTCAGGAGGTGGAGGTCCGCTACCTCCGGGACGGCGAATCCCGGTCGGCCACCGTGGAGGTCCGGGAGCTCTGGGACCTGCGGGGCGCAGCGCCGCGGGGACGGTGGCGGTGGGACCAGGAGCGTTTCCGGGACGAGATGGCCCGCTTCGGGGAGCGGTTGGGAGACATCCATGTTCTCCGGGGTCCGGGATCCCGTCTCCTGGTTCCCGGCACGGGGCGGGCTGCGGGTCTTGAGCTCGTCGAGCTGAACCCCGCGCTGGGCCGGTACTTCGGGGTGGAGGAGGGAGTGCTGGTCACCGACGTGAGCCCGTCGAGCACGCTCGGGCTCCAATCCGGGGACGTGGTGCTCGAGGTGGGTGATCGCAGGGTGACGACGCCCGACCGCCTGCGCAGGATCCTGGCGAGCTACGGCGAGGACGAAGAGATCCGGCTGCGGATCGTCCGCGAGGGTGAGGAACGGCTTCTCACGGCGCCCTCACACGAGTAGGAGCTCGGGCCGCTGGCGAAGGACGGGCCCGATGCACCCACGGTACGGGCCCTCCCGGCGGGAGGGGGCAGGCTCTACAATTGAAGGCCGCCACCTCGCCAACCACCGGAGATCACGTGATCGGCTCCGTCCTCATCGCCAATCGCGGCGAAATCGCCGTACGCATCGCCCGTGGGGCCCGGGACTGCGGCATCCGTACCTTCGCGGTGTATTCCGAGGCCGACCGCCTGGCGCCCCATGTTCTGGAGGCCGACGAAGCCTACTGCATCGGCCCCGCACCGTCGTCGGAGAGCTATCTCCGGGGTGAGGCGCTGGTGGAGCTCGCCCTGGAGGTGGGCGCCGAGGCCATCCATCCGGGGTACGGGTTCCTCGCCGAGCGCGCCGACTTCGCTCGACGGGTGGAGGACGCGGGTCTGGTCTTCGTGGGACCCGCCGCCCACACCATCGCGGCCATGGGTGACAAGACGGAGGCCCGTCGACGCATGTCCGAGGCGCAGGTTCCCATCGTCCCCGGGCTCACCGAGGCGGTGGCGGATCCCGATGCGGCGGCGGAGGCCGCCGCGGAGATCGGATTCCCCGTACTCCTCAAGGCGGCAGCCGGGGGCGGGGGGAAGGGGATGCGCGTGGTGGAAGACCGGGAAGGGCTCCGTCGCGCCTTCGAGGCCGCGAGTCGGGAGGCCCGCGCCGCCTTCGGCGACGGCAGCGTCTACCTGGAGCGATACCTCGACCGGCCGCGCCACGTCGAGATCCAGGTCCTGGGCGATGCCCATGGCCACGTGCTCCATCTGGCGGAGCGGGAATGCTCCATCCAGCGCCGCCACCAGAAGCTCGTGGAGGAGGCGCCCTCACCGGTGCTCACCGCCGAGGAGCGGAGGCGGATGGGCGAGACGGCGGTGCGGGCCGCTCGGGCCGTGGACTACCGGGGTGCGGGCACGGTCGAGTTCCTCTACGACGACGGGGACTTCTACTTCCTGGAGATGAACACGCGCCTTCAGGTGGAGCATCCCGTCACGGAGCTCGTCACCGGCCTGGATCTCGTGGAGTGGCAGTTCCGCGTCGCCTCCGGTGAGCGTCTGCCCTTCGAGCAGGACGACATACGGCTCGAGGGTCATTCCATCGAATGTCGCATCACGTCCGAAGATCCCTCCGCCGGATTCCTGCCGTCGACGGGCACGATCGAGCATCTGGAGACTCCCTCCGGCCCGGGCGTCCGTTGGGACGCCGGGATCCTGCGTGGCAGTGAGGTGACCCTCCATTACGATCCCCTGCTGGCCAAGCTCATCGTCCACGCGTCGTCTCGGGAGCTGGCGATCCGGCGTATGGCGCGGGCGCTGGACGGGCTCGTCGTGGCGGGTGTGGAGACCTGCGTGGCCTTCCACCGGAGGGTGATGGAGGAGGCCGACTTCCGCGAGGGCGAACTCTCCATCCGCTATCTGGACGAGCACCCGGAGGTCCTCGAGTCGGGAGACGACGGGGATGCCCTGAAGGCGGCGGCCGTCGCGGCCGCCCTCCTGGAGGACGATCATCGACGGCACAGGGCTCCGCGGATCGGAACGTCCGACGCTACGGCCGTGTCCGCGTGGCGTCGGGCGGGGCTTCCGGGAGGCGACCGATGAGCACCCAGACGCCTCCTGCGACGGTGGACGTGGAGATCCGCGCCGTAGCGTCGGGGGGCGACGGGGTCGGGGAGCTCCCCGACGGCCGCGTGGTCTTCGTGCCGCGGACCGCGCCCGGGGACCGGGTGCGCGTGAGGGTGGACCAGGACCGATCGAGCTGGGCGCGGGCGGCCCTCGTGGAGATCCTGGGGGAGGGCGACGCTCGCGTCGAGCCGCCCTGTCCACTCTACGCCCGGTGCGGAGGGTGCCAGCTGCAGCATCTGCCGTACGCCTCCCAGCTGGAATGGAAGGGCCGATTCGTGACCGACGCCCTGGAGCGGATCGGGAAGCTGCCGGACGCTCCGGATCCGGATGTGGTGCCGTCTCCCCGGATCGAGCGCTACCGGTCCAGGATGACCTTCACCCTCCGCAGACTCCGGGGTGGACGGGTGGTGGCGGGGCTCCATGCCCTCGATCGCCCGGGACACGTGGTGGACATCCACGACGAGTGCCTCCTCCCCAGGTCCGGCCTGCTGAGGAGCTGGGTGGAGCTCCGGGACCAGTGGGGTGGCGGAGCCCACCGCCTGCCCGACGGCGGGCGTCTCCGGCTGCATCTTCGGACCGTCGGCTCCGGCGTCGAGCTCCTCGTGGAGGGCGGCGCTCCGGGCTGGCGATCCGGAGGGCTCCTGGACGACGTCCCTTCGCTCGCTGCTGTCTGGCACAGGCCGACGGGGGACCATCGAGCGGCGCTGGTGGCGGGGGTCTCCGATCCCGGCGGCGGCGACGCCTTCGAGCAGGTGAATCCCGAGGTGGCCGACGCCCTCTACGACCATGTCGTCCGGGTGTCGGCGGCCGAGCGCCCCTCCGAGGGTACGCCCTCTCCGCGGGCGGTCGTCGAAGCCTACTGCGGGGCCGCTACGGTGGGACGAAGGCTGGCCGCCCGGGGGGATCGGGTCGTGGGAATCGAGCGGAACGCCTCGGCCGTGGAGGCCGCCCGCCACGAGGCGCCGTCGGGCCTCCAGGTGGTGGAGGGACCCGTGGAGCAGCATCTGGCCGCCCATCTTCCGTGCGACACTCTGATCGTGAATCCCCCCCGCACGGGCCTCGACGATCCGGTGCCCGACATCGTCCGCAGCGCGCCACCGCCCAAGCTCGTGTACGTCTCCTGCGATCCTGCGACCTTGGCCCGGGACGTGGCCCTGCTGAAGAGCCGCTTCCGCCTCACGGGCCTCCGCTCCTTCGATCTCTTCCCCCATACGGCGCACGTGGAGACCGTTGCCGTCCTGAGCCGCGGGGAGGGCGCTTGATCTACCATGTGACCATCGCCGGCAGGACCTTCGTGGTCGAGCTCGGGGCCGACGGCATCTCGGTGGACGGCGAGGACGTGCAGGCGGATTTCGCCCGGATCGACGGCGGTCCCGTCCGCTCGCTCGTCGTCGACGGCCGTTCCCATCGCCTCGCGGCGGGCAGGGTGGGTCGGGAGACCTGGGACATCCATCTCGGAGGGGCCCGTCTTCGGGCCGACGTCGTCGACGAGCGCACCCGGACCATCAGGGAGATGACCGGGGCATCCTCCGGGGCCCTCGGGCCCGAGCCCATCACCGCTCCCATGCCGGGGATGGTGGTGAAGGTGGAGGTTGGGGAGGGCGACGTGGTGCGGGAAGGGCAGGGACTGGTCATCGTGGAGGCCATGAAGATGGAGAACGAGCTGAAGGCCGCCGCCGCCGCGCGGGTCCGTCGGATCCACGTCGCCGAAGGTGAGGCGGTGGAGAAGGACCAGCTCCTGGTCGACCTCGCCGCCCTGGAGGAGGAGACGCCGTGAGCGGGAACGGGGGCTGTCGGACCGACTCGGGCATCGAGGTCGACGCTCACTACGGAGACGAGAAGCCCGGCGCCTATCCCTTCACCCGGGGTGTCTACGAGACGATGTACCGGGGCCGGGTCTGGACCATGCGCCAGTACGCCGGGTTCGGCACCGCCGGGGAGACGAACGAACGGTTCCGATACCTCCTGGAGCGCGGACAGACGGGGCTCTCGGTCGCCTTCGACCTTCCGACGCAGATGGGGTACGACTCGGACGCCGCCATGGCCTCCGGCGAGGTCGGGCGGGTGGGGGTGGCCGTGGACTCCCTGGACGACATGCGTCGGCTGTTCCGGGGGATCCCTCTCGATCAGGTCTCCACCTCCATGACCATCAACGCCACCGCCGGGATCCTCCTGGCCCTCTACGTGGCGTTGGGAGACGAGCAGGGGGTGGACCGGACGCGCCTCGGCGGAACCGTCCAGAACGACGTGCTCAAAGAGTATGTCGCCCGGGGCACCTATATCTATCCGGTGACCCAGAGCCTGCGGCTGATCACCGATCTCATGGCGTTCTGCGCCCGTGAGGTCCCCCGCTGGAATACGGTTTCCATCTCCGGTTATCACATGCGCGAAGCCGGCTCCACGGCGCCCCAGGAGGTGGCCTTCACGTTCGCCAACGGGCTGGAGTACGTGGAGCGGGCTCTGGCGGCCGGACTCGATCTGGAGTCCTTCGCGCCACGCCTCTCCTTCTTCTTCGCCGCGCACAACGACCTGTTCGAGGAAGTGGCGAAGTTCCGGGCGGCCCGGCGGCTGTGGGCGACGCTCATGCGCGAGCGCTTCGGCGCCTCCGACCGCTCCTGTCGCCTCCGCTTCCACACGCAGACCGGAGGATCGACTCTGACGGCTCAGCAGCCGCTCAACAATGTCGTCCGGGTCACCGTGCAGGCCCTGGCGGCCACCATGGGCGGCACCCAGTCGCTCCACACGAACGGCTACGATGAAGCCCTGGCGTTACCGACCGAGGAGTCGGCGAAGCTGGCGTTGCGGACACAGCAGATCCTCGCCGCCGAGTCGGGGGTGACGAACACCGCCGATCCCCTGGGAGGCTCTCACTACGTGGAGGCCCTCACCGACGAGGTCGAGCGTCGCGCCCGCGGGTACCTGAAGCGCATCGACGAGCTCGGCGGTGCCGCGCGGGCCATCGACTTCATGCAGGATGAGATCCACCAGTCGGCGTACCGTTTCCAGATGGAGGTGGAGTCGGGGGACCGCACCGTGGTGGGGGTCAACGAGCACGTCGACGAGGAGGCGTCGCCGCGGATCGGCCAGCCCGATTACTCCGCGCTCGAGCGAGCCCAGATCCAGCGCCTGCGGCGGGCGAAGAGCGAGCGCGACCCGGACCGCGTCTCGGGAGAGATCTCGGCGATCCGAGCGGTGGCCGCCTCCGACGAGAACCTGATGCCGGCGCTCGTGTCCGCCGTGAAGTCCGGGGTGACGCTGGGGGAGATCAGCGACGCCTTGCGCCGGGAGTGGGGCACGTACGACGGGTAGTAACGGCTCTCCATCGTCGTTAATTTTCAGGGCTTCTGCCGTCCCTGGCGCGGACGGCTTCCTGGTCGCCCACGCCCCTCGTCCATCCATGCCGACGTACGATTACGAGTGCCCCGACGGCCACCGATTCGAGGCCTTCCAGAAGATGACCGACGAGCCGGTCGCCGAGTGCCCTGAATGTGGGGCGCAGGCGCGTCGGCTCATCTCCGGAGGTGCCGGCTTCCTCTTCAAGGGGGAGGGATTCTACATCACGGATTATCGGTCGGAGGATTACAAGAAGAAGGCGTCCTCCGAGACCGAGGCGGGGGGGAAGGCGGCTCCTTCGGAGAGCTCGGGGGGGAAGGCCGCGCCGTCGGAGGGCTCGGGAGGTGCCGCGGGTTCCAGGAGCTCGGACCCGGGGGGTGCCTCCACGACCTCCTCGTCCGGGGGCACGTCGGACGGCACCGCCTCCTCCGGATCCACGGATTCCTGAGGTGGCCGAGGAAGCGATCCGCAGCGGGATTGCCCAGGTCCTGGGCGAGATGGGCGTCGCCGACGTCGAGATCCACCTCGAGCGTCCGAGGGATCCGACCCACGGCGACCTGGCCACGAACGTGGCCCTGACGTTGTCCCGAGCTCTCGAGCGACCGCCACGAGCCATCGCCGAGGAGATCGCGACGCGCCTGGACGTGGAGCGCTCGGGTGTGGAGTCGGTGGAGGTGGCCGGACCGGGCTTCCTCAACTTCCGCCTCGCGACCGGCGCGGTCGCTTCGGCCGTCGACACCATCCTGGATGCGGACGAGCGCTACGGAAGGAGCGACGCCGGAGGCGGCCGGGACGTGATGGTGGAGTTCGTCTCCGCCAACCCGACGGGTCCGCTGCATCTGGGGCATGGACGTCAAGCCGCCCTCGGCGACGCCGTCGCATCCCTCCTGGAATGGACGGGATGGGCCGTGCACCGCGAGTTCTACTACAACGACAGCGGGCGGCAGATGGAGCTGCTGGCGTTGAGCGTTCGCGCCCGATATCGCCAGGCGCTGGGCAAGGACGAGGCGGTGCCGGAAGACGGGTATCGCGGAGCGTACGTGAAGGATGTCGCCGACGCTCTCGTGGAGCGCGCCGGCGATCGCTATCTGAAGGACGACTCCGAGGAAGCACTGGACGCGATCCGGGCTCATGCCGTCTCGGTGCTCCGGGACGAGCAGGACCGCGATCTCGACGAGTTCCGGGTTCACTTCGACGAGTATTTCCTGGAGTCGTCCCTGTACGAGCGGGGCTTGGTGGAGGAGACCATCGAGAGGCTCCGTAAGACGGGCCTCGTCTACGAGAAGGAGGGCGCCGTCTGGCTCCAGACCACCGAGTTCGGCGACCAGAAGGACCGCGTCATGGTCCGCAGCAACGGCCAGCCCACCTACTTCCTTCCCGACGTGGCCTACCACATGAGCAAGTGGGAGCGGGGATATCACCGGGCCATCAATGTCCAGGGGTCCGACCACCACGGCACGGTGGCCCGCGTTCGGGCCGGTCTTCAGGCCCTGGGTCTTCCCGAAGGGTATCCCGAGTACGTCCTGCACCAGATGGTGCGGGTGGAGCGTGAGGGTGAGGAAGTGAAGTTCTCCAAGCGCGCCGGATCCGGAATGACCCTCCGTGAGCTCTACGAGGAGGTGGGCGTGGACGTGACACGGTACTTCTTCCAGATGCGCAAGCCCGACGCCCACCTCCTCTTCGACCTGGACGTCGCGTTGGACCATTCTGACAAGAACCCCGTGTACAAGGTCCAGTACGCCCACGCCCGCATGTGCTCGATCTTCCGGAAGGCGGGTGTCGACAAGACGCAGATCCAGCCGGCCGGACCTGACCTCGAGCTGCTCCGGCACGATCTGGAGCGCGAGCTGGTCAAAGCCCTCGATGATTTTCCCGAGACGCTCGAGCGGGCGGCCCGGGACGCCACGCCTCACGTGGTGTGCGACTATCTGGAGCAGACCGCGGGCGCCGCCAACTCGTGGTATCACGCGGGCAATCCCACACGGAACCCGGAGTTGGCCGTCCTCCACGACGACGAGGATCTGCGCACGGTTCGTCTGGCCCTGGCCCGGGCGGTGCAGATCGTTCTGCGCAACGGCCTGACCGTTCTCGGCATCGAGGCCCCGGAGCAGATGCGCCGCGAGGGAGAGGGGGACGGATCGCGGGATCCCGAGGAGGTCTAGCGTCTCATGTCGATCCTCTGTGTCGGGAGCGTGGCGCTGGACTCGGTGGAGACGCCTTTCGGGCGGGCCGAGCGGGTTCTGGGTGGCTCGGCGGTGTACTTCGCAGCGGCGGCGACGGTCTTCCACCCGGTGCAGCTCGTGGGTGTGGTGGGCGACGATTATCCCCTGGCCGATCTGGACTTCCTCGCCCGCCGCGGGGCCGACCTGGGGGGCATCGAGGAAGCCGATGGGGAGAGCTTCTTCTGGGCGGGCCGTTATCACTACGACCTGAACACCAGAGACACCCTGGAGACCCGACTCGGCGTCTTCGGTGACTTCCAGCCCAAGATCCCCGATCCGTACCGGGACAGCCGGTTCGTCTTCCTCGGAAACATCGATCCGGTCCTGCAGCACGACGTGCTGGACCAGGTGGCGTCGCCCGACATCGTCGCCTGCGACACCATGAACTACTGGATCGAAGGAAGTCGGGCCTCTCTCCTGGATCTGCTGGAGCGCGTGGACATCCTCATGGTGAACGACGAGGAGGTGCGCCAGCTCGCCAATGAGTCGAACCTCCTGAAGGCGGCCCGCTGGGTGCAGGACCGTGGCCCCCATACCGTGGTGGTGAAAAAGGGGGAGCACGGCGCCATCCTCTTCGCCGACGGCTGGCTCTTCTACGTGCCCGGCTTTCCCCTGGAGGAGGTCTTCGATCCCACCGGAGCGGGGGATGCCTTCGCCGGCGGCTTCATCGGATATCTGGCGCACGCGGATGCCGTGAGCCCCCCGGAGATGCGCAGGGCGATGGTGTACGGCTCCGCGCTGGGCTCCTTCGCGTGTGAGCGGTTCAGCGTCGACCGCCTCCGGGAGTTGGAGCGAGAACACATCCACGACCGCGTGGAGGAGTTCCGCAGGATCACGGCTTTCGAGACACGGGTCCCCGTGGAGGAGCGTGCCTGAAGATGACGGACGAAGACCGAAGCATCCGAGGACTGAAGTACGCGGATGCGGGTGTCGACCTGGACGCAGCCGAGCGTGCGAAGGAGGGCCTGAAGGGGCTCGTGGCCTCCACCCGGGACCGGAACACGCTCTCGGAGTTGGGCGCTTTCGGTGGCCTGTACCAGGTCCCGGGCGACGTGGATACGCCGGTGCTGGTGTCCAGCGCCGACGGCGTGGGAACCAAGCTGAAGCTGGCCTTCGCCACCGGAGTGCACGATACCGTGGGACAATGTCTGGTGAACCACTGCGTGAACGACATCCTGGTCCAGGGCGCCCGTCCGCTCTTCTTTCTCGACTATCTGGCCACGGGTGAGATGGACGCGTCCGTGGTGGGCGACGTGGTGCGAGGGGTGGCCCTGGCCTGTCGGGAGAACGGCTGCGCGCTCCTGGGCGGCGAGACCGCTCAGATGCCCGACTTCTACGCTGCCGGCGAGTACGATCTCGCGGGCTTCGTCGTCGGCATCGTGCCCCGGAGGGACATCCTCGACGGGGCCCGGATCCGGGAGGGCGACGTCCTGGTGGGCCTGGCCTCCAGCGGTCTCCATACCAACGGCTACACCCTGGCGAGAAGGATCGTCTTCGACGTCATGGAGCTCGGTGTGGACGACGAGCTTCCTGGCGTCGGCCGAACGGTGGGCGAGGAGCTCCTGCAGGTGCACCGGAGCTATCTGAGGGTGCTCGAAGGTCCCCTGCGTGCCGGTGTCGTGCGGGGCCTCGCGCACGTCACGGGCGGGGGCATCCCGGGGATCCTCCGCAGGGTGCTCCCCGATGGCCTGGGCGCCGAGATCGAGCGTTCCGCCTGGTCCGTCCCGCCCGTCTTCCGTACGCTCGAGGACGCCGGAGAGGTCTCCCGCCGGGAGATGGATCGCGTCTTCAACATGGGCGTCGGGATGATCGTCGTGGTCGATTCGGCCGACGTGCCCGTGGTGGAGAACGCCGCCGACGAGGCTGGAATCGCCTCGTGGACCATCGGCACGATCATCAGCGGACAGGGGGTACGCTACTCGTGAGGTCTTCTCCGCGGATTACGGTTCACCGTCCCCCGCTCGTGGGGACGCTGCTGGTGATGGCGGCATGCTCCCTCGGGTCCCGACCCCTGGCGGCGCAGGCCCCCGAGGTCCTGGCCGGGGCGTGCGTGGAGGCCGGGGGTGCGGCCGACGACTGTCTGGCGGGGGCCACCGCCGGATACTCCTTCCTGGGCCACGCCACCCTCCTCTCCGGCCTGGGATCTCCCGTCCCCGGGACCGCGTCGAACCTCGGCACGCGGGCGGGAGGCGGGCCCCGGTGGGCGTTCTTCGGACACCTCTCCGCTTCGTCCTGGGGCTTGCCCGATCTCCGGGAGCCGCTGACCGAGTCCGCCGAGTGGGTTCCTTCCTTCCAGGGTGGTGTGGCCGCGGGCCTCTTCGATGGCGTCCGACTCATGCCCACCGTGGGGGGCTTCCTCGCCACCGACCTCTTCGTGGACGTCGCGTTGCACCTTCCTTCCTCCTCTCGCGGGATCGAAGGAAGCGTCCGCTCGTTCTCGGCGGGGGCACGGCTGGGGATCTTCCGGGAAGGCTTCACCGTGCCCGGGGTCTCGGTGTCGGTGGCCCGGCGCTTCTTCGGGGAGACCACGTACGGTGATCCCCTCGCGGGAGACGTGGCGGGCGTCACCGTCGATCCGTCGGCCACCTCGATCCGCGTCGCGGCGAGCAAGGACCTGTTCGCAGTGGAGGTCCTCGCCGGCTTCGGATGGGACGACTTCTCCGCCGATGCCCGCCTGAGCACCTCCGACGGGCCTCTGGCGCCGGGAAGCGCGGCCGCGCGGGGCTCAATCTCAGGAAGTCGACGCCTCTACTTCGCCAGCGCCTCCATGACCTTCAGCCTGGTCCTGGCCCTCACGGTCGAGGGAGGGTGGGCCGAAGGGCTCTCTCCTGTCCCGGGGTACGCCGCGGAGCACGACCCCAGCCGGGGCACCGGCTTCGCCTCCATCTCCGCTCGGCTGGTGCTGTGACCCTCGAGTCATCGGCGCTGTCCCCCACGGATCGGGACTACCTGGAGAAGGCCCGCAGCCTGGCCCACCGGGGATGGGGTCGGGTGCATCCCAATCCCATGGTGGGCTGCGTGCTGGTCCGCGACGGGGAGATCGTGGGGGAGGGACATCATCAGGTCTTCGGAGGGCCCCACGCGGAGATCGTCGCCCTGGAGCAGGCGTTGACCGCGGCTGAGGGAGCCACCGCGTATGTCAGCCTCGAGCCGTGCGACCACCAGGGCAAGACGCCCCCGTGCAGCCAGGCCCTGATCGACGCAGGGGTGGCTCGCGTCGTCTACGGCGCCGCCGATCCGGGCCGGCGCTCGGGGGGTGGGGCCGACACCCTGAGGGGAGCGGACGTGGACGTGGTCGGGCCGGTCTGGAGCCCCGCGGAGGCGTGGGTGGAGAATCCAGCCTTCATGCACGTGGCGCGTCACGAGACGCCGTTCGTGGCGTTGAAGCTGGCCATGACCCTCGACGCTCGCATCGCGGGGGCCCCGGAGGCCTCGACCCGGATCACGGGTGCCGAGGCGCACAAAGAGGTGCATCGTCTCCGTACCGGCTTCGACGCTCTGCTGGTCGGGGCCGGGACGGCGCGCGTGGACGATCCCCGTCTGACGGTCAGGCTGGTCCCTCCGGGACGCCAGGCGCCTCGCCGCGTCGTCCTGGCCCCCGAGGCGGATCTGGACCCGGGCGCGGCGATCTTCGAGCTCGTCGAGGAGGCACCCCTGCACGTCTTCACGCGACTGGACGTCGCGGAGGGGGCCATCGAGCGTCTCGAGGCGTCGGGGGCCCACGTCCATCCGGTGGCGCACGAGGGGGGGCGGCTCTCGCTGGAGGCCGTATCCGACGTCCTCTGGGAGTTGGGGATCCGATCCATCCTGTGCGAGGGCGGCGGGCGTCTGGCCTCGAGTCTCCTGCGGGACGGCCGGGTGCAACGGGTATACCTCTTTGTGGCGCCCCGTACCCTGGGCGAGGCGGGCGTGCCGGCCTTCCCCGGTGGAGACACCCTCGATTGGTCGAGCTTCCGGCCCACCCGGGCGCCGGAGGTCTTCGGGCGGGACGCGCTCCTCGTCCTCGACCGGGAAGAGGCTTGATGTTCACCGGGATCGTCGAGGCCGTGGGTCGGGTCCAGGAGGTTCGGGAGGGCGAGGTCACCCGGGCTTTCTGGATCGCCTCGAAGGAGGTCGCCGGGGATCTGGCTCCGGGCGAGTCGGTGTCCGTGGACGGGGCGTGTCTCACGGTGACCCGGCTCAGGGCCGGCGCGTTCGCGGTGGACGTCATCGGCACGACCCTCCGACGGACCATCGCGGGGCGGTACGAGACGGGCACCCGGGTGAATCTGGAGCGAGCGGCTCGACTCGGGGATCGCCTCGACGGCCATATTGTGCAAGGACATGTAGATGGCATCGGTTACCTTAAGAAAAAGGTGAAGGACGGCGACTATTGGCTCATGGACTTCTCCCTGCCACCCGGAGTCCACGCACAGAGCATCGATCATGGCTCGGTCACGCTGAACGGAGTGAGCCTCACCGTCAGTGAACTCCTGCCCGAGAGTGGGGTTCGTATCGGCGTCATTCCCTACACACACGCATTCACCAACCTGGGCGAGCTGGAGGCGGGCGACCCGGTGAACGTGGAGGGAGACCTCATCGGGAAGTACGTCGCGAGGATGCTCGCCAGCGGGCACGGCTCGGACTCCTTCCGCGCTTCGGAGCAGGACGCATGAAGTTCGACAACGTCGAAGCGGCCATCGAAGACATCCGACGGGGTCGGATGATCATCGTGGCCGACGACGAGGACAGGGAGAACGAGGGCGACCTGGTCATGGCCGCCTCGGAGGTGACTCCGGACCACGTGAACTTCATGACCAAGTACGGCCGCGGACTCATCTGCGTCACGCTCACGCCGGAACGGGCCGATGCCCTCGACCTGCCTCTGATGACCGATCGGAATACCGATCCGCAGGGGACGGCCTTCACCGTCTCGGTGGACGCCCACCAACGCTTCGGCGTGACGACGGGCATCAGCGCGCAGGACCGTGCCCGGACCATCCAGGTCCTGGCCGATCCCGAGACCAAGCCGTCGGATCTGCGTCGGCCGGGCCACATCTTCCCCCTCCGCGCCAAGGCGGGGGGCGTGCTCCGCCGGGTGGGGCAGACGGAGGCATCGGTGGACCTGGCGGAGCTGGCGGGACTGCGTCCTGTGGGCGTGATCTGCGAGATCCTGGACGCCGACGGCAAGATGGCGCGACGTCCCGAGCTCGAAGTCTTCGCCCAGGAGCACGAGCTGAAGTTCATCACCGTCGCCCAGCTCGTGGCCTACCGCCTCACGAAGACGCGTCTGGTGGAGCGGATCGCGGAGGCGAGGATGCCGACGGCCTTCGGAGATTTCAGGGTCGTGGGCTACACGAGCGTCATGGACGGGCGGGAGCACCTGGCGCTGGTGAGAGGCGAGGTGGACGGCGAGAAGGACGTCCTCGTGCGCATGCACTCGGAATGCCTCACCGGGGACGTGTTCGGGTCCATGCGTTGCGACTGCGGGGAGCAGCTCGCGGCCGCCATGCAGCAGATCGACGACGAGGGTCTCGGGGCCATCGTCTACTTACGTCAGGAAGGCCGGGGGATCGGGCTCGGCAACAAGCTCAAGGCGTATCAGCTCCAGGACGAGGGTCTGGACACCGTGGAGGCCAACGAGCATCTCGGCTTCCGGCCGGACCTGAGGGACTACGGCATCGGCGCCCAGATCCTCCTGGACCTGGGGCTTCGATCCATTCGCCTGCTCACGAACAACCCCAAGAAGATCGTCGGTCTCGACGGGTACGATCTCCAGATCACCGGTCGGGAGCCGCTCAGGATCGAGCCCGGTGAGCACAACCAGCGGTATCTGGCCACGAAGCGGTCGAAGCTGGGACACATTCTGTGAGCAGCCGCGGATCCCCCGTGGACGATGTCCGGGGCGAGCTCGACGCATCGCGACTCCGGATCGCCGTCGTCGCAGCCCGCTTCAACGCCGAGATCACGGACCGGCTTTTGGCCGGGGCGCTCACGGCGCTCCGTGAGCATGGAGCGGACGAAGACCGGATCCACGTCCTGCGGGTGCCGGGAGCCTGGGAGCTGCCGCAGACGGCCGCGAGGGCGGTGGATCTGGGACGCTTCGACGCGATCGTCACCCTCGGTTGCGTCATCCGCGGCGAGACGCCCCACTTCGACTACGTCTGCCAGGAAGCTTCCCTGGGGCTGGGCGCCGTGGCGAGAGCGTCGCGGATCCCCGTGGTCTTCGGCGTGCTCACCACCGACGACGCGCTTCAGGCTCAGGCCCGGGCGGGGGCCGGCCGCGACAACAAGGGGTACGAGGCGGCCATGGCGGCCATCGAGATGGCGCATGTCTATCGCATGCTGGACGGCGAGACGTGAAGCCCGTCGGCGGCACCGATTCCGCTCCCAGCCTGGACCGGAGAGAGCGCATCGACCGTAGCCGGGCTCGAGCGTGGGCGCTGCAGGTCCACTACCGGTGGGAGAGCACCGGATTCGGGGTCACGCTCCGTGACGCCCTGGTGGAGACCACGGCGACACGGACGGTGGCCCCACGACGGGTCCCCTACATCCGGCGCCTCCTCACCCTCATGGACGAGCACCTGGCCGAGATCGACGACGCCCTGCGGTCGGCGCTGGAGAACTGGAGCCTGGATCGGCTCTCCCGGATCGACCGCGCGGTCCTCCGGATCGGGGCCACGGAGCTCCTCTATCTCGACGAGATCCCGCCGAAGGTGGCCATCCAGGAAGCCATCCATCTCGCCGAGGCGTACGGGGGTCGGGAATCCCCGCGTTTCGTCAACGGCGTCCTCGACGCGCTGTACAAGAAGGGAGCCAGACGGGAGTGAGGAACGGAGCCAAGCCGGAGTGAGGATCCTGGTGGTCAACTGGCTGGACCGGGAGAATCCACAGTCCGGGGGCGCCGAGGCCCACCTGCATCAGATCTTCGGTCGCCTCGCCGCCCGGGGCCACCAGGTCACCGCCCTCGTCTCGGGGTGGCCGGGGGCTCCGACCCGGACGCGGCTCGACGGAATCGAGGTCCACCGTGCCGGACGTCGTTACACGTTCTCTCTGGCGGCTCCCCGGTATCATCGACGCCACCTGGCGGACGAAGACTTCGACGTCGTCGTCGAGGATCTCAACAAGGTCCCCCTTTTCACACGCTTCTGGACCGCGGCGCCCACCGTTCTCCTGGTCCACCACCTCTTCGGCTCGACGGCCTTCGAGGCGGGCTCGTGGCCCGTGGCAGCGGTCACGTGGCTCCTCGAGCGTCCGATCCCGCTCCTCTATCGGGGTCTGCCCATCGTCGCCGTTTCCGAGAGTACCCGGGAGGACCTGACGGCTCGCGGACTTCCCGAGGACCGGATCCGCGTCATCACGAACGGGATCGACGTGGACCGCTACACGCCCGCCGGGACGAACACGGTGTCGCCCACCCTCGTCTTCGTCGGTCGGCTCAAGGCGTACAAGCACGTCGACCTGGTCGTGCGGGCGGTGGCGGAGCTGGCCCACCGCGGACTCCGCGTCGAGGTTCGCGTGGCGGGGAAGGGCGAGCAGGAGCTGCCGCTCCGGAGACTCGCCGACCGCCTCGGCGTGTCGGATCAGGTTCACCTCCTGGGCTTCGTCTCGGAGGAGGAGAAGCTCCAGCTCCTCCGCACGTCGTGGATCCACGTCCTCACGTCGCCCAAGGAAGGCTGGGGGATCGCCAGCTTGGAGGCCGCGGCGTGCGGCACACCCACGGTGGCCAGCGACGCCCCGGGACTTCGAGAGTCCGTGGTCGACGGTGCGACGGGCTTGCTCGTCCCCCATGGAGACGTGGACCGCCTCGCGTCGGCAGTGGCCCGCCTCGTCCAGGATCCCGAGCTCCGGTCGAGGATGGGTCGCGATGCCCGGCGCTTCGCCGAGGGGTTCTCCTGGGACTCGTCGACGGACGCCTTCGAAGAGGTCCTGCGACGGGTGGTCGAGGATGGGGAGGCAGACTAGCTTTCGTGCTCGTGCAGAAGCCCCCATGTGAAGGAAGCCAAGGTGAGAATCAGCATCACCGAGCGTCGTTGTGATCTTCCGAAGCGCGTCCGCGACCGGACCGAGTCCCTGGTCGCGGGTCTCTCCAAGTTCGAGGAGCGAGCGACGTCGGCCGAGGTGATCTACGCCGATGAGAAGCACACCAGGAAGGCCGAGATCATCGTCCACATCGACGGCGCGCCCAACGTCGTGGCCCGAGGGGAAGGCGAGGAGTTCCGGGCGGCCCTGGATCGGGCCATCGAACGTGCGCGACGGATGCTGAAGAAGCAGCGCGACCAGCGCCGCGACCACCAGGCGCCTCCACTGTCCGAGACCATGTCGGCGGAGTGACTCCACCGTCCCGGCTCTGGTGCGAGGAGGGGACCTGACCCAGCGCAGCATCTCCATCAAGGAGATCCTCGAGGTCAAGGTCGACACCCTCGCCCTCACCCATCTGAACCCGGGCGTGAGTCTCGACCGAACGGCCCACGACCCCGACGTCACCTCGCCGGGCCTCGCCCTCGCCGGCTACACGGATCGAGTCCCCGAGGGGCGGATGTGGGTCTTCGGGGAGACCGAGATGGCCTATCTGGCCACCATCGACGACGACGAGGCCGAGCGGAGGCTCGACGAGCTCTTCACGTTCGAGATTCCCGCGGTGTTCGTATCGAAGGCACAGGCGGTCCCGGAGTACTTCCTCGCGGCGGCCACGCGCCACGGGATTCCGGTCCTCGGCTCCGGGCGATCGACGAAGCAGTTGTACCACTTGATCAAGCCGTTCCTGGAGCACGCCCTGGCTCCGACCACCACCCTCCATGGATCCTTGGCCAGCGTCTACGGCGTGGGGCTTCTGTTCATGGGAGAGAGCGGTATCGGGAAGAGCGAATGCGTGCTGGATCTGGTGGAGCGGGGCCATCGGCTGGTGGCCGACGATCTGGTGATCGCGACGCGACAGGGCAACGACGTCCTCATCGGGCGTGGCCACGAGCTCCAGGGTCACCACATGGAGATCAGGGGCGTAGGGATCATCGACGTCTCGGCCCTCTTCGGTGTCCGGGCGGTGCGCCAGCAGAAGCGGATCGAAGTGGTGGTGAATCTCGAGCTCTGGGATCAGGACCGGGACTACTCGCGCACGGGTCTCGAAGAGGCCAGCACGGAGATCCTCGGTGTCCGCGTCCCGGTGGTGACCGTCCCCCTCAACCCGGGCAAGAACATCACGGTCATCTCGGAGGTGGTGGCGATGAACCATCTCCTCAAGTACACGGGGACGCATTCCGCCGCGGCCTTCGACAAGAAGCTGCGTCAATACCTGGAGCAGGACTATGAGTGAGGAGGGGCCGGTCCGCGGGGTCGTGGTGGCCCACGGTCCCATGGCTCGGGCCATGGTGGACGCGGTGCGACGAATCGCCGGAGAGGCGGCGGACGGACTCATCCCGGTCTCCAACGACGAGAAGAGTCCCGACGACCTCCGCGCAGAGCTCGATCGGGAGCTCGGTGAAGGACCGGCCGTGGTCTTCGCGGACCTGCGGTCGGGCAGCTGCGCCATGGCGGCGCTCTCGTCGTGTCCGCGGGGAAGTCGGCGAGTGGTGGTGTGTGGCGTGAACCTCCCCATGCTCCTGGACTTCGTCTTCCATAGGGAGCTCCCGGTGGACGAAGTGGTGGAGCGGGTCATCGAACGGGGACGCGCCGCCATCACCGCTCCCCTCGGCCGCTAGGGCACGGTCTTGGGCATCGTCCTCTTCCGCGTCGATGAGCGACTGATCCACGGCCAGGTGGTCATCGGCTGGGGTCACGAGCTCCGACCGGACCGGTACGTGCTCGTCGACGACGACCTCGCGGAGAGCGAGTGGGAGCAGGAGCTGTACCGTCTGGGCGTCGTCGATGCCGACGTCGTCTTCGTCGATGTGCAGGAAGGCCGCGCTCGGTTGGCGGAGTGGCGCGACGACCCGCGTCGTACCATCGTCCTCACCCGGGACATCCCCACCATGAGACGACTCTCGGAAGGGGGACGATTGCGGGGGGAGAAGGTCAATCTGGGTGGGATTCACCCGGGCCCCGGACGGACGGAGGTGCTGCGGTACCTGCATCTGACCCGTGAAGATCTGGAGGATCTGGAGACCATGGCCGAGACGGGAGCGGAGATCTCGGCCCGGGAGCTCCCCGACGCGCCCCGGGTGGACCTCGCCACGCTCCTCGACCGGTAGAAGGGGGTCGATCGATGGACATCGCGCGGCTGACGGTCCTCGGCGGTCTGCTCGGGCTCGACGGGACGGCCGTCGGCCAGTTCATGGTCTCCCGACCGCTCGTGGCCGGGGCGCTCGCCGGTGTCGTGGCGGGTGACCTGGCCCAGGGGGCCCTCATCGGGATGATCCTGGAGCTCTACCTCCTGGTCTCGGTTCCTTCTGGCGGCGCACGCTTTCCGGAGGCGTCCACCGCCACCGTCGTGGCCGTGGCGTGCGCCGCTCCGTTCCAGGGAGCCGGGGCCGTCCCCCTTGCCGTGGCCGCGGGTCTGGTCTGGGGTCAGGTCGGGGGCGCCACCGTCGATATGCAGCGGCGCTGGAACGGAGAGCGGGTTCCGCGGCCGGGGGCATCGGACGATCTGGTGCGACGGGTCCCCCGAGCCCACCTCCTCGCCATCGCGGCGGACTTCCTCCGGGGTAGCGCCGTCACCGGTGTGGGGATCATCACCGGCCGTCCGGTGCTGGGCGCCCTCGTGCCCCACTGGCCGCTCGGTGGAGCGGCCTCCCTCGGCCTTCTCCTGGTGGGAGGCGCCGTGTCCGCGGGAATCCTCCTCAACGACCTGGGAGGCTTCCGACGTCGCAAGGTCTGGTTCACCCTGGGCCTCGGGCTCGGATTGGCGGGGAGTCAGCTCCTGTGAGCGCCTCACCGAGTCCCTCGTCCCCGCCGTTCGTCCGCCTGTGCACACCCGCCGCCGTGTCGACGTTCCTCCGATCGCTCGTCATCCAGGGCTCGTGGAACTATCGGACCATGCTGGGGTCCGGATTCGCCTTCGCCCTCCTTCCGGTGCTCAGGCGTATCCACGCATCGGAGCCCGAGGCGCTGAAGCAGGCGGTCGAACGCCACTTGGAGCACTTCAACGCCCACCCCTACCTCTCTTCGGTGGCCCTCGGCGCCGTCGCCCGGATGGAAGCGGAGCGAGCGGATCCCGAGACCGTCCGCAGGCTCAAGACCGCCATCCGGGGGCCCCTGGGGAGCCTGGGAGACGCCCTGATCTGGGCCACGGTGCTCCCGGGGACGGCGCTCGCGGCGCTCTCTCTGCTCTGGCTCGGCGTGCCGATCTGGGGGGCGGTGGCGGTCTTCCTCCTCCTCTTCAACGCCGTGCATCTGGGGATCCGGGTGTGGGGATTTCGGGCCGGCGTCCGGGCGGGCCGGGAGGTGGGCCGAATCCTCAACCGCGCCGATCTCTCGGGCTGGACCCGCCGGCTCGAGCCGGTGACGGTGCTTCTCCTCGGCCTGCTCGTCGGCACGATCATCGGGGGTCCCGGCGGTCTGGTGGTGTCCGGGACTCCGTGGCTCCTCCTTTCGGCGCTCGGATTCGTGGCGGGGCTCCTCGGCGGGCATCGGACGTGGCGGCCCGCCGCCGTGCTCACCGTCGTGGCCATCGGAGTCTTCTCCCTATGGGGCGGCATCTCATGAGCCACGACGTGGTGGCGCGCACGGTGGAAGTGGTGAACCGGGCGGGCATGCACGCCCGTCCGGCGGCCCAGCTCGTGAAGCTCGCCGGTCGGTTCGAATCCGACATCCGACTGGAGAAGGACGGGCTCGAAGTGAACGGGAAGAGCATCATGGGGGTCCTCATGCTGGCAGCGGAGCGCGGAAGCCGACTCAAGATCTCGGCACAGGGCGACGACGCCGAGCGCGCCGTCTTGGCCCTCCACGATCTGGTGGCACGCGGGTTCGACGAATTGGAAGCGGAAGAGGTCTGACCATGTCCTCCATCCTCGACGGATCGCCGGCCTCCGAAGGCATCGCCTCGGGTCACGTCTTCCGTCTCGAGTGGGGCGTCCCGGTGGTCGCCCACGAGTCCATCACGGACGATCTGGTGGCCAGCGAGATCGACCGGTTCCACGAGGCGAGGGACTGGGCCAGTGAGCGGCTGAAGGACACGAAGCAGCAGACCCAGGAACGTCTCGGGCCGGTGGAGGCCCGGATCTTCGATCCACAGCTCCTCATGCTCGAAGACCCGGCCGTGGTGGACGGCACCGCACGCTACATCCGCGAGAACCGGCTCACCGCGCAGCGAGCCTTCGAGCTCCGTATGCTGGAGCTTCGCGCCATGTGGAGCCGGACCTCCCATCCCATGGTCCTGGACCGGCTCAACGATCTGGAGGATCTCATGATCCGGGTCCTGCATCGTCTCCTGGGCAGGAACCATCCCACCGACCTGGCGGAGGTGGAGAGGGGGGTGATCGTGGTGGCGTCGAACCTCACGCCCAGCCTGACCGTCCAGCTCGACCTGGAGAGCGTGCGGGGAATCGCCACCGATCACGGCACCCGGACGTCGCACTGGGCCATGTTGGCCCGCTCCGCCAAGATCCCCGCGGTGGTGGGTCTCGGCATCGCCACGGAGCTCGCGGAGGAAGGTCAGCCGGCCATCGTCGACGGTCGCATCGGACGCCTCGTCCTCGATCCGGAGCCTCACGAGCAGGCCAGCTTCGACCGGCGGCAGCAGCGGCTCTCCGACTGGGAGGAGGAGATCGGGGTCATCAGCGCCCTGGAGTCGGTCACCCGCGATGGGCAGTACGTCGAGCTGCGAGCGAACCTGGATCTGCCCGGCGAGGCGCCCGATGCCCGAGACCACGGGGCCGTCGGCGTGGGTCTGTTCCGAACCGAGTTCCTGGTGGTCGGGCGCAGCGCCATGCCCGACGAAGAAGAGCAGTACGAGGCGTACCGCCAAGTCGCCGCCGCCTTCCCCAAGGGTGCGGTCTACATCCGGACCTTCGATCTGGGGGGCGACAAGTTCCCCATGTTCCTCCAGATGCCACAGGAGCAGAATCCCTTCCTCGGCTGGAGGGCCATCCGCGTGTGTCTCGACGAGCCGGAGCTCTTCCGCACCCAGCTTCGCGCCATCCTTCGAGCGACGGCCCACGGAGACGTCCGCTTCATGCTCCCGCTGGTCAACGACGTGGAGGAGGTTCGTCAGGTCCGAGCCCTGCTGGAGCAGGAAGCGGCCGGACTGAGTCGCGACGGCATCCGCTACAACGCGGGCTACAAGCTGGGGGTGATGATCGAGACGCCGGCTGCGGCGTTGGATGCCGCCGAGCTCGCACGATACAGCGACTTCTTCTCCATCGGGACCAACGACCTCGTCCAGTACACGCTGGCGGTGGACCGGACGAACACGCGCCTGGCGAAGCTCTACAATCCGTTCCACCCGTCGGTGGTGCGTCAGCTCCACCAGGTGGCGCGGGTGGGACGGGCGGCGGGCCTAGAGGTGAGCGTGTGTGGGGAGATGGCCGCGAACCCTCTGGCTGCCTTCCTCCTCATGGGGCTCGACATCACGGCCCTCTCCATGGCCTGGCCGTCGCTCCCGGAGATCAAGAAGTTGGTGCGGGACGTGCGGATGGAAGACGCTCGGACGGCGGCTCGCGAAGCCCTGACGGCCCCTACCAGCCGTGACGTGATCCAGTGTCTGGTGGACGGCATCGGCGACTCCGTGGACCTCAGCGTCTTCTCCGGGCGCTGGAGCTTGTCGGTCCCCGAGTGATTGGGTAGCGTTCGGCCGCTTCCAATACCGGTCGACGGCGCCCACGGCGTGCGCGACCGTCGAGGGAGGCGGCCCCATCTCCGTCCCGCTGCGAGCCATCCGTACAGCCTCCGAGACCATTCCGAAGCGCGAGGAGTCCCGCTTTGAGCACGACCCTCTTCACCTCCGAGTCCGTCACCGAAGGGCACCCCGACAAGATCGCCGATCAGATCTCCGACGCCGTCCTGGACCACATGCTCGCCCAGGACCCGGAGTCCCGGGTCGCCTGTGAGACCCTCGTCACGACGGGCCTCGCCCTGGTCGCGGGGGAGGTGACCACCGAAGGCTACGTGCACATCCCCGACGTCGTCCGGGGCACCCTGCAACGCATCGGCTACACGAGCTCGGCCTTCGGCATCGACGCCATGACGTGCGCCGTCCTGACGAACCTCGATCAGCAGTCGCCGGACATCGCCATGGGAGTCGACACCGGGGGCGCAGGGGACCAGGGAATGATGTTCGGGTACGCCACTGACGAGACTCCGCAGCTCATGCCTCCCACGATCCACTACGCTCACGCCCTCACCAAGCAGCTGGCCAACGTGCGGAAGAGCGGCGAGGTGCCGTGGCTCCGCCCCGATGGCAAGGCCCAGGTCACGGTGGAGTTCGACGGTGAGAAGGCCGTGCGGATCCACACGGTGGTGGTGAGCACCCAGCACGACCCGGACGTCCGGGCCGAGGACGTCGAGGAGACCGTCCGGGCGAAGGTGGTCAAGCCCGCGCTCCCCTCCGAGATGTACGACGAAGACGACTGCGTGCTCCACATCAATCCCACGGGTCGCTTCGTGATCGGCGGTCCCCACGGCGACGCGGGGCTCACCGGGCGCAAGATCATCGTCGACACGTACGGCGGGGTAGGGCGGCACGGGGGTGGGGCCTTCTCCGGGAAGGACGCCACCAAGGTCGACCGCTCCGCCGCCTACGCGTCTCGCTGGGCGGCGAAGAACGTCGTAGCCGCG